>CAYPXH010000093.1:0-1503 GCA_964414755.1 uncultured Rhodospirillaceae bacterium | reverse complement strand
AATTACGCGTGCATTGCCAGTATCTAAAAACCCCAATATGTGGTGATGATAAGTATGGTGTTAAATTGGTGGATAAAGCGCAACCATATCAACAGACTTTGTATCTTCATGCACAATCAATAACAATACCCTATCCAGGCCAGAAGCCTATATCCCTGACAGCTGCGTTGCCGATCCACATGCAACAAGCATGGGAGGATTTAGGCTTTGATCAACACCAAATTTAGGTACAATTATGAAGAAGTCGCCACAACCCCTGCAGATGAAAAAACAGGCAGAGAATTTTTTTCTTGAGAAAGAAGGCAAAACCTTACGAACGCCAAAAGGAAATTTTCTCGCTATCCCATCCGAGAAATTGGCTTTGGCTGTTATCCGGGAACAAGAATCCTTGAATAACCATAATGGATTTTTATCAAAACTTTGTTTTACGGCTTTGGATTATATTATTCCAGGCCATATCCAGGTTATCGAGAGTGCAGTGTATCAATTAGATCATGATACGTTATTGCATTGGTCCGAGCTTCCCAAGGAATTGCATACCGCCCAACAAGAACGCTGGCTTCCTCTAATTGTATGGTTTGGCCAAAAGTACAAGATCGAGCTAGATATTTCCTATAGCTTACATCTTCAGCATCAATCAACTTCTGCCAAGCAACAATTTGGGCGTATGTTACAAAACCTCGATCTATGGCATTTAACAGGTTTTTTAGGGCTGGCACAAGAACTATCATCCTCAATACTGGCTTGTGCTGTTTATCAGCAAGAAATAAACACATCGCAAGCACTGGAATTAAGTTTACTGGAAGAAAAAGTACAAGTAGGAAAGTGGGGCGACGATCCTTTCTTGCAAAAGAAACGGCAGTTAATAGAGCAAGAATGTTTGGCTGCCCAGCAATTCCTGAAATTGTTGAACTAGTTCTATCTTTAACCTATAGCGCTGCTTTCTTCGCTGGCGGTTAGATTGAGTGACGGGAATATGTTCATTTGATTTAGCTGTTACAACAACACCGAATAAAAGCTTACCATCAATAAGGCTAATCGATTCTAAACGAACAGATAGTTTATCACCTAAGCTAAACTTTTTGCGTGATTTCATGCCTATGATACTACCTTCTTGGACATGGTATTGATAGGTGTCATGCCCCAATAGACGGTTAGGAATGAAACCTTCAACGCCATCTTCAATAATCCGAATAAAAATTCCATAGTCCATAATTTGCACAATCCGCGCTGTAAAAACATGTCCTATCATTTTTTCGTAATGCAAGCATGTCAATCTGTCTAGTGTAAGTCGTTCTGCAGTTGCCGCTTGTCGTTCGTTCATTGATATGGCTTGGGCAATCATGGGAAGGTCGTTTGCTTCAGATATCGATAATCCGTCATTTCCCAGCCCCAATGTGCTAATTAAAGCACGATGAACAATTAAGTCAGCATAACGGCGGATGGGTGATGTAAAATGGGTATATTCCGGCAACCCTAGTCCAAAGTGTCCATGATTATTAG
>CAYPXH010000092.1:0-1530 GCA_964414755.1 uncultured Rhodospirillaceae bacterium | reverse complement strand
CCAATCGCTGCGATGATAGCGATGGAAAGTGGCGAGATAGACGCTTTTCCAAATTTTCCTGCCCCAGAATTGTTAACAAGATTTCAGAAGAATCCAAGATTTAAAGTTGTTTACGGCACTACCGAGGGTGAAACAATTCTTGCCATCAATAACGCCCGTCAACCACTAAATCGTTTAATGCTACGTCAAGCAGTTTGCCGTGCTATTGATCGGCAAGCAATTATTGATGGTGCTATGTTTGGTTATGCTGTCCCAATCGGAAGTCATTTTGCGCCACATAATCCTGACTACATCGATTTGGTGGGTGTTAACAGCTATAATGTTGCTTTAGCAAAAGAACTACTACATCAAGCCGGATATAAAGATGGTGATCTAAAGCTTACACTAAAATTACCCCCGCCGCCTTACGCACGGCGTAGTGGCGAGATAATCGCAGCTCAACTTGCAAAAATTGGTATTGAAGTTCGGCTTATTCCAGTTGAATGGTCACAATGGTTGGATGAAGTTTTTCGACGTAAAGACTTTGATTTAACCATCGTTGCGCATACCGAACCATCTGATATTAATATTTATGCACGGCAAGATTATTATTTTGGTTATAATAACCCAGAATTCCGTGGCATTATTCAAGAAATAAGCCAGACTATGGATGAAAATATTCGCAGGACTCTAAACCAAAAAGCACAAAAAATTTTGGCAGATGACTCGGTTAACTGTTTTCTATTTCAGTTGGGCAAATACGGTGTTTGGAAAGAAGAATTAAAAGGTATGTGGAACAACAGCCCAATTCAAGCCAATGACATGAGTGAAGTTTATTCCACAGCGCGGTAAATTTTACCTGGTGTTTCATGTTATTTCTTAAGCAAACTATCCGCTATGGAACTTACTTCTTTGTTTTTTCCATTATTATTTTTTGGGTCATTTCCAAATTACCGGGTAACTCGGCAGATATTCTGCTTGAAATGCAAACAAGCCCAGAAAACAGGGCTGTTTTGCTACGGCAACTTGGGTTAGACATACCGTTTTTTGAAAGATATATCGGCTGGTTTTATAACTTTTTTCTTGGTAATTGGGGGCTTAGTTATGTAACCCAATCTTCTGTAAGTGCGTTGATTGGCAGTAAGATTTTAATTAGTCTTTTGCTTGCTACATATTCCATGATATTAACTGTTTTGATAGCAATTCCTGTTGCTATTAAAGCCTCATTAAAAGCACATAATTTTCAGGGACATTTAATACAAGTTTTAACCAGTCTGGCTTTATCAATACCAAGTTTCTGGTTAGGTTTACTATTGATAACCTTTTTTGCCTTTATGTGGCCAGTTTTTCCACCATCCGCTAATATCAGCTATCAAGATGATTTTTTTCAAATATTATTTAAAATGTTTCTACCAGCTTTTGCTTTGGCAATACCGCAAAGTGCGGCTCTAAGCAAAATTTTATACGCATCTTTGATGATAACCAAAACACAAAACTATGTTCTTGTAGCTAAGTCAAAAGGGTTAACAGATCAACAAATTTTTTACCGCC
>CAYPXH010000091.1:0-1535 GCA_964414755.1 uncultured Rhodospirillaceae bacterium | reverse complement strand
AGAGCTGATCCCCAGGCAATTGTTCCAAATTGCTATCCAGGCGGCTATTGGCGCTAAAATTATTGCCCGCGAAACGGTTTCAGCCTTGCGCAAAGACGTAACCGCCAAGTGTTATGGCGGTGATATCACCCGTAAGCGCAAGCTGCTTGAAAAGCAGAAAGAAGGAAAAAAGAAAATGCGCCAATATGGTAGCGTTGAAATTCCACAATCCGCTTTCTTGGCCGCCTTGAAAACCGGCCGTGAGGATGATTAAGTTGTTTTTTGTACAAATACACATCTATTAAGTATTTTTTGTTATTTGTTTGATAAGATTTGCGTAGAAACCGATTATTAAAGGCATAAAATCATATGCGACAAAGATGGAAAATTACTGGTTTCGTTTGTCTATTCAGTACAATGACAATAGAAAACATACAAGCCCAGTCACCGGCCAGTCTTATACCACTTACAACATCGACCACCCTGTTTCAGGACAAAACCGCAAAATTGCCGTGGCAGCAAATGACCTGTTCGCTTGGGGCCACTAAGCCCAAAGATACAGCACCATCAATTTCTACGCTATTTACCCTAGAATGCCCACTTTATGCCACGAATGAAACTTATTATGGCAAGCCGGATGGTTTTCCGATAGCTTATTATTACGGTGCTATTCCGGCAAATGGCACCAGCACGTATGGCACTATTTTGGATGCCGAACCGATAGTTCACGATATTTTACGGCGGTACCCAAATGGCCAACAATTACTATATACCACTGACCATCTTGAAGAAAAACCATCGACCCTAATATTGTTAGATGATCAGTCGCGACCAATATGGAAATATTTGGTACCAACAGCCCCAAAAAAATCAATTAGTTTTATTAGCTTTGACGCTACCGCCTTAACAAATGGCTATGTTGCTGTTTATTATAACCCAACCCTGTCAACCGATTGGCTACCCAATAATGAAGTTGGTTATAATCAGACATCCATATCTTTGGTTATTGACCGGCTTAATCAACAAGGAACGGTAATTAACAGTCAGAAAACTGATGTAAAGATCAACGCAGAAACACGCATTACCTTAGCAGTTGAAGAAGGCAAAAATATTGGTGTATGGCCGCTGCAAGATGGTGGTTTTGCCATTTCGCTATTAAGCTTGGCCACTAACAGCAAAACAAAAACCCAGGCAAGTTACCAGGTAGTTTTCTTTAAAGAGGATGGCCAGGTATCATCACAAGCAGAAATTAATCTTGAAAAAAATGCAGCACAGGGAACAAAAAAGTTTTTTGTTGACCCAGCTGGTAATATTTTGGTGCTTGCTTATAGTGGCCAAGGGAAAGAATCCTGGCAATCGGTATTCCAAAACGAACTAACACTTTATAACCGTCAAGGTCAACAGCAGTGGCAACGCCCTATTTTGCCTGCCAAGAATGATACAGGTAAATCAGCTTGCCTAAGTTGGGATTTATTAATCAATCCGCCCGCAACATACGTGGTTATTTGCGAACAACGCCGATATGTTAAGGGCGAATGGGTTAAGAATGAAGCCTA
>CAYPXH010000090.1:0-1595 GCA_964414755.1 uncultured Rhodospirillaceae bacterium | reverse complement strand
GTTACTAGATGGTGGGAAAGGTGCGCTGGCCTTTATTTTAGGACAAATATATGCACCTGAATTGGCTTTTAGTGCTGCTTTCTTTGCTTTCCTTGGACATTTGTTTCCCGTCTGGCTAACATTTAAGGGTGGTAAAGGGGTGGCAACTTTTCTGGGAATTATGTTGGCTATCAGCTGGAAAGTTGGTTTATTAGCTTTGGTGATTTGGGTGCTGATAGCTTTTGTTTTCCGGTTTTCATCATTGGCCTCGCTATCAACCGCATTGATATGCCCTATTCTATGTTGGATTTTGATAAGCTCTAATGCTGCTATTTGGACGGGAGCAATGGTAATTTTAGTGGTATTAAGACATCATGGAAATATTAAACGCTTGCTTCAAGGAACAGAGTCGAAAATTGGTCAAAAATCATCCTGATAAGACTTCTTCATTACTACAAAAACATAGTTCTGAGCGTTTCAACCTGCTACGTTTAGCGAGAACATCTTCAGTTGGTCCAATAACTTTCGGTAAGTTGTTAAAAAATTTTGGCTCTGCCACTAAAGTAATAGAATATAGTAACGATCACTCAGAATTAAAATCTTTATTCAAAAACAATCCACTTGCTACCCCATCAAAAATTGAGCAAGAAATTGAACTTACCGAACGATACGGTGGGAAGATAGTTTTTGTAACCGAGGATCATTATCCAAAACTTTTACGCTTTATTCCAGACCCCCCGCCTGTTATAACCATTCTTGGCCGATTTGATTTGCTAAACAAACCAGCCATTGCAATTGTTGGGGCAAGGCATGCTTCAACCGCGGGTAAAAAAATTGCTGAACTGTTCAGTTCAGAACTTGGCAAAGAGGGCTTCGTTATTGTTTCGGGAATGGCAAGAGGTATAGACAAATCAGCCCATCAAGCTGCTTTAGAACATGGAACGATTGCCGTTATTGCAGGCGGAGTTGATCATATTTACCCCCAAGAAAATGCAGACCTTTATCACCAAATTAAGGAACAAGGGGTAATTATGAGTGAACAACCTTGGGGTACTATACCACAAGCCGGTTTCTTTCCAAGACGCAACCGTATTATATCAGGGCTAAGCCTAGGTGTGTTGGTTGTTGAGGCAGGCGAAAAATCTGGATCGTTAATTACAGCAAAATGCGCCCTTGATCAGGGGCGTGAAGTATTTGCAGTTCCCGGATCACCGCTGGACAGCAGAAGTTACGGTGCCAACAGTTTGATTCGTCAAGGCGCAGTACTAACACAAAGCATACAAGATATTATAGAATGCCTTCCAGAAATTATAAAAAATCCAAAAACTACAACCGATGTTCATAAACCTCTGTTCACAAAGCAACAGAATCAAAAGGTTGATTATTCAGAACTCGCGGATAAAAGAGATATAAGTCAGTTTATTTTAGAGAAACTATCACCAATCCCAATTTTGGTTGACGAATTAGCGAATGAGTGCCAATTATCGTTGGCTGATTTACGGGTTATGTTAATTGAGCTTGAAGTTGCAGGAAAAGTTCAACGTCACCTAGGCGACAAAATTAGCTTAGCCCTGTAATAAGCAGCCAGTTTACATGATATCGAGGAAGGGAAACTG
>CAYPXH010000089.1:0-1713 GCA_964414755.1 uncultured Rhodospirillaceae bacterium | reverse complement strand
CTTTAGACAGGGTGCCTTTTAAAGCGCTTGTCGAAAAACTCTCTTTCGTACCTTTTGCGGATGACATTGTGATCGATATGCTTGGTAAGGCTGGTACGATTATGTCGTTAAAAGATATTCTTTTGGAAATGGCCGTTGCCGATTATAAAATTGATGGTGCTGTCAAAGCGAACCAAGATGCTTTCTTAGGCGTTACCCTTGATGTTAACTGGGTTGTCAATAATTTTAGCAGACTGATGGATGCCTTAGTAAAAATTGCTGGACGCGGCGATGAACAAGAAGCGAAAAGTTTCTTAGAACTTTTGCGTAGCTTCGGCAAGCAGGTTAGTAACGATCAATATCAGTTTAATATTATCCTTAATGAAGAAGCACAAATTTTAATTAATGACAAGCCATTCCCATTATTTGGGCAGTAAATTGGTGGTAGTTTATTAAAGTTAAAGGGGCACGAACATGCCCCTTTATCATTTTTATCATCAATATAGATACGATTAATATAAAAATTGTTCGTTTAGGATGCGTTCTTCCAAACTGCGGTCGGCATCAAATAGAATTTTAATATGTAATTGACGATCTTCATAGATTTGTACTTCCAGGACATTGCGAACTTCAACAGAATCGGCAACGGCACTAACCGGTCTTTTGGTATGTTCAATAATTTTTAGTTCAACCACAGCATTGTGCTTTAAAATGGCGCCACGCCACCTTCGCGGGCGGAAGGCACTTATAGGCGTTAATGCCAGTACAGGCGACCCTAATGGCAGAATAGGGCCATGCGCAGATAAATTATAAGCGGTGCTTCCCGCCGGTGTTGATAGCAAAATACCATCACAACTTAATTCGGGTAGTCTGGTAACGCCATCAATTATAACTGATATTTTGGCAACTTGGCGGGTTTGACGCAGAAGCGACACTTCATTAATTGCCAAAGCCTGATGTTTTTTGCCATCTTGATCAACAGCGGTCATAGCCAATGGATGTAGCATAACACTAGTGGCTTGCTTCAGCCTTTTAGGTAAAGAGCGTAATTCATACTTATTCATTAAAAATCCAACAGTACCGCAATTCATACCGAAGAACGGAATATTTAACGACATATAATTATGGAGCGTTTCAAGCATGAAACCGTCGCCACCAAGAACAACAATACATGTAGATTTTTCAATCTTTGATTCAATATACTGGTGGTATAATGATTTTATTTCGTTAAGGGCAAGTTGGGCTTCGGCCATTGGGGCTGCGATAACGGAAAATCGTGTTTCAGACATTTTTTAACCGTAAGATGGTTTTTTATAATATAACCCGTATATACCACCGGTAGCAATAGTTGATAGCAATCATAGCCGGCTTGCCCCCAACAATCAAAATAAAAAAATTGTAACCCTTGCAAAAGTTCTAGAGATGGAATAGTAATAATCATAGCTAACTGCTGACCAGCTTTTATATATCAGTGACGATTAAATTAGTTGGTATTGTGGTCTATTAATATTCATAATACAAAAATGTAAATATTCGCTTTTGGTAAGGGTTTTCGGGCAATGTCAAACACAAGTGAATTTCATAATTCTCCGTCAGGTTCATTATCGAATTCTTCGGTCGTTCAGCGTGCGCAAGTTAAATGGTTTAGTTCAGCAAAGGGTTTTGGATTTGTCAGCGCGCAATCTGGGCAAGATGATATTTTTCTGCATATTTCATCGTTACTTGAAAAGGGCA
>CAYPXH010000088.1:0-1832 GCA_964414755.1 uncultured Rhodospirillaceae bacterium | reverse complement strand
AACGACGACCAATCATATGGGCGGTTTGTGAACCAAAATCGACAATTACAATCATATTTATTGTCCCGATGATGTATGTGTAATGCTGTGCGGGTGCGATTCAAGCACACCAGCCGTGCTGATTGTAACAAACCTGGCTTTTTGTTGTAATTGTTGTAGTTGGACAGCCCCAACATAACCAAACCCAGCCCGTACACCTCCCAAAATTTGGTGCATCCACCCAGCCAATGGGCCGCGATACGGCACCAACCCCTCAACACCTTCCGGTACAAGTTTTTGCTGCTCACCGGGTGTGTAATGTTGGCCATAACGGGTTGCACTGCCCTGCACCATTGACTTAATCGAACCCATACCACGATATGATTTATAACGTTTTTGCTGATATTCGATAACCTCGCCTACCGATTCCTCGGTTCCAGCCAGCATGGAACCCAACATTACCGCAGATGCACCCGCCGCCAATGCCTTGACAATATCACCGCTGGTACGCAACCCCCCATCGGCAATAATTGGGCGATTAAATTCTTTAGCAGCTTTTGCAGCATCAAAAATTGCCGATAATTGTGGCACCCCAACGCCCGAGACAATACGGGTGGTACAGATTGAACCTGCCCCCATTCCAACTTTGACGATATCTGCACCGGCCTCAAACAAAGACTTAGCACCCTCATAGGTTGCTATATTACCGGCAATTAGTAAAATGGATGGGCTATGCTTTTTAATATAGCGAGTTGCTTGAATAATGTTTTTGGTATGTCCGTGGGCTGAATCAACACAGATAACATGGGGTTTCAAACCGGCTAACCTTTGAACCCGACTTTCAAAATCGGCACCAAAACCAACAGCAACACCAACTTTCACACCAGCATCAAGTGCGCTTTTCAGGTGGGTTACCTGTTGATCAATTGTTAAGTTACGGTGAATAATTCCAAGCCCGCCAATTTTACCAATGGCAATTGCCATATTACTTTCGGTTAAGGTATCCATGGGGGCTGATAATATAGGAATCTTCAAGGTTAATTTGGCACCCAACTGCACGCTTAAATCAACATCAGCCGGAATAATTTCGGAATAACCAGGCAACAACAAAACATCATCAAAAGTAAGGTAATGGGGAAAAGGCACAGGTAAAGATTGGGTCATGGTTTACAACCTTGACAAACCCCGACTGGGGCTATCAAGCTCCCGTCTAAAAGTGGTTGGCCGACCTGGCTGTCTTGTTGCGATACCACCAAAACCAAGCATGGAATGGTTATCTAAATCGGCATAACAAGCGCAAAAAAGCTCAGACAAAGCCAATAGTTGCCCGTTTATAGGGGGAATCTTTTAAAACGTCCAGTAAAATATGATTAGGTAAAGTTTAGTAAAATTAGGCGGGATCAAGAATTACCAAAATATCCTGAAATATAGGATGATTCAAGTAAGCTTTTTGCATATCCGTGTGGAAAAGGAAGCTATAACCAAATCATAGCTTGACGTGCCCGAAGCCATAACAACATGGCACCTAGCACGATATCAATATTATTTGTCTTTTCCTTTTAAAAACAAGTTGGCCCATATCTACCGTGTAAAAAGATCAAGAAGCTCCCATATCAAAATAATAAAACCCATAATTAAAAGAACAATTTCAAACCGCACATTCATGCCTATAAGATAGCAACCTTATTATCCCAAATTTTGGATTCGAAACAATTACAGACAACAAGCGGCCAATTTGTTATAAATTTTTGTCGGAATTTTTATGTTACAAATATTTTGCGCCACTATTATGGCTGTGATGATGGCGGGAGTGACGGGACTCGAACCCGCGACCTACGGCGTGACAGGCCGTC
>CAYPXH010000087.1:0-1871 GCA_964414755.1 uncultured Rhodospirillaceae bacterium | reverse complement strand
TGGCGTGCCCGGAGGGATTCGAACCCCCGACCAGCAGCTTAGAAGGCTGCTGCTCTGTCCAGCTGAGCTACGGGCACAAAACAAAAATACACCTAGTGTGTCCAAGGTATTCGCCGATTACTATGAAAATTATCGGCATAACTTTTCGGTTTTACAGTTTTGGTGCTTTGATCATCAACCGTATAATCTATGTTATTTTGCTGCATATAATCAATGGCTTGTTCCCGTGTTGCAAAAAAAATCCTTTGCCAACCGGTTGTATCTAGAGAACCAGTCCACCCTGTTAAGCTATCGGAGAGAGGCATTGATTCTGGAACAAATTCAACAACCCAGTCTGTCCTTACGAGAGGGCCAGATTGCATAGCTGTTTTTGATTGACGATAAAGTCGGGCTTTCATAAATCACCAAAAATGGGCATGTGCAACAGGTCGTATAACGGTAAAAATGGTCGGGGTGACTGGATTCGAACCAGCGGCACCCTGCTCCCAAAGCAGGTACTCTACCAGACTGAGCTACACCCCGAATAATCTATGAATTGGAAATTATGCAAAAACAAAGGTAAATGCAAGTAAAACTTGTTTGTGAAATCCATTTAGTTTTTTGGCAGCAATTAACGATTAGTATAAATTATATCAATACGATCATACCCATAAGATTTTTTATATAACGACAAGGCCTGGTTATGTATATTGACAAACTTAACTATGAAAGCACAGAATATTAAAATAATAACCCAGCAATTAAAAACTTTTATAGGTATTGTATACGGGGTTTAAAATGATTTTCAGGTTTACACGGTTCTTGTCGTTTTTTTACCTGCTGCTTCTTTTTATAATTCAGGCTGTGCCTTCATATGCTCGGGTTGCAGATAAAAGCATTACATTGGGCATGGTTCTTGAGCCACCCCACCTAGACCCAACAGCCGGTGCAGCAGGGGCGATTGATGAGGTTGTGTATGGAAATATTTTTCAGGGATTAACAAGAATTGATGGTTATGGTTATGTTAAGCCACAATTATCTGAACGCTGGGTTATTTCTGATGATCTCAAAGAATACACCTTCTACCTACGCAAGGGTATAACTTTTCACGATGGTACAGCTTTTGATGCCGAAGATGTTGTATTCAGTTTTACACGTGCAATGGCTGCTGACAGTGTTAATGCCCAAAAAAATATTTTTGAACCGATTAATGAAATTGAAGTTCTTGATCAATGGACCATAAAAATTAGGCTCAAAAGACCAACAGCAGATTTTTTATATAATTTGGGGTGGGGTGATGCGGTTATTGTGGCCAAAGAAAGCTATGATTCAAATAAAATAAAACCGATTGGAACTGGACCATACGAGTTTGTAAGGTGGGACAAGGGGAATCAGCTTGAACTAAAAATGTACGACGGCTATTGGGGGCAATACCCATGGTTCCAAGTGGTGCGATTCAAATTTATTGCTGATCCAACCGCTGCGATGATAGCGATGGAAAGTGGCGAGATAGACGCTTTTCCAAACTTTCCTGCCCCAGAATTGTTAACAAGATTTCAAAAGAATCCAAGATTTAAAGTTGCTTATGGTACTACCGAGGGTGAAACAATTCTTGCTATCAATAACGCCCGTCAGCCGCTAAATCGTTTAATGCTGCGTCAAGCCATTTGCCGTGCCATTGATCGCCAAGCCGTTATTGATGGTGCTATGTTTGGTTATGCTGTCCCAATCGGAAGTCATTTTGCACCACATAATCCAGACTATATCGATTTGGTGGGTGTTAATAGCTATAACCTTGCTTTAGCAAAAGAACTATTACAGCAAGCCGGATATAAAGGTGGTGATGTAAAGCTTACATTAAAACTGCCGCCACCGCCTTATGCACGGCGCAG
>CAYPXH010000086.1:0-1898 GCA_964414755.1 uncultured Rhodospirillaceae bacterium | reverse complement strand
TACGCCATCCTTCAATTCCACCGTCAATAGTAAAAATATCATCCTGCTTAAACCCAAGATGGCTTGCTGTTACGATGTTACAAGCTTTTTTTGCGCGCTTGCCATGCTGGCACTGAAAAATAATTTTTTGTTCGGGAGCTGGGCTAATATACATACCCAGATTGCTGATGTTGCTTAGGGGTAAAGATATTGCGTATGAAATATGTTCAGTTTTATTCGTCATCTTCACGCACATCAATTAAAATTGCTTTTCCTTTGGAAAGTAATTCATAAGCCTGTTGTGGTGTAATATTATGATGATTGTTTTGAGTATTCATTTTTATCCGATTATTTCTGGCAATAATGTTGATATAATATGCCCATAATTTCTTGGGCAGCTGGGTTGCTGATAAAATAGTAAAGTGTTCGGTGATCGCGCCGGAATGATACAATTTTTTCTTCCTTTAATTTGCGCAGATGCTGTGAAATCGACGTTTGCGCCATTCCGGTTGCTTGAATAAGTTGCGTTACATTTTTTTCGCCATCAGTCAACAAACACAAAATACGCAACCGGTGGGCATTAGATAAACCACTTAAAAAAGCCGATGCTTGATCAACGTTTTTGTCCATTTTTTGCAAGGTATTCATGTTGATACCCACCTGCTTGACAATTTATAATAAATTAATATCATAAAATTATAATATTATAAATTTACAATATAATGCAAGGAAAAAATTAATGACGAAAGATTACAAACAAATTATTGGCGATATTTCCCAATATACTGGCGAATTAAGAAAAGCGGCTCCTGACGCGATGAATGGATTTTATGCGATGGCCAAGGCGGCAACCGCCGATGGTGCACTAGATAAGAAAACTAAAGAATTTATAGCCCTGGCAATTGGCGTAACGCAGCGTTGTGATGGATGTATAGGGTTTCATGTTAAGGCGTTAAAAGAACTTGGAGCCACGCGTGAACAAATTGCCGAGGTTTTATCGATGTGTGTTTATATGGGTGGTGGCCCTGCTTTAATGTACGCAGCCGATGCTTTGCGTGCCTTTGACCAGTTTAATAAATAGTTAAGCCGAATGTCTTAACATAATAGGTGGCATTGGTAATGGTGGCGGTATTGGGTTTTAAACGCCACCATCATTTACAAAATTATAAGGCACTGAAACAACGCTGCCTTGGTTTGTATATCTTTATCTAGCGATGTATAAACACAAGTTAATCAAGCCCTCAATACCTTGGCGTGGGAACGCCAGCTTAAAATTCTGCGCCTATTGGTACAAAAATGCCCTGCGGCAATCATCATGGGCACAATCGACAAGACTTTGCAATGGCCCCATGTCACTTGTTTTTGCATTGAATCAATATATTGAAAACCGAAGATTTAATAATTAAAATTTTATGAACTATAAGCAGCATCAAGGAACATAAAAACAATGGCCTACACAATTAACATGCGCACAGCTCATCAACGTGATGCTGCCAAATTGGCTAAATTATTTAATCAATATCGCCAATTTTACAATCAAGCGCCACAACTGGAACAAGCAGAAAGATTCATTAGTGAACGCTTGAAAAAACAGGATTCCACTATTTTTGTGGCAGAAGCAGGGGGTCTAACAAACAATAATCTGCCCCAAATTATTGGATTTTGCCAATTATATCCTTGTTTTTCGTCGATCAGCATGAAGAAAGCATGGATATTGAATGATTTATATATTGCCCCTGATTTTCGTAAAAATGGGGTGGGGAAAAAGTTGATTGAACAGGCCTTAGAATTTTGCCGCAAAAATGAAGCGGCCTATGTTACCTTACAAACCGCTCACACGAACATCGCCGCCCAAGCATTGTACAAGAAATTGGGTTTTGAAGAAGAAAAGCAGTTTTTAACCTTTAATTTTGGGTTTT
>CAYPXH010000085.1:0-2094 GCA_964414755.1 uncultured Rhodospirillaceae bacterium | reverse complement strand
ATTTGGTATAGTACCTTTATTACCCACCTGATTCATCTGCATCATATTTGGGTTGCTTGGGTATTGCACCCCAATATCTGGCATATTACGGCCACCAGCCATATTATTGGCTAGCTTGTTGTGCATCTGGGTAAAAGCTAATCTGAAAGCAGCGGCTGCATCGCCGAACTGGGCGATTTCATTCAGGGTGTCTTGCAATTCCTGGGGTGTTTTTTTGGCGCCCAATATTCGTTGCAGCAGCGGTTGAAATGTTGGGTGCTTGGCAACAATGGAAATAAGGGTCGTGTTGTCCGAGCCGCTAACCCAACCACCTAATCAATTAATAATGTTTAAAGAACTTGAATTTAAAAATCACTTTTTAAACTTTATTTTTTGTTTCTGACTTATCTTCATCCCAAACAATGTCCTCAGCCCGACGCTGCCCTTTCGGAGGCCGTTCTTTAATAAGCCGCTCTCCACTCTTCTGTAAAAAGCTAAGAAAATCGCTCAGCTTATATTGAATTGATGAGCCTAATTTAATGGTTAGATCTTCCGTATCAATATCTTGAAATAAAATTTCACAAAGAAAAATACGTTCATTATCCGACTGAACTGAATAAATCTCAGCATATTTTTCATCACGCTCAATATCGCTAACATATGTTGCTTGTAATTTGCTCATGGGTTCAAAAATCCTTATTCTTTAAGCCGGCTTCTTCCACCCTCTTTTTTCGGTTTCGGCAATTAACGGGGGTAAAACTTCCTCAAGCAACCATTTCTTGGCATCTTCTGGCCCGTCAAGCCCGGTATTAGCGGCGTCACCAATAACCTCCCAAGAATCCAGTTCTTTCTCGGCCATGGTTTGTAAATCAACAATAGTTTGCAGATAGTGGTTTATTCCTTCTGGATAATCCCCTTTTACATTAGAATAATATCTGGCAATATCAGCATAAGTTTTATAAGGGCTATCGGGATCACCCAACGCCCTCATCATATGACTATTGATAATCATTAAAACCTGCATTGCCCATTTATATTCTTGGTTTAATTGTTCTTCAGCTTTTATCATTTGGCCAGATGAATCATAATTTGATTTAAAAGCATATTGACAGGAATTTTATAACCTATCTTATAGATATACTCTTCCTCTATTAATTTATAATCTACAGAATGCTTCTGGATTTTCTCTATATCAGTTAGTAAGGCTTGCTCAATTTGTTCATTATTATGTTTCTTAAACAGGTCAATAATTTCATCAATGGTCATTGGCTTTCCTTCCTCATCTCCTTCCAGAAAATGAACCTCTAAATATGTGGTTATAAAATGATGAAGATGGGGGTAATTTTGCTTTAATTTATTCATAGTGTTTTATCCTTTATATCATTTATCTAATTGGATAAGCTGTAAAAATGTAATAATTTCCGTTGCTTTTCATTTCTAAAATCATTCTTATTTTATATAATGATTCAAAGTTTTGACTGTTTCGCTGCAAACCAAAACCAATAGGTTCTAGAAATGTTTGGGATTCTAAGGATAAACGAAAATTAGTGGGTGTCTTTTTATTACTCTTTACTGCTTGATCAATTTGGTTTTGTATGTTTAAAAGCCAGTTATCAATTTCTTGAGAATTTTCCTGTAATGCTTGTCTGACTGATTTTGTTAAGATTGCCTCATTTTCAAAAGCACTAAAGTAATCAGAATCTTTAAAATATGTTTGATTATTGCCTGACTCTATTAGGGATTCCTTAGACACAAGATGCCTGATTCTAATATGACCACCATTTTTATCATTATTATTTAAATCCCATTTATCGGGTTGTTTGTGCCAAAGAAATTTTTCTTTTAAATATACAGTTCCTGTATTGTTCTGTAAAGGGGTATCTTGTGGTGAACCGGGTGCATTGGCTTGAGTATTTGGATTTGCCTGGTTTGCTGCTGTTTGTATCGGTTGGGTTGGGTTTGTAACGGGTTGAGTTAAGGTTGTACCAGGTTGAGCTGTACCCAGTTGGCCTGGGGCACTAGGGGTTAAAGGGGTATTTTGCGTTGAACTGGGTACGTTGGTGGGGGTGTTGCCGTTGCCGCCCGATTGCCCCATCTGCATCATGTTGGGGTTGG
>CAYPXH010000084.1:0-2120 GCA_964414755.1 uncultured Rhodospirillaceae bacterium | reverse complement strand
TAAGGCGAACCAATACACACCAATATGTCGATGTAGTGATACCGGGTGATCGTAAGAAAGAGTTTGAAACAACGATTGCCGGTGAATTTCAAATTTATAATATTCTATGTGCTGTTGGATTAGTATTTGCAAAATACCAAAAATTTACACCACTATTTGAATGTATTCCTTATTTAAAACCTGTACATGGACGTCTTGAGTTGGTGGGACGTAATCAACACGAATGTCCTGTTTTTGTTGACTATGCACATACACCGGATGCTTTGGAACGCGTTTTAAATACTTTGCGTCCAATTACCAAAAAAAGACTGATTGTCATATTTGGTTGCGGTGGCAACCGCGATAGCACAAAACGGCCTATGATGGGAAAAATTGCCAAAAAATTGGCGGACATAACCATTGTTACTGATGATAACCCACGCAACGAAGACCCCGCCAATATTCGACAGCAAATTATTGCTGCCTGTCCCGAGGCAATCGAGATTGACAATCGCCGTGAGGCTATTCAACATGGTATCAGTCTGCTTAAAAGTGGTGATGTCTTGCTTGTTGCTGGGAAAGGTCATGAAACAGGGCAAATTATCGGTTCGTATACTTTGCCATTTGATGATTGTGAAACTGTTCGAACGATATTGTCTGAAGGTTAACCATTAAACATGACAGAATTTCTATGGTCTGCGGCAGATATTCTTAAGGCAACCCAGGGTCAGTCAGAATCGGTAAATTGGTCGGTAAATGGCTTATCTATTGACAGTAGAACTTTAAAAAAAAGTGATCTATTTATTGCCCTAGAAGGACCAGAGCAAGATGGGCATCGTTTCATTGAGCAAGCCATTTTCGCAGGAGCTGCTGGGGTACTGGTACACCAACCTCATATAAAATCTTCCGTACCTGTTATTAAAGTTCAAGATACACAAAAGGCCCTAATAGACCTTGGGCAGGCTGGTCGGATAAGATCAAAAGCGAAAATCATTGGTATTACCGGTAGTGTTGGAAAAACCAGCACAAAAGAAATGTTGCGTCTGGTTTTGTCGGCAAGCGGTAATACCCATGCCAGTGAGGCAAGCTTCAATAATCACTGGGGAGTGCCATTTAGTTTAGCAAAACTGCCAATTAAAGCTGATTTTGGCATTTTTGAAATGGGCATGAATCACGCAGGCGAAATTGACAACCTGACTCGTCAAGTAAGGCCTGATATAGCCGTGATCACGGCTATTGCCCCTGCTCATTTAGCTTTTTTTAAAGACATCCACGGCATCACTGATGCCAAAGCTGAAATTTTTCATGGTTTGACAACAGATTCATGTGCTATAATCCCTTTTGACAGTCCTGAATATCAGCGTTTACTTGATCATGCCAAACGCAATAATGTTAAACAGATTATCAGTTTTGGTCAGAGTAAAGACGCAGGTATAAAGCTGCTTAATGTGATAAGCGAAAAGGAAAAGCAAACAGTAACTGCGCAATACCAGGGCTTAAACATAAAGTATCAATTGCCTGTTATTGGCCATCATTGGGCTGTTAATAGTTTGGCCGTTGTTGTAACTGCACTTCAATTGGGTATTGATCTAAAATTAATTATCGCTGCACTTGAAACATTTTATCCCCCAAGTGGACGGGGGCAGAAACACGCGCTAAGCATCTCTAATGATAGAGAAATTTTATTAATAGATGATAGTTATAATGCTAATCCAGCCTCCGTCCAGGCAGCACTAAACGTGCTCGGACAAACCAATTTTAAAGCAAACAATCGCCGTATTGCTGTACTTGGTGACATGCTTGAATTAGGATCAGAAGCAACAAGGCTACATATAGACTTAAGTCAGGCGGTTATTCAAAATAAAATTGATCTTGTTTTTACCTGTGGACCTTTTATGCAACACCTCTTTAAAAATTTACCAAAAAAAATTCAAGGCGCACATTTTGCCAATAGCGCACTATTGGCAGATCAAATCGAATCTGTCTTACATGATGGTGATATTGTAATGATTAAAGGTTCTTTAGGAAGTCAAATGAAGTTAATTATTAATAAACTAAAACAGCCTAGCGCGGTTCGGCATGCTTTATAATTTGTTAAGTCCCCTTGCCCAAGATTCGATTTTTTTTAATGTATTTCGCTA
>CAYPXH010000083.1:0-2185 GCA_964414755.1 uncultured Rhodospirillaceae bacterium | reverse complement strand
ATTGGAGCATTCATTACGCCCAATCCCACCAAGCACAAAAAATTGCGGTGAACACCTGTACGCTTGACCACCCAGCAGCCCTAATCAATTACATAAAGGCAGGTTTTAAAGTAGTACGACAAGAAATCAAGGAATTAGATATCAAGAAACTTCGCCAACAGATGAATACTTACTCGGTCACTGATGATATAAACGAATCAAAAAGGAAAACTTCATAAATCATGATGCTTAAGGAACAATTCACAATCCACAATAAAAATCTTATCATAGATAAAGTACGCCTTATTCAATTTGCCACATGTATTATTTTTGCCGATAAAAGATTTATCACAACATCTCTGCCACTTCGTATTTACCAACAAAAAGATCAAATTATATTCCAGGGTCATGTATCACGCGGCAATGAAATATGGCGTCATGCTAATGGACAAAATCCAGCCTTAGTCATTTTCCAAGGCCCTAACGCTTATATTCACCCTGGTTGGTATGAGACAAAAAAAATTACGGGTCGGGCAGTACCAACATGGAATTATGAAGCTTTCCATTTTCATGGAACTGCTAAAAAACACGAAGAAATAAGCTGGTTAACTGATCTTTTGGAAAGGATGGTTGCTGAAAATGAAGAAAAGCAATCGCACCCTTGGAAAATGGCCGATGCACCACCGGAATATATTCAATCACAACTAAAAGCAATTGTAGGATTGGAAATTAGGGTGCAGCAAGTTGAGGCCGTAGCAAAAATGAGCCAAAATCATCCGGTAGAAAACAGGCTGGGTGTCATTAATGGATTGAACCAAGGATCTGTGACCGAACAAGCGGTAAGCATACTAATGCGTGAGCTGGAACACAAAAAATAAAAACCGTAATTTTATAAAAAGCCTCGCCAATAAAATTTTTGTTTATTTATCCAAAATCAACGCCTTCAATGCAAGAAAAAACAAGGATTATTGGATATTTAGAAAATATACCAAGGCTTATTCCAAGGAACCCAATCAACAATTTTGTACCTAATAATTAAGCAATATGCTTCCTATTACCGCTTTTGTTAGCATAGCATTCCAATTCTATGAATATAATTGCCCTATTAGCTGCAATAATTGGGCAATAGACAGCGGCTATAATAAGTCATAGGGTTATGGGTAAGGGCAAAAGAGCCATACTAGGGATCTTTTTGACTAATCAAAAAATTGAAAAGGCCAGGATCTGATCTTGGCCTTTTTTATAAATTCCTTAAAAGAATTATTGGCTTGTTAGAAAGCCAACTCTAAAAACTGTGTAATATCACTGATAACAAAACCGCCAAAAGATGTCCCTCTTCTCATGTTAACGGATATAAGAAACACGCCATCTTTTATATCCATTTTACGCTGTTCTGGCGATGAAACATAATTTATTTCGACATGTTTTACGTTATCAAGAAAGCGTTGACGGAATTTAGGGTCACTGCAAACCTTTTGCATAGCATCGATAAAATTATTTAAGATTACTTCACGCGCATACTCTATAAATTCAACTGCTTTAAATTGCCGAAAACTGTCTAAATTAATTTCAAGCTTAATATTAGATTGGCACACTTCATTAAATTCAGCCTGATATTCAGGAAGAACCTTGAACAAAATAATATCCAAGATACGTAACTCGGGAAAATTCAACCCCGTTTTGGCATCTTCAATAAGGGTACGGATTGCTTCACCACGAACACCACCCAAAACCTCCTTCGGGGCGAGGTAAATCTCAAGCGTTTTTTCTGCTTTATTGAATAAGACTTTACTTTGCTGCTCTTTCTGGGCGGATATTTTAATATGTTGCAAACCATCTCTTAAGGCACGCTTGGCATAGTCCAATCGGCACATCGTACTCACGGCTTCAGCAAGACCAGTAAATAATATATTTGTTAGGTCTTCTTTACGCTGAAAAACCCCAGTAAAACTGCTCCATTCAATACTAATTTTTGGTTCGTAGCCGCAATATTGCTTATAGTTTGACAAAAATTTTGGTAGATCCTGTTCCAAGATTTCATTAACCAATCTTTTCTCGCGTACCGTTAGGCCAGAAAGAGGATCCGCTTGCTCTTGGGCAGAGACAATCTGCGTTAATATTATAGAAAACAAAAGACTTTTTAATAAAAGTCTTCCCATTTTTAATAATGATGTCCAAACATAAAATTTAAAAAGCATATTATCCT
>CAYPXH010000082.1:0-2193 GCA_964414755.1 uncultured Rhodospirillaceae bacterium | reverse complement strand
CTGTAGCCCTGAAAAATCCATCACAAAGTTGGTTGTAGCAGCGGCATTAATAATGCGCAAAAGGATCGTTTCACCCGATTCAACATAAATAATATCTGGATCATCAAGGGTTTTTTGGTTTGTTAGAAACGCATCAGGCTCAAAATCATGAAGATGGCTTGTTGGCACACCCATCGACATACCAGCATGGTGGGCATGTTCATCATGTTTACCCCCGCGTAATTTTTCAAAAATCTCTACCGGATCAGCAAAAACGAAATCTTGCAAAAACAATATAATCTCGCGGTAAGCAGGTGTTCTATTAGCTGGGTGTATGATTAGGGGGGCAGCCAAAAGTTTTTGTTCCTGCAGACCAAAATGCGAATGCATCCAATGCGTACCAGGTTCATCTATCATGAAATCATAAATAAACGAACTACCCGGTGCTAAAGCTGCTTGCGATAATTCGGGTACCCCATCTTGATCTGACGGAGGAAGTAACCCATGCCAATGAATTAAAGTATGTTCCGTCAAAGCATTTTCTAACTGCACATAAAAACGTCCTGGCGCTTCAAAAGTTAAATCCTGCTTACCTGGGCTTGTTAAAGCCATAATTTTTGCCGGCTTTTTATTAATTTCAATTATTTTATTTTCGGCTTTTAACAAAATTGGTTTCAAGTTGGGCGCCGATAATAATATTTTTGGCATTAGCCCGGCCGCAGCCATTGCTATGCCGCCACTTAGAAATTGACGCCGTGTTGTTCGCTTCATATTTACAATCCTGGGGTATTAAAATGTTGCTTCATAACCCGCATTTTTCAATTCATTCAACAGTTTTGGGGGCAACAGCTTCTCTAAAGAACGAATGGTTACCGTTTTTTTTGAAACATCAATAGTAATTGAGGCGTCCGGTTGATGTTTTTGAATAATCTGCCGTATGTGCCCTGCACAGGATTGGCAATGAATAGTTGGAATTTTAAGAATGAACATCGACTTTCCCCTATATTATATTTGGTTTTGCACTTAACACACATCTAGTCTAGGCTATGCCCATAGGGTAAGGTCAAGCAATATTGTCCACCATGACATCACAAACTTACCATGTAAAAATTAATAAGAAACTACCCAACACTTTTGTCTTGACATTACCCTATGGGGAAATCTTACCAATATTGAAGACTATGTTTTGATGAGAATGGGGATAAAGAATGAACAAACAGGTGCATAAACTTATTATTCCGATCGAAGGTATGACGTGTAATTCTTGTGTCAATCGGATTGAACAAGCATTAAAACAAGTACCATTTGTTGATGCAGTCGCAGTGCACCTAAGTAATGGTAGTGCCCTGGTAAAAGGTTCTGAGCAATTAACCTCTAAGCCACTCGTTGATGCTGTTGCAAGCGCGGGGTATCAAGTACCACAAACGCAAACAAATATGCAGTTTTCAACTACCGCAACGGACGCCCAATTAGAGAAATTACTGCATAAGCTATCTGAAATGAAAAATATTGTTCATCTAGAAATGCAAAAACCCGAACGACAAATTAGACTAACACATCTGAAAAATTCTTTGGCTATGACATCGATCGAACAACTTGTTCGAGAAATAGGACTTGCCTTTATTGTCATTCCAGATTCTCCTAGCCATTCGCTTCAACAACGTCATCATCACAATAATACAAATTCTGAACAGCATAAACACCTTGGGGAGTTGGTAAATCACCAAGATACACAATCACGGTTGGCTTTATTGCTGGGTCAATGGCGGCTTATTCTGTCACTTGTATCTGCGGTAATCTTAAGCATCCCCATGCTCGGCATGATCATCGGCACCCATATAGAAATTAATGGATTTGTTCAGGTATCATTGGCAAGTTTTGTTCAGGTATTTGGTGGCTATACTTTCTACCGCGACAGCTGGCGCGCCCTTCGGCATGGGCATAGCACGATGGACACACTAGTTACACTGGGCACAAGTGCTGCTTATTTATTAAGTATTGTTCTTTTCCTAAAGTCCCCATCCGCAAATATACATTTATATTTTGAAACATCGGCCGTTGTAATTGCCTTGGTTCTACTTGGCAAAAGACTTGAACAAAAAGCCTTGCGCAAAACAAACCAGGCTGTCAAGAGCTTGAAGAATTTATGGCCACAGCAAGCCTATCTTGTTCAGGACGGACAGTTAATTGCTACTTCCCCAGATAAACTTCAAC
>CAYPXH010000081.1:0-2228 GCA_964414755.1 uncultured Rhodospirillaceae bacterium | reverse complement strand
TGGATCGAAGTCGTGAATTTGTTTTTCACGACGCTGACGATAGAGACTGCGCATTGTAGCATAATAGTCAAGTGAATTGGCTTTTATTTGTTCTAGGGGGTCGAGAAAAGCTTCACGCAATCCAATAACATTTAACCCAGTTAAACTGTAATTAATAATTTGTAAGCCTGCGCCACCCAAAGTAATACTTACTGGGTCTGACACAATACCAACAATGGTACCAAAAGCATCACGTGGATTTGATGAACCCAGAAATGGTAAAACTAGATACGGTCCTTCAGGCACACCCCATACAGCTAGGGTCTGTCCAAAATCTTCTTCATCATATTCAAGCCCTAACTCAGATGCTACATCAAGCAATCCAAAAAAGCCAATAGTTGAATTTATCAAGAAACGGGCCAAACTTTTTGGGGTATCTGGTGACAATTGTAACAAATTATTAGCAAAATTATATGGTTCGCGCAGATTGTTGGTAAAATGGCGAATTGATTGTCTAAATTCGGCAGGCATAATAAACCTATAGCCTTTAGCTAGTGGAACAAGAAAATTTTCGTCAACAGCCTGGTTGAAGGCAAAAACTTTTCTATTAAATGGTTCTAAAGGATCATTGGTTTCTAAAAAATCGGCAAGTTCATCAGGGTCAGTCGGTCGGATTGCACATGAAGCACTTAAAAAAGCTAAAGACATTACGAAGATGATCAACAAAACTCTATGCACCAACAACATGGGGCGTTCCTATAATTACACCGTTAACAGGCAAAGTTATAATTGATTTTATTCACACAAAAAACAGTTTTGCGTAAATTAAGTTAATATAGATGTCTTTTTCTAATTGTTGTTGCTTTTTTGCAACTATTATTTCTAATCCACCAAGAAATAAAGCCTAAACATCTAAATAAAACAGAAAATTGCGCTGGACACTGTTATTATTTTTGATTATAAGGCAACAACAAGTGATAAAAAAGATTATGTTTATCTTTATGCCTAGGTAGCTCAGTCGGTAGAGCAGCGGACTGAAAATCCGCGTGTCGGTGGTTCGATTCCGCCCCTAGGCACCATAGACATAGCTCCAAAAGCAAACATAAAAAAACTTAGGCCAAATAAAAAATTCTTCCAAGCTTTTTTATAGATTTTTTTATATGACGAAACCTTGTTTTTACCCATAATTTACGGCGATACTGATAATGTCTGTTAAGCCAAGATTGCATTAAATTTATTATGGAGGTGCATAGGTTATTTGCTTTTGCTTCCCATCAAGCAAAAAATAACGGCGTTAATTAACTAAAATTTATAAAAATATAAAGTCAGAGATTGATCAACGCAGGTAAGGCATTGATCAAGAAAAAATATACTACTCATGTTACCTCTTTAGAAATTGCAATCGTGAACAACAAACCTAATTAAATAATCTGTAATTCCACCAGTTTCTTAAGATGTTGGGTAACCTGGCGATAATCTTTGCAACTTATTTTCTCTTGTTTTTGGTTAACAAGATCTTTTACAACCACTTGCTGGTTTGTGATTTCGTCTGGCCCAATAATTAAACAGAAACGATAACCGTTTTTATCAGCAAATTTCAGCTGGTGCTTAATCTCCTTAGCACTAAGATCAAGATAAACATGTAGCCCCTGCAAACGCAGTTCTTGTGCAAACTGTGTGGTAACTGCTAACATGTTCTGATCCCAAACGGTTAGAAAAAACGTCTGTTGCTGATGATCGGTATTTTGCCATGTTTTTTCCAGTAGAAGTATTATCCTTTCTATTCCCAAAGATCCACCGCAAATCGGCATATCATGTCCAATAAGCGTTCGGCTTAAATTATCATAACGCCCCCCAGCCGATAAGGCACCTTTATTTTCTTCACTAAATACCTCAAAAATAAAACCAGTATAGTACGATAGGCCACGAACCAAAAATGGGTCAAAAACAATTTTTGTATTTGGTTGCAAAAGTTGAACTTGCTCTATTAGCCATTGAATATCGTGAATTATTTTCCTTCCTTTTTCTTGCTGTCCTACTTTCTCAACTACAAGATGTTTTGCATTTTTTTGTGTCATATCATGCAAAAAATCCTGACACTGATGTGCAATACCCTGTTGCTCTATAGCCTGGACAATTTGTTGAGCGACTGAATCCATGCCGATTTTATCTGCTTTATCTAAAATAACCATGATATGAGCAGCCGTATGTGTTGGAATCCGATATGCATTCGCCATCTCTTGTAAAAA
>CAYPXH010000080.1:0-2229 GCA_964414755.1 uncultured Rhodospirillaceae bacterium | reverse complement strand
ATACACCGTTTTAAAATAATACGGCGAATCAATATTATCAATCCCCCGTTAGCCAACGAATTAGTGAAATTCGCAAACGCATTATAGAACAAGCAAAAACGGGTGGCTGGCAAGTTCAAGAACATCAGCTAGAAGATCGCCAAATCATTCGCCGTATTATTTTAAAACGGTGTATTTTTGGGGTTGATAAAAATCCCATGGCGGTTGAATTAGCAAAATTATCTTTATGGCTGCACACCTTCACAGTGGGGGCGCCATTATCATTTCTTGATCACCATTTGCGCTCTGGAGATTCATTATTTGGGGAATGGGTGGGAGAATTTTTCCAAGAAATTAATAAGGCTGGTTCCCTATTTACTGATAGTCCTGTTACCAAGGCGCGCGCCAGTGCCGAGGCCATGACAAGAATTGAAACCATTACCGATGCTGATATTGCCGAAGTTAAAGAATCGGCAATGTATTTTGCCACCATTCAAGAAGCCACCACCGAACTACAAAATTTATTATCTTTCTTCCACGCCCGCCGGTGGTTTATTGCACAAAATAGCAGCAATAAAACCCAAACGACCCAAATCAAAGCTCACCTGCAAGAATTGTGGGAAACATTTACGGGAGAATTAGGTAAGAAACAGCCTAAAATTAATAGAAAAAATTTGGCCGAGCTATTGGCCAGCTTGCGTCAGTTTATGGCGCAGGAAGGTTTCTTGCATTGGCAGGTAGCCTTTCCAGGAGTTTGGAAAAATTGGGAAAATCCATCACTTCAAGGGGGGTTTGACGCAATCATTGGCAACCCACCTTGGGACCGCATGAAATTGCAAGAAGTTGAATGGTTTGCTGAACGAAAAATAGAAATTGCCAAACAAACCAAGGCTATTGACCGTAAAAATATGATTCAACAATTAGCCAAGCAGAAAAACCCATTATGGCAAGATTATCAAACCGCCAGCCAAACCGCAGAAACAGCTATGGTTATTGCCCGCACCAATGGCCAATATCCCTTACTTTCCGGCGGCGATACCAATTTATATTCGTTATTTGTGGAACGAGCCCACCAATTAATTCACCCGCAAGGAATGGTTGGGTTGTTAGTACCGTCAGGCATTGCCGCCGATAAAACAGCGGCGGAATTTTTTCGGTCAATTACCACAACTAGCCGTTTAGCCGCCTTATACGATTTTGAAAATAAGAAAAACTTTTTTCCTGATATTGATTCCCGTTTCAAGTTCTGTGCTTATATAGCGGGTGGACAACAGCGCACTTTTGCTGAAGCCGAATGTGCTTTCTTTTTACATGATGTTGCCACAATTCAGGATTCTAACCGCTGCTTTCCTTTAAAAGCATCAGACTTTACCAAATTCAACCCCAATACGGGTACAGCACCAATTTTTCGCACCCGGCGT
Source organism: uncultured Rhodospirillaceae bacterium (assembly GCA_964414755.1). Taxonomy (GTDB): domain Bacteria; phylum Pseudomonadota; class Alphaproteobacteria; order JAEUKQ01; family JAEUKQ01; genus JAEUKQ01. Next base: position 829 of record CAYPXH010000080.1, on the reverse strand, counting down.
GATGCAGAAATTACCAGAAAATTTTATCAGCAATTCCCTGTCTTAGCGGATCATCGCACCAATCCACCCACACAAGTTTGGCCTGTTAAATATTTTAGAATGTTTGATATGACCAATGATTCACACCTGTTCAAAACAGCTAGCGAGCTTGAAAAAATGGGTTGCTACCCTGTTGAGCAAAACCGGTGGAAAAAAGCCGACGATGTATATCTGCCTTTATATGAAGGAAAGATGGTACAATCTTACGATCATCGTGCCGCAAAAGTTATTGTTAGCGAAAGGAACTTAAATCGCCCCGCACAACCAGAACTAATAGACGAGATCCACCATCAAGATCCTAGTTTTTATGCTACCCCTCAATTCTGGGTTAATCAATTTGAAGTCCAAAAACTAACCAAACAAGAACGGTTTTTGTCTTTTAAAAGCATAACAGCCCCCACCAATTCCAGAACAATGATTGCCTCTATTATACCTTATTGCGGGGTGGGTAATTCAATTGGAATAATTTTACCCTTACAAGAAAAAGACTGGCTTTACTCTTGTTGTCTTATTTTGGCCAATTTAAATTCATTTATTACAGATTTTATATTTAGACAAAAAGTTCAAGGGCAAAATCTGAACTGGTTCATTATTGAACAGATTCCTTTTATCCCTGCAGAAAAATTTCAAACAAAATTTGGCAAGAAAATTGCGGCGGATATTGTTAAGGAAGATGTATTATACCTAACCTATACAGCCCACGATTTGCAAGGTTTTGCGCATGATATGGGTTACCAGGGTCAACCTTTCCCGTGGGATGAGGCAGAACGTTTGCGTCGGCGCTGTCGGT
>CAYPXH010000079.1:0-2371 GCA_964414755.1 uncultured Rhodospirillaceae bacterium | reverse complement strand
TTTTTTCTGAAAATTCCTTAGCCGCCATTTGATTGCTGGCATATCCCGCTGCCACTATATAGCCGGCATTTTTCAACGCTTCGCTAATCGCGGCGCCAATACCACGCGTACCGCCTGTTACCAATGCCACCCGTTTTTTCATAAAAATCTCCCTATTTTTCTTTTATCTATTAAAGCTACTCTTAGCACAAAACCTTCTAAAAAAAACTACCATTGTTTCTATTGACTTATATAGGTGAAGATAAATATTAGTTTAAACAAGCTTGACGCAAAAAACCAGAATCTTTAGTGGATTAATTAACTATGTATAGCCTCAAAGATTTTCTTTTAAAAATTTTTTTTACTGTTACTTTATCTGTACATTTAATTTCTTATGGGCTTGCTTTTGATCCTTATCAAAAGAATCTAGATATCAATAAATTAAGCTGCGCTGATTTTAGTACACTGGCTTGGATGAATGGTGATGGCAATCCCAGTTGGGAAGCGGAAGCTATTTTTCACTGGCTGGATGGACATTTTTCATCTAAAAAGGTTTTCTCTCCTGCTTTAATAGCTAAGACCCGATCTGAGATGCTGATAAAATGTGCATCTAGCGAAAATAAGAGTTTATATCTAGCTGATATATATCCAAGCATTCATCAAACGGCTGTCATGCTTTGGTCTCAATATTCACATCAAGTTGTTGCTTTGGAATTCGAATCTAAAGCTATCGACCTAAATAAAATTACTTGCGCCATGCATGTGTCTTTCTCTAACACGGAAGATAAAGAAAAAATTAAACCCGATGTTGGACTGGCCGCAATCTGGCTAATTGGACACCAAAATAAGGAAAGAACCCAAGCAATTGTTAATCTGAGCGCGTTAAAATCCATGGCGTATTTTGTTGAAATTAATTGCGGTAATTATCCTTCGCGTTCCTTCATAAGCGTAGTCAATCAAGCGCAGAAAGTTGTCTTGGAGGTGCAAAAATTTCTGGAAGATACGCTAAAAACAAATCCTTGATTTCTCAAGCTAAGCTTCTCTATTCCCGCTCAACGCACATGGCAATTCCCATGCCACCACCTGTACAAAGAGTAGCCAAACCCCGCCTTACTTGCCGGCGCTGCATCTCATGCAACAAGGTTACCAAAATACGCGCGCCAGATGCCCCGATTGGGTGTCCCAAGGCAATGGCCCCGCCATTAACGTTCACCTTGGCCGTATCCCATTTCATTTCCTGATTAACCGTGCAAGCTTGCGCCGCAAAAGCCTCGTTCGCTTCGATCAAATCCAGCTGTTCCACTTTCCATCCAGCCCGCTGCAAGGCAAGGCGACTTGCTGGAATTGGCCCTGTTCCCATTATTGATGGTTCAACACCGGCGGTTGCCCATGATACAATACGCGCTAAGGGTTTTAAACCTTTTTTATCGGCCGTATTTTTTGACATAACAACCAAAGCAGCTGCTCCATCATTAAGACCCGATGCATTACCCGCAGTTACGGTTCCCTTATCGCGGTCAAAAGCAGGGCGCAATTTTGTTAAATACTCAATTGTTGTATCAGGTTTTGGATATTCATCTGTATTAATTACTATATCAGTTTTACCGGTTTTAACAGCAACAGGAACAATTTCGTTTTTAAAACGGTTTTCTTTAACGGCCTGTTCTGCTTTACGTTGTGAAGACAGGGCAAATTCATCCTGCTTTTCACGGCTTATTTGGAAATTTTTAGCCAAATTTTCAGCAGTTATTCCCATATGATAATGGTGAAAGGCATCCCATAAACCATCATGAATCATGGTGTCAACCATTGTAGCATTGCCCATTTTCACCCCAGGTCTTAGCCATACGCAATGTGGTGCTTGACTCATGCTTTCTTGCCCACCAGCAATAACAATATCATGGTCACCAGTCCGAATAGATTGATAAGCGGCAGCAACCGCCCGCAAACCGGAACCGCACATTTGGTTAATGATATAGGCCGTGGCACCCACAGATATACCAGCTGCCATAGCCGCCTGACGGGCAGGGTTCTGGCCTGTTCCTGCCGTTAATATTTGTCCCATCACTACTTCCTGAATTTCGGACGGCTGTAATCTTGAATGCTGAATAACCGCTTTTATTGCCGCTGTTCCCAGATAAGAAGCGGCAACTTGGTTAAAAACACCTTGAAAAGAGCCAATAGGGGTACGAACCGCACTGGTAATGACCACATCCTGCATTTAAAACACCTAATCAATCTATTAATTATTAACGCTGCAAAATAAGATTAACTGTTCAGCCAACTTTTATCATGCTGCACCACAGCATTATAGTGTAGTATATATAAATAAGCAATTCTTTAGTTATTACTACTTAACCAATCCGTAATTACCTGAATTGTTTGCGGCGCA
>CAYPXH010000078.1:0-2375 GCA_964414755.1 uncultured Rhodospirillaceae bacterium | reverse complement strand
TAATTACCGACTGGTTTTTGGGGCCATATCCCGATTTGGAAGAACTAAAAGAAAGGCTACACGATAAAACCCAAGGAAATCCTTTATTTTTGTTAGAAAGCATGCAGCTTTTTGCCCAAAAAGGCTATATTCAGGGAAATATAGGCAATTATCGCCTGATACAAGATTGGTTTCATTTCGAGGTGTCCGCCACCATACAAGGTATTCTTGCCGAGCGAATCGACAGCCTAAACATTACCCAGCGCGAGGTTTTAACAACCGCATCGGTTATGGGAGGAGAATTTTTTGACACATTGCTTGGCCATTTATTGAACAGCGCAACATCTGCTATTTTACCAGTATTAAAAGAACTGGAAGAATTAGGTTTTATTGTTTCCGAACCAGCAACCATAAATAAAAGCCCCGGCAGCCGTTTTCAACACAATTTAATGCAGGAAGTTGCCTATAACGGTATTTTAAAAAGAAACAGACGCTATCTTCATCAACAATCGATTATCGCGCTTGAAGGTGATTCGGGTAAAAAAATTAATCAACGTCGGCAACAATTGGCCCATCATTCATCAGGTGCCCTGGAATGGCGCAAAACATATGTTTATGCACGTTATTCAGCCCACGGCGCCTTTAGACGCGCGGCCAATCGCGAGGCAATTGATTTTTACCAATTATCGCTGGTTGGCTTAAAAAAATTGCAGATTGATCAAGAAAACACGAAATGGGCGATTCGTAGCATTGACGTGCAACTTAGTTTGCTAAAACCATGTTTTACCACCGGCAATTGGCAGCGGGTACATGAAATTTTGGCAAAAACCCTTGCCGATAGCCGCAAAATGGAAAATCCATTGAAAGAGCTTGAAACCAAAACATTTTATATTTTACTGGAATGGATTAAAGGCAACCTTGAAAAGGCAATTAACCTGGGCGTTGAATTGTTAAAAGACCCAGAAAAAATTATGACCGATGAGCTGCGGATTCGTATACTCACCCGCATTGCAGGTATATATTTTGATATGGGTGATTTAAATAAATCATTATGCCTGTGCCGTTATATTAAAACCTTGTTTAAAATAGATTTATACAAATATAAAAAATTTGGCTTACTAACCAGCTGTTATGTTACTCTTTTAACCCAGCTAGGGCAAATATATGCCGAAAAAGGCGATTTTAATCTTGCCATTAAATATGGTCGCGAGGCGGTGGCCATTGCCACATCTTCGCCGGATATATTAAACCAAATATATTCCATGTCATGGGTTGGCACCATTTTGATGCGGCAAAAAAATATTCCAGAAGCAATATCTTTATTGGAAAAAAGTGCGCAATTAAGCCTTGAAACAAGGTCAAAACTTTTATACCACCCATCAATTAATGGTTTGGCCTTTTGTTATATAAAAAATAATCGCACAGATTTGGCCACCCCCTATTTAGAGATTGGCAAGGATTTGTTTTTTACCCAATCGGAAGATAATTATCTTTCACGCTATTTAAATTGGTTGGGCGAGGCTTTATTTGCACTGGGCGATGTAACGCTTGCTAAAAAAGTTATTGACCTTGTTATACCCAAATCGAAAAAATACAATGAAATGATTAATTGGGCATGGGCACAATGCACGTTGGTTGATATCATGATGACCAACCCCAACGATGTAACAAAAGCCAAAAAATTGCTTGAACAAGTTTATCAATTTGCCCTGGACAAAGACCTAAAACCTTTGCTTGCCGAAACTTATTTGTTAATGTCAAAAATATCTAAAGCCCAAGGTTTAATCGATGATGATCGTTTGTTTTTTGAACAAGCCAAAAAATTATTTCAACCTTTGGGCATTAAATTATCAACATGATGCTTTGGGTTGATGGGTGAAAACCTGATCATGGTATACAAACAATGTTACATACTACCATATCCGAATGAATAATATGTTTGGGTAAGGTAAAGTCCTTAATAATATGTAAATATTTTTTTTATATACTGACTGGGTTGTTTTTGAACCCTTGCTATCACCCATATAAAAACCCTATATGGTAATAGATGCACAGCAACCTGCTTAATATTATGGGCGATCGGTAAAAATTGAGAAAAGCAAACTGCACCCACCCCATTTGATATAATAATATAATATCGTGGCAATGTACGATGCGGTTACCATACAACAACATATTCTTTGCTTTACCATTCTTAAGAATTTTTTATCAAAATACCATGCTGATTTTATTTGCTTAATATCTATAAACACCTTTGATAAAATAGTTCAAAATATCCCCCCAAATAATTGGAACATATACAACCCCAAATATATTGGGGCATGGTTTTTTAAGATTCAATATGTTGATTCAAAATCAATACCAAATATATCAACAAAAATTTTCTGTTTTGAATT
>CAYPXH010000077.1:0-2544 GCA_964414755.1 uncultured Rhodospirillaceae bacterium | reverse complement strand
GTGTTCACCGCAATTTTTTGTGCTTGGTGGGATTGGGCGTAATGAATGCTCCAATCCAATAACCAACTGCCTAAGCCCTGGCCAATAGCCCAAGGCATTAATCCAAAATATAATAAATCGGCCACTGGTAAATGATGAAAACCAATTTCGCTGTAGCCAAGGGGTACGCCGTGTCGGTAGAGTATATGAAGGTGTATATTCGGATGATGAATTAATAAGGCCAGTTCCTTATCGTTTAACAACCGGCGTTCATACCAAAGCCAATCATCGCCAACGGTATTATATAAAAAACGATAAAAAGGCACCGGCACCTGTTGTGCTCGAACAATCTGCAGCCCATCCATTGGGTTTGGTAAATCAATTTTTTGGGTTGCTAGATCCAAAATTAGGTAGCTAATTGTTACTTTTTGCATCTTTAGTTGATGTTCGGGTATGTCCACAAATATACTTATAATCAGTATGCTCTCAGAAAATTTAGTTGGTTGGTAATATAATATTGCCTTGCTGATCAAGATTCCAAAAGGGGTTATAGGCTATTTCCCATGTAAAGCCATCGAGGTCAGCAAAATAACCATGATACCCACCCCAAAAAGCCTTTTGCCCTTTTTTAAGAATTTTGGCCCCCAGTTTTTCAGCAAGCATTAAGAAATGATCAACTTCCTCTGGGCTATTGGTATTATAAGCCAAAGTAAATCCTGAAAAGCCACTGCCTTTTTTTAGGATATCAGCATCTTCAGCCAGTTTTTCGCGCGGGTAAATGGCAAGCACAATTCCATTAAGAGGGAAAAAGGCAATATCGTCCTGGATAACCGGTTTCCAGCCAAGACCATCACGATAAAAAGAAAGGGATTTCTGAAAGCTATTAACCCCCAAAGTAATAATATTAATACGGGGCATGGGTTTCATAGGGTGGTTATTCATATTTGTCAGCTTTTTTGTAAAATTACTTGTTTGAATTGTCCATGGAGAATATTCATAAGCTAAGATCCATTTTATAACCTATAGCAATTTTACTTTTTAGCAACCTATTACGCTTATAGAGGTCAGCTGATTGAAGGCTAACTAATAATCTTACCCAAAAATTTTCCGTGCAAATATGGTAAAGTACCGAGCATATTGCTGAAAAATTTTCGTGGGATTATCACCGGTTGCAATACGCATGGCATAGGTATCAAGCGCTCCTGATAAAAAGTCGGTGATCATCAGTGTTTTCTTGGGTTCATGAATAATAATGGCAACACCTTCTTTTAGCGCCTTATAAGCTGTTTTACGATCTTGTGCCTGACAATAATCTGTGCCCAGAACATTGGGGCCTTCCAGTAATATGATCTTTGCGTAATCCCGTTCTGTGAATATGCGTAAATATTCCACACATCCATCAATTAGGTTTTGAACACGATCCTGACTTGAATAGGGATAGCTTTCTAACCGGTGCAGAATCTGCAGGTGCATATTATCATAAACTGCACGAAACAGGTCACGTTTATCGGAAAAATGATGATAAAGTGACCCGCGCGAGCTTTTTGCCCTTTAAATAATTGCCGTTGTTGATGCCTGATGGTAACCATGCATACAAAAATCTTCTGCCGCAATAGCCAACAAAGTTTTGCGGGTTCGTTCCAGATTTTCTTTATTTGCACCTATAGACAACTTGTCTTTAAAATGTTTCAAAGGAAAAATCTATGAAGATCAACAGCTATTATCCTGTTTTATGTTTTCAAGATATTAAGTTGAACGGTGTTTTTTATCAGCAATATTTTGGATTTAGCACAGTTTTTCAAAATGAATGGTATGTGCATTTAACCAATACCAAACAGCCCGAGGTTAATTTGGCTTTACTGGATTATCACCATGCCTCATTGCCACTCAATTATCGCAAGACAGTGCAAGGGCTTTTGCTAAATTTTGAATATGATGCGGTTGATGATATGTATGACTACCTAAAACAACAGGGTGTATCCATTTTACTGCATCTACGTGATGAACCCTGGGGACAGCGTCATTTTATTGTCCAATGCCCCGAGGGTGTAATGATTGATATCATTAAAATTACCGAACCATCGGATGAATTTTTTGATGCAATAAAATATTAAAAAACCTTAGCCAGTTTGTAATGGCTGCTGATGCGATGCAGCGTGGGATTATGTAATTTCTTTCCCGTGTTCCTAGTGTGGCATATAAAAATGTTTGCAGAGCGAATTACTTTACATTCTTTGGTAATAGGGGTATCCACCTAAGTACGCATGCTTTTTGTACCAATTGTTATTTATTCCAGGGTGCTTTGGACAGTAAAACACCCAAACCGCACCACCCTGTAATACCAGCGACGGCAAAGGCAAACCCAAGGAAACCAGATATATATATTGCCCAAAGCTGGCCAAATAATCCAAGCATGCTGAAGGCCAACACAAGCAATCCAATAATAATTTGCACTTGTCTAAAAACAGGTAATTTTGTTTTGGTTGCCTTTACCAAAGGTAAATGTGCTGTACGCCATCCTTCAATTCCACCGTCAATAGTAAAAATATCATCCTGCTTAAACCC
>CAYPXH010000076.1:0-2663 GCA_964414755.1 uncultured Rhodospirillaceae bacterium | reverse complement strand
CGCATCGGGGCAGCCAATACCAGGAACCTTAACCTGCACCGGGTCGCGGTCGATATTAATCAAATATTCCTCAAGGCATTCTTTGGCTTCAAACGAATAAATCTGTTTCATGGGCTTTCCTGTGTTGCTTAAACAGGTTGAACGGCCGTAATTTCACCCTTGGCCACCCGCCATTTTCTAATCATGTAAATTAACTCAAGCGGGCCAACAAAAATACTAAGGAACATAGATAACAACAACTTGCCCCACAAATATAAAAGATAAGTTTTGATATCGACAATCCACCCTGCTGATTTTGAAGCTAATACGCTAATAGTGCGGCTGATAAAGCGCCAAGCTAAATAGGCTAACCCGCCAAAGACAGGCCATATGATAAATATCATAAAGCTCCCCCGCTCATCGGCAGAAGTATACATTAAAAATGCCGCTAACAGCCCTAACCCAGCGTAAAATATGGTAAAAGCGAACACCCCATAAACTTCCCGAATAGTACCGGCCCGATCCGCTATATAACAAGGTTTGCACAGCGGCACGTTAAATATGCTGGCACATTCCTTGCACAGGCCTTTGTTACAGCCGTTGCATGAGCCAACGGAATCTTTTCCTGGGTGATTATAGCATTTCATCGTCATTCTCCCGTTTTTTTGTTGATGATCTAGGCACACTTGGTATTACGGATGATCCCGACGAACTTGATGATCGGGATGAGCCTGGCTTTTCCCCTGTTGAATCGGGTGGTTGCGGTGAACCAGATGATTCAGATGTTTTGGACGAACCCAAATTCCCGCTTGAACCTGTGGACGGAGGCATCCCATAAGTACCCGGATTACCGGTAGGGTTAGATATTGCAGCAGACCCGGCCGAGTTGGCCACGGGTGTTAATCTACGAACGCGGGTTGAATCAGCCGGTTTGCTTGAATTTCTCTTTGCAGCCTCTGACCCATAAACGACCGGCTGCCCCCCAATACTAATGGACATTGATGTTGTCGTTGCACTAGGCACTGACAGGGCTGATGAAATAGGTGCTGTATATGATTGTATCTGTTCTGGAGATGTTATTGATGTTGTTTGTTTATTGTTATTAGTAGCCTTATTATTGCTTGTCGAAGCTGTGGACGAGGCAGGTGCCGCCGATGCAGAACCGGATGATCCCGCGGAACTGGTTGATGTTACGGTTGCGTTGGATGATTTTGTCTGCTCGGATGATCCGGTATTATTTTGCCTTCCCCCTCCTGCCCACGACCTAATCTTTGAAAAAGCCGACGAGGCCGCCCTGAACGGAGCACCAAGATGGCCAGTAAATCCCCCCATGGATGGCCCGCCCCCAATGGCCGCCGCAATATCATACAATTTTGTAAAAATAAAAAAACCGATGAAGTAAACTATAATAACCTGCCACCCGATCGTTATTAATTTGGTCCAGTCGATAATATATTGTCTCGCTGGCGCTGTTAGTTTTTCGGTGATTCCATTAACCAAGGTTAATAACGATACTGTTAATATTTTAAGTAACACAAAGGTGATCATTGACGAAAGCCACCCCTGAAACCATTGTTTAGTGCTTTCATACATTAGCAAACAGATGAAAACAGGGGCCACAATCAATAACATTGCCACCACCAAATCACTTAGGGCGAACATAAAAAAAGCAACTACACCTGCAAGGTAAATAATAATCTTCATAACTATGGTTAATAGCCCTGGAGTAAGGTCAAAAAATCCACTTTCTTTATTAATTTTGTCAGCAACATTAGTGCCATATTTTACAAATGTATCAATAACGTTATCCTCTGGTTTGGCACCGGTTATCGCCTGACTAATATCGTTGGGTAACACGTTTAATATTACGTTGCCAAAATTATCCATAAAAACAGTAGGATTAATGATTAAATACCAAATAAGGGCTATTTTAACCAACCTTTTCATAAAACCAGAAATTGGTTCTTCAATACTGCCTTTTAAAATCATCCACCCATAAATAATAACATACATGGTTATTGCCATGGTTAGCGGGGTCTGCACAACCTTTGAGACCTCTGTAACCTTGTCACTTGTTGTCAGAATCAGGGCTTTGTTTATTTGATCAAAAGTCGATTGAAAAATCATTGTTTTCTGCTTTTACCAAATAGAGCTATTTTTTATCCTTATAATTACGGATTCTTATCAAATCTTCTGCCAAACCCAGGCACCCCAGAATCTTGTTTTCTTTCTTAATACATTGTTGCTGTAACTGTTCCATTGTGACAATAAAATTCTGGCAAATAGGGTCTTGAAGGGGAATCGTTTGAAAAGGTTGAATTGAAGTCATAGGATATAACCTTCCATCGACGCAATACTTTTTTCCAACATCAAAGGCTTCTTCCGATTTTAGAAAATCTTCAGCCGATGGCACACCAGGAAGCACCTGCCTTACTTCATTTCGGGCATAGGCCTCAAAGACATCACGGCATTCAGGACTTACTTCCACTGGCCCAGAAAAATATTTTCCTCCATCACACAAACCGAATTTTGCGTTAAGCTCAGCCTCATTTTGTAAGTAAAATTCAACTTTGGCCTTATCACGCCCTGAATTTTCATCACAGGCAGCTGTTACCAATAACCCCAGTAATAATATTTTCTTCATCATTTTTAATCGCCTCTTCTTCAATATCGAGCCACGCATT
>CAYPXH010000075.1:0-2960 GCA_964414755.1 uncultured Rhodospirillaceae bacterium | reverse complement strand
CAACAAACTACTCCCCACGCCCAACCCGCCGGTAATAAGGCCCATGGTGGCGGCGCGGTTGCTGGTTTTGGCCTGCCAACGCAATTGCTTGCTTTGGGCATTGCCTTGATAGCGGTCGGATAAAACCTGCCATTCCCCATGGGCGCGTTGGTCAACCATGCTATCTAGCGCACTTCCACCCATTTGTACCCCGCGCGCCCCGGCGCCCAGCCGCTGTTGCGCCAGCTGGCGGCCCATGGCGTCACGTTGCTGCCCCTCACGCAGCATGGTTTGCTGTTCCGTCAACCCAGCTTGATATTTATAAAGACCTGCCTGATGTTTATCTTGCTGATAACCGTTGAAAACCTTAAACGCTTGTCCGGCCGCACCCATAACCAGCCCGCCAATTGCAATACTGCACATATCATCCTCCATTATATTATTGTTAATGACGCTCGAAAATGACCAAACTTTGCCCAATTTTTGGGCTATTCCTGATTTTTTCTGTCCTAAAACCTTTAATCCCGGCATCAGCCCCATCAAAGAAACAGGTTTAGGCAAGACAGCCCCTGTTTTTAAAACACCCATGCGGATTGTGATAAAAGATGTTATTTTAACCGGCCATTGCCACAGCGAAAATGAGAAACCCAACGCCCGGATAATGGCTTTTTTAGGAATACTAATTATCCACAATCACTTTTGCAGAAGCCCGCTTGATTAAATTAATCATGAAATTATGAAAAATATGGGTGCTAACAAGTGATATAATCATGGATAACCTTCTTATAGGAGCGTCTTTACTTATATCATCTAATAATTCTGGGTTACTCGTATAAGCAATTAAATGAACTAACAGCCACATGCCTAACAGAAAAAGGAAATTTGCGAACCATCGTTGAATAATGGTTTCTTTCAAAACTATTTTTGAGGTGTAATTTAATTGCTTTTTAGGCATCAATTTTTTGATGACATAGACGATGCCCATATATCCTAAGGTGCCGCCCAGCAACCTTAACATTTCTACTAATAATTCTTCCCACATTTTTATATTTATTCCACCAATTTTATACTTGGTTTTCGTAATTCACTAAATGTTAATACCATAATAGCTTTTTTATTATTCCTTATAATTTCCAAGCTCTTTTATTAACGATACAAGATTTCGACCAGGTTGTTTTGGGCATTCTGTTAAAAGGGTATGCATTAGTTTATCCAATTTTGTTATATTTAAATCTGTCTCTTTTTTGGAAAAAAAGCCGTCAAGCCAAATAATCCAGTTTAATGCATCAAAATCTTTAGATATGTTAGTTAAAAATTGACTGCATGTCAGACTTAAAAAAGACCACGGCTTTATGTTGCCAGGATTGCTTTTATAATATTGTTTTAAGACTTCCTTAAAAGAGGATAGGAACAAAGTTAAAGGTTGTTCACAACTATCTTTCAACGTACTTGCTATTCTTATTATGCGTTCACGTGGATCAAAATCACTGTCATTGCTTATCCAACCATCAGCCCAAATAATTATCATTATAGCTTTATAGTTCTTGAGCAGGAAAGGTGGATCATTTGGATTTTGTTGAACTTTCCGCTGGTTTTCTAATGCTTTCTCAGAAAGAACAAGATCGTAATAATCTGCGCAAGTGAGTTTATTGAAATCATATATAAATGGCTGAGCTTGGGCAGTTACATATGGTAGAAAAAATCCAAGAAATAGTAAAATTGGTGCAACCTTTTTAGGCATTATAATCCCCCCTTTATCACCAACTTGGTAGTTGAAATCGAAATATAAATATCTTGTAAAAAGAAAATCGCTTGCAATTTGCTAATCATTCTAAATGAGTTTCTTATAAGGAACTTGATTTTTCAAACTCTCTACCAAACCCTATTTTATCCACCCACGCTTACGCCCTTCGGCTTCCAGGGCTAGAATAACTTCGGTCTCAAGCCAGTTTTTAACATCATCGGCGTCTTTAAAAGCTATATTTACATATGCCTCAATCTCTTCCCACGAATCCATTTCGGTGGCAGCTATCTTTTTCAAATCATCAATCGTTTTTTGAAAGTCAAGAATAGTTTCTGGAGGATTAATCATCCGGTCAGCAAGAAACTTTGCTAGATCAGCATAGGTTTTATATTCCCGGTCTTCTTCATCATATATATCCATAATATAAGTATTAATATTAAGGAGAAAATTCATACCTTCGGGATATTGTTCTTCAAGAATTTCTTCTGTTTTAATGACCATTTTGTTTTCCTATTTATGATAAGGATAAAAAGTTTTAATGCGATAACTGTTGTTGCCTGTTTTTATTAGAACCATTTTAACTTTATAAGTCGCGATAAAGTTTTTAGAGTTTCTTAATATACTGAACCCAGCAACTTCGTTATTAGCTGGCCTAAAAACAAGCTGTAAATCTCTTTTATTGCTATTAGTAGTTAACCATTTTTCAATTTTAGCGCTATTAGCCTTAAGGGTTTCATGAGCAAAACGGTTGGCTGTTGTAGGGTCAATAAAACGAGATGAAGCATTGTTAATGCGGTTAGCACTGCCAAATCGTAGCATGCGATTGGCTGTTTCTTCCCATGTGGCGTAAATATGCTTACCCGAGTGCCCCCCCAATTCATCATGTAATTCCAAATCCCAATCATTCGTGTTATGCCAATCTCCACGGGTACGATAACCAGCCAAATCTTCTAGCTTTGTTGCCATCCGCCTTGCAGGCGGTGGTGTATTATCCCTAACCGATGGTGGATTATGTGCCGAATATATCGTTCCTTTTATGTTCTGTAAAGGGGTATGTTGTGGTGAACCGGGTGCATGGGGTTGAGTACTTGGATTTACCTGGTTTGCTGCTGTTTGCACCGGTTGCGTTATGGCTGTACCCGGTTGGGTTGGCGTTAGGCTGGGTTGGGTCGTGTTTGGATTATTTGGTATAGTACCTTTATTACCCACCTGATTCATCTGCATCATATTTGGGTTG
>CAYPXH010000074.1:0-3036 GCA_964414755.1 uncultured Rhodospirillaceae bacterium | reverse complement strand
ATGCTGGTCGAACATAATGCTGGTTGGATGCTGACAGAAGAAGAAATTTCTCAAGATGCCACAATTTTGACAAAATTAATTGAGAAACTTATGCAAAATCCAACCGAACTTGCAGAAAAAGCAGTACGTGCGCGCAGTTTGGCGGTTGACCAAGCCGTTATTAAATTAACGGACGCTGTAATATCCTTAACCCTATTAAAAGATGTACCTGAGTAACCCCGATGAAATATATTTCACAAAATATTGGACCTTTTCATTTTATTGGAATTGGCGGAATCGGCATGAGCGGTATCGCCGAAATACTGCACAATCTTGGCTATCATGTCCAAGGTAGTGATATTAGTGACAATAGTAACGTTGCACGCCTGAGAAAAAGGGGTATTGCCATTACCGTTGGTCATAATCCTACCAATCTGGCACAAGCACAAATTGTGGTTGTTTCATCCGCAGTTAAAGATGATAACCCGGAACTTATAGAAGCAAAAAAAAGACGATTAATTGTTGTTCGCCGCGCTGAAATGTTAGCAGAATTAATGCGCTTAAAACAATCCATATCGATCGCCGGAACACACGGCAAAACAACAACAACCTCTTTAACAGCCTCGTTACTTGACGCAGGACATTTTGATCCAACCGTGGTTAATGGTGGTATTATTAACAATTACGGTACAAATGCCCGTATCGGCACTGGTGATTGGATTGTCGTTGAAGCAGATGAATCAGACGGAAGTTTTTTAAAACTACCTTCAACGATTGTTATTGTTACTAATATTGATCCAGAGCATTTGGATTATTATCAATCTGTCGATGCCTTACATAGTGCCTTCAACCAATTTATCAGTAATATCCCCTTTTATGGATTTGCTGTTTTATGTATTGATCATCCCGTTGTTCGAAATTTTTATCATCAGATCCAGAACCGCCGCCTCATCAGCTATGGTTTCAGTCCTGAAGCAGATATCCAAGCAACCAATCTTATCCCTGATCTGACAGGAGTAAATTTTACTGTAACCCTTAACAATCGGTTAAAAGGTGGCGCGAGAGCCATAAAGGCACGATTACCAATGATTGGACGTCACAATGTTCAGAACGCCCTTGCAGCTATTGCTGTTGCCAATGAAATAGGTATAAATTCTGAACAAATCCTGAAAGGTCTTTCATTATTTGGTGGGGTTAAGCGGCGCTTTACCAAAACCGGCGAGGTTAACGGTATTACAATTATTGACGATTATGGCCACCATCCAATTGAGATTGAAGCCGTTCTTAAAGCTGCACGTCAAGTTTGCAAACAACGTGTTCTTGCAATAATACAACCGCACCGATATTCGCGCTTACATGATCTTTTCCAAGAATTTGTTTCGTGTACCGACCTGGCTGACCATGTTTTGATTGCTGATGTTTACCCAGCTGGCGAACAGCCGATTCCTGGTATAGATCGTGAACACTTGGTGAGGGCAATTAAAAAACGTGGTAAAACACCGGTTGACGAATTAAAGAACCCTGTCGATCTGGCGAGGAAGGTTGCTGCCATTGCCAAACAAGGCGACCTAGTTGTTTGTCTTGGAGCCGGTAGTATAACTAATTGGGCTTATTCCCTGCCCTCAGAACTTGCATCAATTCTAAACGGAACAGTTTAAGCGCTGCTATGACTTTTGATATTCAACATCAATATCCGTTTCTTAATGGTCTTCAGGGAAAAATAAGCTTTAATTCTATTCTGGCAGATACAACATGGTTCCAAGTTGGTGGCGCAGCCCAGTTGATGTTTCGTCCTCAAAACCCCGATGATTTGCAAAAATTTTTAAGACAAAAACCTGATGAAATACCTTTAACTGTAATTGGTGTTGGCTCAAACTTACTTGTTCGCGATGGTGGTATTGATGGGGTTGTTATACGATTAGGCCGAGAATTTAACAAAATTACTAAATTATCATCCACCCATATGTATGCGGGTGGCGCTGTCCTTGATAGTAATATTTCTCGTATGGCTTTGGAATATGGAATTGGTGGGCTAGAATTCCTAAGTGGTATTCCGGGTACTGTTGGTGGTGGGGTGTATATGAATGCTGGGTGCTATGGACGCGAATTTAGCGATATTGTTGAAAGCGTAGATGTTATTGGCCCGGGTGGTCAAATAAAAACCTTACCCGCTAAAGAGATTGGTTTTTCCTATCGCCATAGCAATATACCAACGAATTCTATAGTAATCGGCGCAATTTTGAAGGGTATTGTTTCGGATTCGGCACACATTCAATCCGCTATACAAGATATCCAGCAAAAACGCTTGTTAACCCAACCCATTCGCACGAAAACCGGAGGAAGCACCTTTGCCAACCCTGATCCCCAATTAAGTAATGGAAAGAAAGCCTGGCAACTTATTGACGAAGCAGGCTGCCGTGGATTACGCCGTGGAGACGCTGTTGTATCACACATGCATTGTAATTTTTTAATTAATGAAGGAAATGCTAGTGCTACCGATTTAGAAGATTTGGGAGAAGAGGTTCGTGAACGCGTGCTGCGTCAAAGCGGTATTAATTTGCGCTGGGAAATTCAACGTATCGGTAAAAGGCTTATATAAATGCTCAAACGTCGCTTTAAAAATGTTGTTGTTTTGATGGGTGGAACTTCAAGTGAACGTGAAGTATCGCTCGTCACTGGTAAAGCTTGTGCTAAAGCTTTACAACAGCAAGGTTATCAAGTAACAACTGTTGATGTAACGGGTAATTTGTCATCTTTATTACAGCAACTAAATCCAAAACCAGATGCCATATTCAATGCCTTACACGGCAAAAATGGTGAAGATGGTAAAATTCAAGGTATGTGTGATATTTTGGGTATACCATATACCCATTCTGGTTTGTTGGCTTCGGCATTAGCCATGCACAAGGGAATGGCCAAGCTGATTTTCCAACAACTTGGTTTACAGGTGGCAAAAGGCATTATTAAAACACGGCAGGAATTATTAACGGGAATAGACCCAATGGTACGTCCCTACGTTATAAAGCCCATCGACCAGGGTTCGAGCGTTGGCGTGGT
>CAYPXH010000073.1:0-3212 GCA_964414755.1 uncultured Rhodospirillaceae bacterium | reverse complement strand
AGGGGTCTTTACTGGCGGCGTTAGGGTACTTGCAATTTCCCCTTTATGTATTAATCGGTTATCTTGCCTTGCATGGATGGTTAGGATGGCTGATTTCACCTACTTTTTCTATTGGTAGTATCGATAGCGTTATAAATGGGTTAGTTGGCTATTTAGGATTATCAAACTCTTATATTGTGGATAGAATACTAAAAAATGGAGAAATAACCCTGGGACAAATCGTTGGGGCAATAGCGGTTATTCTCAGTACTTGTGGTATTCTCTATTTAAAGCAACAACGTGAAAAACTAAAAAAACAGGCAAAGAGCACAACCGTATAACCCAAAAAATTAGGCTAAGACATCGTTATTCTGCTGTGCACAACAAAGCCGGGTTGTTCGTGCCCGGCTATGTGCTGATATTAAATTCCCTAGTTATTTGGGTGGTTTTTGCGTTTTAGTTCGTTTTTTTGCAAGATACCATCATTATTCCGGTCTAAATGTTCAAACATGCGTTCTGCGCCAAGCAAAAATTCGTCCTTGCTTACAACACCATCATCATTGCGGTCTGCACGGTTAAACATAATATTCATCCGTTTCTCGCGGTGTTCTTTAAGGTGCTGGCGCATATGATTTGGCTTGTTTTCAGCTTGATGATTTTGACCGGCTTGTTGGTCCTGCCGGTGTTGCTGGCGTTGCGTCCGTGCCTGATCAAATTCTTCGCGGCTAATTTGACCATCCTTGTTTTTGTCTAAATATTCAAAAAACTTTGCTCCCATTTGGTTATGTGAATGTTCAGCTTGTTGGGCTATTGCTGGCGCGGCAATAAAAACACCGAGTATAGCCAGCGTTAGTGCAAAATTGTTGGTTCTGTTCATAAATATTCTCCGTTCTTGAAAAGGTGATATAACATCGTTGCTTATAAGACGGTGGGTTTTTAAAAAACCTGCGCAAAAAAATTAAGCGCTGCAAAAACAGGTGAAAATACCCAAGCAAAAAAGCTAAATGATAGATAAAAAGTGGTTGACTTTGGTTTGACGGAAAACAACGATGTTTTTATTGATACCAGCGCAACTGGTCAACACGGTCAACCACCAGGCGTGCATCATGTTCCTTATTGCCACACACATAGCCGGGTTGGTGTTGAACCTGATCCATCCGGATTGATGTACTTTTTTGAAGTTTTTTATTGCTAAATACAAATAGCAAAACTTGCAAGCTTTGCATTATTTGTGGCGCAATTGTTATCTGGTGTAACAAACTAATCGGTACAACAACCATACAGATGCTTAAACGGTCTTTAAACCTATCATAAACCAGGGTTGTCCACTCATGACAGCCATTTTGATAACAACGATAACTTTGAACAACCACAACACCATCAACCGACTGAATTGTTGGATACATACTGCTTGGACGGTTTTGGGCCAATAAATCATCAGCTTGATACTGCCATTGCTGTTGAAAGGTGGCACGGTTTAATCCATACATTTCCTTGAATAATTCTTCCCTACTTAGCAGAAATTGAAAAAAATTCATTGCTGTCCATAAACCACTAACCACTACTTTATCTTGCGGGCTTCGGTTAACCCAATCACCAATTTCTGTAACAATATTAACCAATTCCGGCTGACAGTTGTATTGCTTTTTACCATCAGCCATTTCAACAAAATTGCATTCTGTTACAACACCTTGTGCCTGAAGTGCTTGATATGTGCTAACACCAATAAAACATAAAATAGCGAATATTAAGAATTTAGGCATTATCACTTTTTCAACCGATTGAAAGGTTGCATCATGGCATAAAAAATTTGCCAACGTTCCAGAATACTTTGGGAGTCATGGTTTGGTGAGCCGCATCCATAAACATATCCAGCAAGTTGCACTGTATTACCGAGATTAAGCGATATTGCAAAAGAACCCTGGTTTTTTTGGGGATCAATTCCAAAAATATACAGGGTTTCGCCAGGGATATTGGTGGGGTCTTGATCGTTGGCTTTGTTATACCCCGACACCATACAACCACCCCGCACACCGCTTATGATGTTATAAACAAAAATCATATTGTCATAACATCCATCCCCATCACAGCCATAGCTTTGTCCGATAATCCAATCGCCAATTTGTGCAACGGGTGGAAATAAATCGGCCTGTTTAAAAGTGTTTTGGAATACATCCACAAGATCACATCCTACCTCATAGGCAGCTGCCTCAAAAAAATTCAGGGAAACTTGCCCCTTTTGTAAAGGCTCATTTGCCGGCAGCCCAACAAATTCAAACAATTTTGGTATGCCCATTGGTGGTGGTTCGCAAGCCAGTGTGGTTTTAAACAGCCCAATTAATGACAGCAAAACCAATAAAACATAACGCATCATCATACCCGTACAACCAACGTAATTGCCCTGTTGCTTAAAAGCATAGAAGCAATTGATGATTAAAAAAAATTAAATTAAATTAATAATTGACAAGGGTTTATCAAAGATTGTTCGTCAATAATTTCAACCGCCATAGGGCATTTAAATCATCCCATATCTTTTGGGTTGAATCATTCTTGCTGCTGCATAAGAAAGGGTTTAATGGTTCATCCAGTATCATGGTGTGTACTTTTCCTGGCTGATCAGCATCAGCCGGCACTAGAAAATAAAACTGCTTGATTGGTTGGTATATATGATTTTCTGGCTGTCTTAATGGGTGTTCAGATATAATGATACATCCAAGCATTTCAGCATTGGTCGTGTCATAAGTTAAAATAGCTGTTCCAAGACAATCTTTAGAATTATGCTGTGGATTGCAATCATAGATACGGGCAATGATTGTATTGTCAATTTGTTCAATCACCGGAAAATCATTGCTGATCGACGATATTGACTGTAACGCCAACACCAAGGCTAACTTCAATCCATATTCTTGAGATTCATAGGGTACATTTGAAGAATTCCTAATTGCGATGATGCTATAAGCGTCGGTAAAGCTAAGGTCATTAACAAGCTCATCGCTTGTTTTATTAACATAATCGCCCAGGTTTATTGGGTAATTATACTCGATGGTCTCGGCTAAGGGATGCGGTATAAGTGTGTTTGCCAGAAAAAACAAAGACAAGAACAAAAGAAAAATCTTACGCATCACGATCTTATACATCAATACCTGTCATTCATAGGGTTAATCAGCATATTCATCAAGATCGTAGGGAAGATCCGGAAATTTGATGCTTCTTAACTCGGTTAATATTTGTTC
>CAYPXH010000072.1:0-3324 GCA_964414755.1 uncultured Rhodospirillaceae bacterium | reverse complement strand
ATCAAGATAGAAAAATGGGGTAACAAGGGAAGCACGTCCCAACCTATATGATTGGGTCATCAGCAACTGGCTAATCGCGGCACATAGACCCATTACCATAAGCACCAGCAAATCTTGTAACAAGACTGGCTGCCACCCTATAAGGCGGTTTTCCACAGGCCAACTTTGCGGCACCAGCCACTGAAACGATGACAAAATCAGGCCAATAGTTAGGCTGGTGATGGTAAAGTAAAAATTGATGTTACCAAAGTTTTCGCTTTTCGCCATCATACCAATCACAATTCCATTAACCGCAAATAAGAACCCACCCAACAATGGTATTAACGCCAGGGGATTGAAAATACTGGGATCGGGTTTTAAGGCAATAACCGCCCCCAAAAAACCTAAAATAATCACCATCCAGTACTCTCGGCCATGCTTTTCCTTCAACAAAATTGTGGACAAGATGGCCACAAAAATTGCCTCGGTCAGAGTCAAGGCCGATACCTGTGCCACCGGTAAAAAATAAAGGCTGGTGATATAGGTAAGAAAAATCAAAATACCCACCACGCAACGCAGTATATGTAAAGCCGGCTTCTTGGTGAACCAAAATTTTTGCTTTAAGATGAAATGGGCAAATAACATGATAACCACTAAACAAAATATCATGCGAAAAATAAGAATTTGACTCATGGTGTAGGAAGAACTTAACAAGCGCGTCAAAACGCTGCTTAAAGACATAAATAAAGTGCCTGCAATCATAAATATAATTGCGGCTAAAGCGCGTTTGAAGGACGTGGTCATGTTATTTTCCTTGCTTTAATATGTGCGTACCACTTTATAGACAATGGTGTTTAACCACTGATTGGTGATTTATTGGATGATAGCATATCTGAATACGAGCATTCTTATAGAACAAACAGCAATGATCAAGACAAATGACGACCCAGGCCAAGGTAACTTAGTGCCCCAAAGCAACCAAGGTTACCTGTTTTTTCTAGCCTGCCGCACCGCAATTAACGGCTGCGCTGGTCTTTATCCCTTGTTTATTCCTTGTTTTTTTTCACCTGTTGCCTATGTTCCAAATATATAAGGCCAATGCCACTGAAAATAATAGCACCCCCACCAAGAATAAGAAAAACATCAATATTTTCATGCAACAGCAAAAACCCCAAAAATGCCGAAAACGGTAAATCCAAATAACCAAAAGGCGCAACCAACGACGCCCTGCCTAATCGGAAAGCGTGCGTAACACATAAATTGCCGACAGCACCGCATATCGCCATACCCAATGCCAAAAGCCAATCTATTAGGTTTGGGTTCTTCCAACCAATTAACCCGTTGCGTACAACATAGCTGTCGGGCGTCCACCATTGCCATGGAACAAGCGCCAAAGTTACCAAAACGCTGATAAGGGCAAAATAAAAACTGGTGCTGCCGAACGTTTCGGTTTTGGCCATATAACCAATCAGCAACAAAATAACCGCAAACAAAAAACCAACCAATACCGCGCCCAACGAGGCAACATTAAAAATGCTTGCCCCAGGCCGCGTTACAAGAATAACCCCGATAAAGCCTAAAATCACCATCATCCAATAGCGGTAATCGTTTCTTTCCCGTAAAAACAGGGCTGAAAGCACAGCCACAAAAAGGGTATCGGTAAGGGTTAAGGCCGAGACATCCGCGAGGGGCAACAAATAAAGGCTTAGGAAATAGCCACTTATAGCCATAACACCAACCACCCCCCTTACTATATGCAAACCCAACCTGCCTGTTCGCCAAAAGCTTTGTTTTTGTATAAAGGTACAAAAAACAATAACCAAAATCATAATCATCAGCATGCGCAGCAGCACCATTTGGCTTACGGCAAAAGACCCGCTTGCGAACCGAACCAAGGCGCTGCCCATTGAAATCATTAATATACCACCAATCATCCATAAAATGGCAACGAATGATTGGGGTAATCCAGTCTTTTGCATTGTTTTTCTTTCTTTTTATTGTATACGACCGGAGAAACCGTTGCCTGTTGTCAGACACAGTTTTTCAACCCTTCTGCTGTTTATAACCCGGCTTTAGGAATAAATAAAGAACATTATGATTGAATATATATTAGTTGGGTATTTTGTATCACAAATTTTATTCCGGCAGCAATAATTGGATTACCGCTTGCCAACGTTTGGCCGCTTCTTCAACCTGCTGATTGCCACAACTTGCTTGCTGATCAACCACCTCGATATTCACAGCATGTATTACATGGCTTGGTAGCAGACTATAATAAACGACATGACGCATAAACCCAATTTTTTGGCTTGAATCACCCGGTAACGGGTAAGGAAGGGTTTTTGTAACGCATAACCCAATAACCCTCGTTTTTGATAAAAACAGATAATCAAAGTTTATAGTTGATTATAAAAAATAATCCTTTATTAAAATTTTAGAATTATATTCTAATTATATGTTTTATTTTTAAAATGGTATTTCTTCTATTGATTATCTGCTATTAAGATCATCATTATGGCTAAATTCCTCGATCTTTAAAGTGATAATAGTTTTATACCATCCAGTAACCCATTTTTTATCAACGATCATGATGCCTAAATTAGTACCTCTGTCATGTTCGATGGAATTAATCGTTAATTTAAAATCTTTTATTTTCTTCGAATCTAAATTAGGAAGTGTTTTCTTTATTTCTTCCATGAAGAAATTTTTAAGAAATTCCGCAAGCTTAACTTCGAGCTGAGTTAAACTCACAGTTTTCATTAAACAAATATCATCAACAGAATTCTCTTCCACTTTATCCATAACATTTCCCCTTATTTAAGTAGCCTCTTTCTTGCCCTTTACATTTTTATTTATACTGATAAACTAGTCTAATAGTCAAACTAGTTTTTTAAACAGGTTAAAAGATGCGTACTATTGGTGCTTTTGAGGCAAAAACCCATTTATCTGAGATTTTGGAGAGGGCGGCTCAAGGAGAAGAAACTCTTGTTACAAGAAGAGGGATTCCTATAGCTAAGATTATCCCATTCAATAAAAGCCAAAATCTTACCAAAGAAAATACTATTCTAAGATTGAAGAACCTCAGAAAAAATCTGCAGCTGAGGAATTTTTCATGGAAAGAATTACGCGATCAAGGGCGTAGATGATTAAGGTAGTATTGGATTGTTCCATTGCTGTATCTTGGTTTTTTGAAGATGAAGCTTCAGAAAAAACTGATGATATTTTTGCCATTATCCAAGAAGAAGGAGCTTTTGTTCCAGCAATTTGGCATTTAGAATTTGGGAATGTACTCATCCAAGCAGAAAAAAAGAGAAGGATTTCTAGAGCCCAAGTTATCAACTGTTT
>CAYPXH010000071.1:0-3330 GCA_964414755.1 uncultured Rhodospirillaceae bacterium | reverse complement strand
GATGTAAAATGGGTATATTCCGGCAACCCTAGTCCAAAGTGTCCATGATTATTAGGGTTGTAGTTGGCTTGTGATTGTGTTCGCAAGCTTAGTTCAGCAATAATTTCAGCAAGCGGGTGTGTCGATAATTTTTCAAGGATATTATTAAAAAAATCACCATCAATCTTCGTGGGCTTTGTAACTTCAAAATTAACTTTTTTAAGATAGCCAACTAAATCGTTTATACGTGCCAAATCAGGCGGCAGATGGTTTCGATAAATTGCTGGCTGCTTGTTTTCTTGTAAAACTTTTGCCGCTGCAACATTAGCACAAATCATCATCTCTTCGATCAGTTGATGGCTGGCTAATGATTGCCGCAATCCTATAAACTTGATCAAACCTGTTTCGGACAGAACGGCATGGCGTTCGGCAATATTTAGTTCAAGTGTTTTGCGTTTTTTTCGATTTTTTAATAAACTGTGATAAGCGCCATATAATGAGAGAATACTAGGTAATAAAGGTTTTATTGTGCTGTCAGGCTTGCCATCATAAGCTTGTTGCACCTGTTCGTATGTCAAGCGGGCATTTGAACGAATAAGCGCGCGGCTAAAGCGATATGATATAAGATTGCCCAGGTCATCAATCCGCAAATGGACGGCCAGGCTTGCACGATCAACATGCGGGGTTAAAGAACATAAACCACTAGATAACGCGAAGGGAAGCATTGGAACGACACGATCTGGAAAATAGATCGAATTTCCACGTGCGCGTGCCTCTAGGTCTAAAGCACTGCCAGGCTGAACATAATGGGCGACATCGGCAATCGCCACTATTATTTGCCAGCCATTTTTATTGCCTGGCCTTTGGTCAGATACAGCCCAAACAGCATCATCAAAATCGCGTGCATCAGCACCATCAATGGTAACAAAAGGGATATGGCGTAAATCGTCGCGAGCTCCTAATACGGGAACAACTGATGTATTTGCTAAGGCTTCTGCTTCTTCCGTGAAATCGACTGGAAAATCATATTCCAAGCATGCAACTTTACTTAAATTCAAAGAATTATTTGCTGAACCTAGAGATTGAATAATATTAGCTATAGGGCGTTTTCCGGCTGAAATGTCTGCAACCACCCAATCCCGATTCTTTGCCAAATAACTGCTTGTGCGGCTTACGGGATAAATACGTAACTGGTCTTGCTGGCGTGCCACTTCTAAGACAGCCTTACCGTTAATAGTCCTAAACAAACCGGTTTTATAAGTACTAATTGGCGCAGTTGTTGGGGTATGGATGCTTCCCTGATAGGGGGCGGTGGTTGTTTCGTGTAATTGCAGTTGAACGGTATCGTGTCGCTTTAATGCCAGAGAAGCTGGATTTTTTGGTATGATAACATCGGCGGTTTTAGATATAATTTTTTGTAAATTATGCCGAACGATACTTAAAACAACCCCATGATCATTTAAAGTAATTTGATCAATAACACCTTGTAATTTAAGAATTTTTGTAGGTAGGTCAATTGGACGTTGTCTTGATGGTATTGTACCTTCGGTCTTCAGCTGTTTGATATAAACATTCAGAAAGCCTAGCTGTGATCTGGGAATTGAAAAAGCGCGGCCGATTTCGCGTTTGCTTAACTTATTCGGTTCAGGGTGGTCTTTAATGAACTGGCGAACGTCCTCTAAGGATGGAAAATAATTTTTATTATTGGTGGGCACCCTTACGATTCCTAAAAAACTAATTATAAGCCACTTAAGGCTTGATCAAGATCGGCAATTAAATCATCGACATTTTCAATGCCTACAGATAAGCGAACCAATCCATCACTAATGCCAAGTTCAGCCCTTCTTGTTGCCGGTATAGACGCATGTGTCATAATAGCTGGATGTTCAATAAGGCTTTCAACACCACCAAGACTTTCTGCTAAGGCAAACAACTGACAACGTTCAAGAAATTTTTTTGCTGGTTCAAGTCCACCGCGAATATCGGCTACAATCATACCGCCAAAAAGATTCATTTGGCGTTTGGCAAGATTATGTTGGGGATGACTAGCAAGGCCAGGGTATACAACATGTTTTATAGCTGGATGACGGTTTAACCATTCAGCAATTGCCGCTGCGTTGCTACAGTGGCGTTCCATACGTAACGCCAAGGTTTTTAATCCGCGCAAAGCCAAAAAACAATCAAATGGTCCTGGCACGGAGCCGATCGCATTTTGTAGGAAAGATAGTTTTTCCTTCATTTCTTGGTTTTGTCCAACAACAACAATTCCGCCGATCATATCTGAATGACCGTTTAAATATTTTGTAGCTGAATGCATAACAAGGTCAATACCCATATCTAAGGGCTGTTGAACGATAGGGCTGGCAAATGTATTATCTGCGGCGCTTAGAATATTTCGCTTTTTGGCAATTTTGGCAATAGCTTCAAGATCGACTAGTTTTAGGGTAGGATTTGTTGGTGTTTCCACCCAAATTAATTTTGTTTCTGGTAGAATCGATTGCTCTAAAAGCTTGGTATTACGTAGATCAACATAACTAAATTGCAGATTGGCTGATATTTTTCGTACACGTTCGAAAAGGCGGTATGTACCACCATACATATCATCCATGGCAATAACATGTGACCCACTGGGCAAAGTATCTAAAACTGTTGCAATAGCAGCAAGGCCCGAGCTAAAAGCATAAGCGGCTGTTCCATTTTCTAAATCGGCAACACACCGTTCATAAGCCTGTCTTGTTGGGTTATGCGTGCGGGAATACTCATAGCCCTTATGTTTTCCAGGACTTTCTTGAACATAGGTAGATGTCGCATAAATAGGCATCATAATTGCCCCGGTTGTAGGGTCAGGGTTTTGCCCAGCATGAATTCCCCGTGTTGCCATTCCTAAGCGGTTATGTATGGTTTTTTTTGTCATTTTCTTATTCTCAGATTCTTATTCTTAGGCATTTGGTTTTACGAAAGATTGTTGTATCATATCAGCACGTGTAATAAGCCCAATAAACTTATTTTGATGTTGCACCGCCACATAGGGATGGTTTTCTAAAATGTGACAAACTTTTTCTTGGCTGACATTGATTTCAACTTTTGGGAAATCACGGGTCATAATCTCGCTGACCATGGTGTCCATTATCTGTCGTTTGCAAGCATGTTGTAATATGATTGTTTCATCAATCATGCCAATGATCTGGGCATTATCAAGGACAGGTATTTGCGATACGTCGTGTTGCCGCATACGCTTGTATGCCGTGTGTATCGTATCAGTAGATCGGGCGGTAACGGCTTGACCATAAGTGTAAGGACGGGCTACAATATCACGTAAATCACCTTGCCTATTGCGGGTTAATAAACCCT
>CAYPXH010000070.1:0-3472 GCA_964414755.1 uncultured Rhodospirillaceae bacterium | reverse complement strand
ATATTACTAGCAGTGACTTTCATGAACAACCCATCTTTCTTTAGTTAACAGCAATAATTTAATAGCAGCTTGCAGTATAGCCGTCGATGCGAGAACCTAACAATATCTTAAAAAATTGTAAATGGCTAAAACAAAAAGCTGGCCGATGCAATCCTATTCTGCATCAACCAATAATTTTTCCCTGCGAATACGAAAAAATGTTTAAAGTGGCTGAAATTGTAACTCGGCCAACCGCGCATATAAGCCATCAGCTTTCATTAATTGCTGATGCGTGCCCATAGCAGTAATTTGCCCGTTGTTGATGACACAAATACGGTCTGCCTTGCGAACGGTTGACAGACGATGGGCAATCATTATGGTGGTGCGATTTTTGGTTAAATGATCAAGTGCTTGCTGGATCATTTGCTCACTTTTTGTATCAAGCGCACTGGTAGCTTCGTCAAGCAATAATAAAGGCGGATTACGTAACAAAGCGCGGGCAATAGCTAAGCGTTGCCGCTGACCACCCGACAGGCGAACGCCACGCTCGCCAAGGATTGTATCAAATCCCTGGGGCATTTTTTCAATAAATTCTGTCGCAAATGCTATATCAGCTGCTTGTTTAATTTGTTGTTCATTAGCTTTTGGAAAACCGTAACGAATATTTTCCATAACCGTTGTATCAAAAATAACCGGGTCTTGGGCAACAAGGCCAATGTGATGGCGTAAATGGTCAACAGCCAAGTTTCGGATATCGTGCCCATCAAACATTATACTGCCTTTTTGTGGGTCATAAAAACGTAACAACAATTGAAAGAATGTTGTTTTCCCAGCCCCAGATGGCCCAACTAACGCCAATTTTTCGCCCGGTTTTATTTTTAGGTCAATATCCTGCAACGCCCAAGTATCAGGACGGCTTGGATAAGCAAAATGCACATGGCTGAATTCAATTGCTGCTTGCACTGGTTGACTTAAATAAACCGGATTTTCTGGGGAAACAATATCCGATTTTTGCTGCATAATTTCAGTCAAACGCTCAGCAGCGCCGGCCGCACGTTGTAAATCACCACCCACTTCGCTTAATGCACCAACAGCACCAGCAACAACAATTGCATAAAAAATAAAAGCCGATAATTGGCCTGCTGATATATTACCAACTAATACATCATGACCACCAACCCACAAAACCATGCTAACCGAACTAAAAACCAGGGTAATCACAATGGCCGCTAAAATTGCCCGCCAAAAAATGCGTTGAACAGCTGTTTTTAACCCATCATGCACAAGCCCTCCAAAATGATGATAATCTTCAGGTTCATGGGTAAAAGCCTGAACCGTTCGAATTTCATGAATGGTTTCATTGGCATATACATTTAAATTGGCAATTTTCTCTTGGTTTTTCTTTGATACCGTACGCACTTTGCGCCCAAGATAAATAATGGGAACAAGAACAATTGGCACAACGATTAATACTAAAGCGGTTAACTTCAGGCTTGTAACCGCCAACATCACAAATCCACCTGCTAAAAGCAGCAAATTACGCAGCGCTACAGAAATGGTTGAACCTATAATCAACTGTAATAATGTGGTATCTGTCATAAGCCGCGATATCAGATCACCTGTTTTATTGTTCTCAAAAATTGTTGCACTAAGGCTTAAAATATGCTGGTACACAAGCTGTCGAATATCGGCAACAACCCTTTCACCTACCCAAGACACCAAAAAGAACCGACCAAAGGTACTTAAAGCAAGTAAAATTGCCAAAAAGACAAGTATTAATAATGCTTGATTCAGTAAATTACCTTGTTCTGATGAAAAACCATTATCGACTAAAAATTGCATGCCACGCCCAAGGCCAAGTACAATCAAGGCCGACATGGTTAAACAACCCAAAGCCCCCCAAATGGCCAACCGATATGGTTTTAAAAAAAGCCACATCGATTTTAGGTGTTTAATTTCTGATTTACCTGATGACTGGTTATAAAATTTTTGGCTTGCGCTCATGAAAAATGAATCTATTTAAAATATATTACATAATATTAAACAACAAGTATAACTTGGTAGTTATGTTTTCAAACCTTTTGCCACAATTGGATCAGATGTCATATTTAAAAACCAGTTTGGATACATTTCAGGCGTTTTAGAGATATTATCCAGTTTGTTTATTTCAGCATCCGTTAATTGCAGCTCTGATGAAGCCATATTATCAACCAGCTGTTCAATTTTATTAGCACCAATAACAACGCTTGTCACAATCTTTTTGGCAAGAATCCAGGCCAAAGCAACTTGGGCAACGCTTGTTTGATGTATATGGGCAATATCCTGCAAAACTGCAATAATGCGGTAACCATGTTCATAATTCACTGGTGGAAATTCAGACTTACTGCGACGCCCATCTTTGGGATGCGGGTTTTGTGCATTATAACGACCAGTAAGAAAGCCTGATGCCAGCGGACTCCAAACCGTTAATCCAAGGCGATTATCTTGTGCAAACGGCATAAAGTCATTTTCAATGTCCCGACCTACCAACGAATAATACATTTGTGCCACAATAATACGGTTATTGGCTTTAAATTCTTGGTAGCTTAAAAGTTTTTGGGCTAACCATGCGGGAAAGTTGCTAATGCCAACATAGCGTACCGAACCCTGCCGAATAATATCGTCAATTGCTTGCGCAATTTCATCAACCGGTGTTCGTAAATCGGGTCGATGCAGATATAACACATCAATATAATCGGTGTTTAATCTTTTAAGGCTATCTTGCACCGACTGTAATATATGATGACGCGACAAACCACAATCGGTAATTGCCGTACCCATTCGAAAGCCACATTTGGTGGCAACAATTACCTGTTTTCTTTTATTTTTTAATATCTTGCCTAAGATAATTTCAGATTCACCGGCGGTATAACCATTGGCAGTGTCAATGAAATTAATGCCATAATCTAGGGCCATATCGACCATATGGCTGGCTTCTGGTACACCAATTGTGTTGACCACCTGGCCAAACATTGGCCCCTGGCCAAAGGTCATAGTTCCCAAGGAAAGTCGCGATACAATAAGCCCTGAATTACCCAAATGTTGATATATCATGCCATAACACCCAAATTATATGCTTCAAAAACTGAATATTCCTAAAACCTTAAAACACAAAATAAGTTTAATGTACAGAAAAACAATTTATAAAAAAACCCGCCTGAATTGACGGGTTCTTTTGTACATTACTTTTTGTTTTGGATAGCCTTGTATTACCTGCGGCCGTTACCACCATTTCCTCCATTACCGCCACTATTACCCCCGCCGTTACCGCCAGCGTTACTTCCCGTACCACTGTCATTACCATTATTTGTCGCATTACCATTGGTACCGCTATTGTTATTACCATTGTCTGTGTGGGTTCCTCCATTACCAATACCATTATCTTGTCCACCATTACCGCCGCCGTTGCCGCCGCCGTTGCCTCCACCATTGCCCCCACCATTGCCCCCACCAT
>CAYPXH010000069.1:0-3650 GCA_964414755.1 uncultured Rhodospirillaceae bacterium | reverse complement strand
CCGCTAAATTATAAAGGATACCCGAAGTCAATTTGTACATCGGTTAATCATGTTGTGTGTCATGGTATACCCAATAATAAACCTTTATTGGAGGGCGATATACTGAATATTGATGTTACTGTTATTCTTGATGACTGGCACGGTGATACCAGCCGAATGTATAAAGTTGGAAAAGTACCATTAAAAGCCGAGCGCCTTATTGAAGTAACGTACCAAGCGATGATGCTTGGGATTGCTGCTGTTAAGCCTGGCAATACACTGGGCGATATTGGTTATGCTATTCAAAGCCATGCTGAAAAATATGGTTTTTCTGTTGTTCGCGATTTTTGCGGTCATGGAATTGGACAAGTATTCCATGATGAACCAAATATTTTGCATTATGGACGACCAGGCATAGGGATTCGACTTGAACCAGGTATGTTTTTTACAATCGAACCGATGATCAATATTGGTAATCCCGACGTAAAAATTCTTTCTGATGGCTGGACAGCGGTTACCCGTGATCGATCTTTGTCAGCTCAATTTGAGCATACGGTTGGTGTAACTGAAGACGGCGTTAAAATTTTTACGATGAGCAACTGAACTTTTATTTGTTAATTTTATCAAAAACATGACCAATCAGCCTGAATATATTGGACACCGCCAACGCCTTCGCGAGAAATTTCTTCAGGCTATGGGCACAGGTTTGGGTGATTATGAATTACTAGAACTTCTGCTTTGTCAGGCACTACCAAGACAGGATGTCAAGCCACTTGCAAAAGCACTTATTGAAAGATTTAATGGCTTTGCGCCTATTTTTTTTGCATCAGCAGATGAACTTAAGCAGTCTAAAGGCATTGGTGATGCTGCAGTTACAGCAATTAAACTGGTACATACATGCTGCTTGCGCTTGTTACGTGAACAAATCAGCCAGTCGTCAGCAATTTACCTAAAACAACCGAAGGATATTGTTGACTATTATCGGTTAAAATTGGCTCATTCAAAACGTGAAGAGTTTCACGTGCTATTTCTTAATCAAGCCATGGAATTAATTAAAGATGAGATCTTACAAACAGGCACAATAAATTACGTCAATCTTTTTCCCCGTGAATTGGTAAAAATGGCTTTAGATATTGCTGCTGTTAATGTTATCTTTATACATAATCATCCAACAAATGATACAACTCCTTCTCGCAACGATATAGAGACAACAGCAACACTTGTTGATCTACTAGAAAAGCTTGGAATTAATGTTGTTGATCATTTTATTATTTCTGCTTCAAATTGTTATAGTTTTAAGATGAATCAGCACTTAAAATATTAGGGATTCTATATGTTTTTTGAACGTTACTCCAGACCAATCATGAAACAAGTTTGGTCTGAAGAAAATAAGTTAAATATTTGGAGAAATATCGAATCCTTGGTTGCCCAAGTACAGGGAGATTTACACATTATCCCCGTACAAGAATCTCTTGATATTATTCGGCGTGCAAAATTTCAGTCTGAACGTGTAAAAGAACTGGAAAATGTTACTCATCATGAGTTTAATGCATTCTTAAAAAACATGTCTGAAAACATCGGTGATGCAGCCCGATATCTTCATTACGGCTTAACTTCTTCAGATGTATTAGATACTGGGTTGGCAATACAGATTCAGCAGGCAACTACTATTTTATTAGAAGGTATTAAGGGTGTTGCTGATTCTATCAGGGAAAAAGCGATTAAATTTAAAGAAACCCTATGTTGTGGTCGTACACATGGAATTCATGCTGAACCAACAACCTTTGGGTTAAAGTTATTAGGCCACTGGTCAGCTTTCCGACGTCATTACAACCGTATACAACAATCTAAGAAAGATATTGAAGTTGGTGCTATTTCTGGGGCAATAGGTACTTATGCTACTATTGATCCTGAGGTTGAAAAGCGTGTGCTCAGCAAATTAGGATTGCAAATAGAACCAGTTTCAACGCAGGTTATCCCCCGTGATAGACATGCCATTTTTATCTGTACGCTCGCTGTTGTTGCGGGTTCTATTGAAAATCTGGCAACAGAAATTCGTCATTTACAAAGAACTGAAATTCGTGAAGTGGAAGAACCTTTTTCAATTGGACAAACTGGCTCTTCTGCTATGCCACACAAACGTAACCCGATAAAATCGGAAAATTTAACGGGTTTATCACGGCTGATACGTACAAATTGCCAAGCTGCTCTTGAAAATATTACATTATGGCATGAACGTGATATGTCTCACAGTTCTGTTGAACGCATTGTTTTACCCCAAATAACAATCTTATTAGACTTTGCCTTGGATAGGCTTAAGAAGATTATTGACGGGCTTATTGTTTACCCGGAACGGATGAAAGACAATTTAATGCAGTCGGGTGGTATTATATTTTCACAACGCATCCTACTTACACTTATAGAAAAAGGTATGGATCGCCAAATAGCATATAACCTAATCCAAAAACTTAGCCATCAAAGCATAGCAGATAATCATAACTTTTATAACCTTTGTACTCATAATCAAAGTATTGCACAGGTAATCGATTCTAAGGAATTAAAAGAACTATTTGACGTTGAATTTTATATACAGCGAATACCCTATTTATTTGAACGCGCTTTGAATAACTAGGGTTTACTTGTATAAACCTAACTTTTGTTTTGTTCTTGTAATATTTGTTGCTTTGCAAGCATTTTGAATTCTTGCATTTGCTTGCGTATTAAATGTTCCGAGATCGATAGTCTACGTTCACGACAGTCATGCATGACTTTTTCAACAACGTCATCATCTCCTGGCTTTTCAAAATCCGCCATTACAACGGATTTAGCATATTGTTCTGCACTTGAATCGTTCAGTCCAAATTGTTTTGCTAGCCACAAGCCTAGTAATTTATTGCGGCGTGCTGTAACCTTAAACTCAAGTTCTTGATCAATTTTATATTTTTGTTCAAAGGCTTTTTGCCGATCATCAAAGCTAGTCATTCTTCTTTTCCCTATTTTAATAACAAGTGCTATTAACTATACTAAGGTGGTATATGGTTCAATTGAATTCAACAAAAAATTAACTTTGGCAATAAAAATTTATAAGCAAGGAAAGTCATTGATGTTAAAATCAGCTAAAATTCGAGAAACAACAGCAAAAAAATACTACAAAGGTCCCGAAAGTGGTACGCTGATACAGTTATTTAATGATGAGATTGATTTTTTTGAAAAACATAAAACTGGTAAGGTAACTGGTAAAGGTGTTTTGTGTAACCGGATATCTTCTTTTTTGTTATCAAAATTATCCGAAGCAGGTTTTCCAACAAGTTTTATTAGACGCCTAAATATGCGTGAACAGCTTATTCGCGAGACAGAAAAACTGCCAATTTTTTTGATCATCCGTAATGTTGCAGCTGGCCATTTTGCAAAAAGGCTGGGACTTATTGAAGGGACAAAGTTACCGCAACCGCTTATTGAGGTTTTTTATCATGCGTCCGATTTAGATCACCCGCAGATTTCAATCGAGCATTTATTATCTTTTTCTTGGTTTTCCGCAACTGAAGTTGAGGGAATAATCAACTATACACGTAGACTTAATGATTTTTTATGCGGTTTTTTTAGTGGTATAAATTTCCGCTTAGTGGATATGAAGATCCAATTTGCAAGATTATCGGATCACGACGATCAAA
>CAYPXH010000068.1:1726-3799 GCA_964414755.1 uncultured Rhodospirillaceae bacterium | reverse complement strand
AATTAGGTAGTGCAAAATTTTGCAAATAAGTAAGGCCTGTGAATTTTAATTCCTGATTTCCACCAACTTTCATAACAATTGAACGTTCTTCGCTGCCATCAATTTGCTGGGGTTTTAGGCTTTGAATAAAATCTTGTGTTTTTTTAATGCGAGCGCGCAGTTCTGCAAAAGTTGTTTCGGTGTCAGGAAAACTGGGAATATCAATTCCAGCCAGACGGGCGGCACAACCCTTGGCTGTATCGCTGGCAAATTGAATCTGGGCTGAAAATGGAAACATATCGGGTGCAAGGCGGCTATTTACTAAGACGCTGGTGTCAAACTTTTTTGTTTTGGCATACAGTTCGGCCTTGTCCATAATGGCCAGCAAATTATTAAACATGCGGCTAAAAAGCACGATAGATGCTTGGTACATGGAAATAGGCATGATAAAATGTCCTTTAGAATAGTGATTAGTATAGAAAACCAGGGTTATTGTGAAAATAATATCAGATTGTTCAAGTAATAATTCTTGTACCAAATTCAATAGAGAAAACTATTAATATTTATCGACAATTGTACTTCTTTCATCATCCAGAAAAAGCAAAAAATTTGTTGCTAATGTAACTGATAAAAGTGATTAAATAATCCTTAAACCTTACCGACGTTTTTTTATCTGATGCTTTTCTACAACAACTGCCGCGGGAATAGATTTACTGATTTGTTGGCTATGTTTTTTGTTTTCTTTTCCAACGACACCTCGTTTCTTATATCCTTCTTAGTTTGAACTGGCATTTGTTTTTATCAGTGTATTCGCTTTTACCACCATGTGGTATGATCTTTTCTTTATTTCATTTTAAAATTCGAAGATGAATTATCTGATTTTTCTTTATATTATTTCTATATTTCTTTTAATTAGCACATTCTTTACTATATGAGCAAAGTTTAAACTAGATAGAATACATCAAGGATAAGACTATAATTTTCCTCCAATCTTAGCGGATGAATATCTTGCAAAATATTGAAAATTCTGCCCCTAAACCTGAAATTAATATTTTACTTAATGCTTTAAGTAAATCTGCTGATGATTTCCGAGAGTTAGTTGCTCATCCCGGAGAAGAGTTAAGGTATGATTTGATCGAGAAAGGGCCAGAATCTAATAAGCTTTGCAGTGCTATGGACCTCATAGATGATATTATAATGGCATTTCATTCTTATTTAAAGCACGAAGACGAGGATTGGGGATCAATCTATATCTATATTTTTGGTGTTTTACAGGCTTTATATATTCAGTATACCGCTGTAGAGCAGATTGGCAAAATAGTATATAAATTTTGTCAGAAGCAAAAATATGAAATAATAAAGATGTATCCTGCTTTAGAGGAGGTAAATAGTATAAGGACTGGCCTTGCAGGACATCCGGTTATATCAGAAGGTGGAAGAAGCCATTTTATTAGCCGGCATAATTTAAGTTCAAAAGAGTTTGAATATTTGGTTTTTAACCAATCAAATAAATGCAAAACAAGCAAAGTAAACATATGCAAATTAATAGAAACTCAGGTTCCAATTTTAACTCTGGCTTTAAATGATTTTATTAATTTATTGACTGAAAGAGTAAAAGATCATCGCAATAAATTTAAACACCAGAAACTTTTTGATATATTCGAAGGTTGCGACCATGCTATTCAAAAATTGTCTGCTGATAGATCAAAAGATTCGGGTACTGATCATTTAGAAATAATTGAAAACGCGATTCAAGAATTTATAGAAAAATTAAACACTAGGCATCCCGTATATACTAAGTCAGATTTTTTCAAGCATCGAATGGCTCGCTTGGAACGAGCTATTGAAAGGTTAAAAACATATTTCGATTCTGAACCATCGACTACCAATGTAGATGCTGAGATTTGGACAGATTGTATCCAAAATACTGTAAATGAATTTAAGGAATGGGCTAAAGAAATTGATAATGAATATAGCGGTATAAAGGAAGAACAAAAACCGCAGCCGACAGGGCCGGTAACTATCACTATTAATGGAGTAGATTTTTTTAAAAACAACTTAACACCAGCTTGACCAATCCCTTGATCATCGATT
>CAYPXH010000068.1:0-1626 GCA_964414755.1 uncultured Rhodospirillaceae bacterium | reverse complement strand
ATACATTTCCAGGCCGTGCGCGCCAAATGATCTTCAAGTGCCCAACCATCAATAACCAATAAATATTGTTTCACTTGTTGCCAAAGCTCAGGGCTGGATTTTATTTTGGGAAGTGCCAATATTTTTAAAGCTGCGGTCATGGCATCAAAAATGTTGGTGTGCCATAATTCATCGGCCAGTTTTACTAACGCAGCCTCATCCAATGATTTGCCAAATTGGCGGGCTAATTTTTCGATATTCGGGACACTAACACCCCAATGTTGCCGTGTTGATTTATGATACTTTTGTTCAACAACCGCACGCGCGGGGTTTTTAAAAGCAGCTAATTGATTAAGAAATTCTGCCCCAATCGGTGATAAGGTATAATTCATTGAAAAGCCCTATTTTTTTCTAGTCAATAATTCTTTTTAAAGGTACTGATGTCAAAAGGATATTTTTAGGATTTTATCAATGGCTTATGAAATTCGCACCCAAATTATCATTCAATCCCCGGCCGCCAAAGTTTGGCAGGTTTTGACCGATTTCCCGTCTTACCCAAATTGGAACCCTTTTATTCGCTCAATTAGCGGATCTTTAAGCGTTGGGCAGCAGTTAAAGGTTGAAATTCAACCGCCGGGGCAAAAATCCATGCGTTTTAAACCGCAATTATTGAGCGTTGAAAATAATAAAAAACTGGTCTGGAAAGGCAAAGTATTATTGCCCGGTCTTTTGGATGGCGAACATATTTTTGAACTTGCCCCTACCACTTATCAGACAACCCATTTTACACACCGAGAGATTTTCACAGGTATATTCGTTGGAATGTTGATAAAGCCAAACGCCCAATCAATAAAACAAGGCTTTGAACAAATGAACGAACAGCTTCGCTTAAAGTGTCAGCAAAGCTAATTTTGTATATGCTGGAACAATATTGTTGGGTAGGTTTTATTGCCTTGTTCTATTCTTTTGAAGCATAGCGAACAGGATAAAGAAAGATGAATTTAACCTATGAAATTCGTACCAAAATTGTTACTTATGCGCCTTAAATAAAAGTTTGGATTAAACCAAGCAAGCGGAATATCAGATGTAATGTTCCCATCATGCGTGCGGATTTTACCAATCATTTTACCTTCACGGTTAAAACCCATTTTGTCATAAAGTGCCAAAGCGTGGTGATTGCTTTCATTTGTATAAAGCTCGACCCGCAAAATATCAGGTCTCTTTCGTTCAACAAAGTTTAATAATTTTTGCAGGAGCATCTTACCAATCCCCTGTCCTTGAAAATCAGGATCAATAGCAATCGTTAGCGCGCCCAATACATGGCTAAAAGCCTTGGGGCTTAATGTTTGGCAATGCAGGTCACCAATAATCATTTCCCTGTTATGGGGATGATCGACAACTAAATGAAAGCCAGAAGCCGCAGCCCCCTTCATGAATTTACGAACATAAGTTGTAGTAATTTCTTTTTCCCGTCTTGCGATACCACCACTGAGACGGGCAACCTTGCGGTATAATTGTCTAACTTTATCAAGGTCATCCAAGGTAGGCGAACGAAATTTTAACATGGTAATGTCAACTGTTGGGTTGGTTGTTGCTATCTTACTTAAAAAGTCATAAATGCTTTGTAATGACTCTATTGTAATATTA
>CAYPXH010000067.1:0-3850 GCA_964414755.1 uncultured Rhodospirillaceae bacterium | reverse complement strand
CTGTACCAAGGATAAAACTGGTACGTTAACACTTGGTAAACCAACATTAACCCACATCATTACCAATCAACCTGAACAGGACATGATGCGCAAAATATATGCTGTGCAACGCCATAGCACGCATCCTCTGGCTCAGGCCGTTATTGATTGGGGACAGCAACATTTAACAGATACTGACAAAATTGAAACACCAAATGTTCAAGTCAAAATTGGTCTTGGCTTGGTTGGAGATTTTGGATCATCCCGCTTTATCCTTGGTACAGACCAATTGATGAAGGAATATGGTGTAAAGGTTGATTCATTGGGTCAAGAGGCCTTAAAACTTGAACAAGACGGCCATACAGTATCCTGGTTTGCACAGATAGCACCAATATCAAAACTTTATGGCATCGTAGCTTTTATTGACCAATTACGTCCCAATGCCTTGGAAACCGTGCAAAGGTTAAAATCTAAAGGTTTTAAGATAAGTCTGGTTAGTGGTGATAATACATCGATTGTTCAGGCAACAGCCGAGAAATTAGGGATTGAACATGCAAGGGGGCGCGTTTTACCACAGAATAAAGCCGAAATTTTGACCCAACTACGTCAGCAATGGGGTGCAATAGCCATGATTGGTGATGGGGTAAATGATGCCCCAGCCCTTGCCAAAGCAGATTTAAGTATTGCAATGTCTGGCGCCAGTGATGTTGCTATTAACACTGCTGATATTACCTTACTGAACAATAACCCAGCCTTGGTTTTATCTGTGCTCGACCTGGCTGTTTTAACCGAGAAAAAAATATGGCAGAATTTATTTTGGGCTTTTATTTACAATATTATCGGTATTATATTGGCGGCAATAGGCTTTTTAAGCCCAACCTTTGCAGGAATGGCTATGGCTTTTAGCAGTGTCAGCGTTATTACCAACGCATTATTCCTGTATCGCTGGAAACCCGGCAAATAATAAAAAGATCAGCCAAACTTGGGAAATATACACCCTTGGGGGAAAATATGTTTAAGATTCATGAAGCGGCCACATTAAGTGGTTTATCTACCAAAATGATTCGCAATTATGAGCGCCTTGGTCTTCTTAGGAATATTGCGCGTTCATCTAAGGATTACCGGCTATACCACAAGCACGACATACATAATTTGAAGTTTATCCATCGCGCCCGCCAGTTAAATTTCCCGCTACAAACTATCAAAAAGTTATTAGCCTTATGGCAAAACTCAAGCCGCTTAAATAGTGAAGTACACAACATAGCCAGCCAACATATAGCTGGTATTCGACAACAAATTCAACACCTTGAGTCAATTGTAGCCGTTCTTCAAAAGCTTGTTGATTGTTGCGGTGGTGAACATCAACCTTCCTGCCCAATCCTTGAAGATCTTGCTAAAAATTAGTGACGTTGTTTCGGTTTATAAAGTATTGTAATATTCCCAACCAAAACCATAATTACCCCTATCACCGCCAACCAAGGCCAATGATAATCTTCAAATATTGTTGAAATCGTTAAGGCAACCAATGGAAAAAATAATGTTGCATATGATGTTTTATTGGCACCAATTTTTTTAATTAAATAAAAATATATGCCAAAAGCTAAAATAGTTGCAAAAATTGCAAGATAAACTAAAGCAGTTATATACTGAACCGACCAGTCCATGGTAACTGGTGTTCCTTTGGCTAGTGCAAATATTGCCGAAAACAAGGAACCATAAGTCATAGCCCATAATGTAGACGAAATTATTGAAATATTAGCCCTACCGTGACGCATGGCCATCATCGTCCCAAAAGAGGCACATAAATTACCGCCCATAGAAAAACCCAACCCGATCCAGCTTTTGACCGTACCCTGAGTTGCTGTTAATTCGGGCCAAAAAACCAAGGCAAGTCCTGTAAGACCAATCATTGATGCAAGCAAAGCTTGGGGCGATATTTTCTGGCCAAAAAAGAGCGCAGCATTAAAGATATTCAGAACAATGATAGCCGACAAAGCCACAGAAACCAAACCGCTCGTAAGATATTCGGTTGCCAAATAAAAAAACTGATAATTCAAGCAAAATTGAAAAAAACCATGTATGGCAAACATGGTATGATTATAGCGCGAGAATCTTATACGTTGCTGGCTAATGACGGCAAAAATCCACATAATCACACTTGCCAAAACAAACCGGTAAACAACTGATAATTCGGGCGCCACCACCCCAAGCTGTAATTTGATACCTAACCAGGAAGTCCCCCAAATAAGTATCATTACCCCATATAGAAATGATATATATAGCTTCATGCCTTTAGCTCCCTTGACCCTATCCCCGAACCATGAAAATATTCTGCAAGTTATACATTGTATCTTTATACCAGCTTTTATATCTGGCGAAAGGATTTTCTAATCATGGTTAAAATTGGCCCGTCGATGTTATCAGCAGATTTCTCAAAACTGGCCAACGAGATTACGGCTGTTGCATCTGCGGGTGCTGATTTCATTCACTGGGATGTTATGGACGGCCATTTCGTACCAAGTCTTACAATTGGTCCATTGGTTATTAAAGCCTTGCGCCCCCACTGCAGTCTATTTTTCGATGTGCATTTGATGATTAGCCCGGTTGATCCTTATATCGATGAATTTGCCGCTGCAGGTGCAGATAGCTTAATTATTCACCCCGAATCAGGACCGCATGTCCACAGGACACTGCAAAAAATTCGTCGACTTGGTAAAAAAGCTGGTATCGCCCTAAATCCATCAACCCCATTAAATGTTCTTAACTGGATTATTCAAGATATTGATGTTGTTCTCCTGATGAGCGTTAATCCCGGTTTTGGTGGGCAAGAATTTATCCCTGAACAACTAGAAAAAATCAGGCAATTGCGGCAATCTCTTGATCAACACGCACCCAACCGCTTTATTGATCTGCAGGTAGATGGCGGAGTTAACGAAAAAACAGCGCCACAGATTATCGCGGCAGGGGCAAACCGCCTAGTTGCCGGAACGGCCGTTTTTAGAGGCGGCGTAACACAATACGCCCACAATATTCAAAAACTGCGCAAGGCTTAGGATTATTCATGCAGAAACACTGGCGACAACGATTGTGGGAATTAACACCACGCTTTCTAACAAGTCGTTCTATCCCCCTTTCACTTGTTTTTCGTTCATCTTTAGCTTATTTAAAGCGATTCTACCACCATACCTCCCTATATCGCTGGACGTTGCCTAACCAAGCAGATTCAATGGTTAGTGCTGCTGTTCGGAGTTTATGGTTTGGAGATGAAAAAAATGGCGCAGCTATCAAAAATGGTACTTTTGCTTTTGGTTCAATCGAAACATCATACCCCAATTTATGGCAGCAGCATATTCCAGAATACTTCTGGAGCTATTTTCACGGATTTAGTTGGTTACAAGATACAAAACCTACGACTGATGACCAAACAACAATTGTTGAACAGATAATTAATGACTGGATCAGTCGTCATCCTATTGGACATGGGCTGGCTTGGGATATTGATATAACAGCTAGACGCCTTGATGCTTGGATTAATTACCTTGATTCATCACCAACAATGCGCACAACAGATGTATTTGCAAACTTTGTACTTCATCTTAAAAAACACTGGTTTCATTTATATAATAACTTGCCTGGCCCGCTATTTGGTTCGACACTGATATTATCTATTAAAAGCCTCCTGAAAGGCTGGCTATTGTTAAGCGAGCAATTGCCTATGCCTGATTATTTTTTCAATCGCTTCTCATACGAACTGCAGCAACAATTTTTGTCAACAGAAAGCTATGCTGAACGAAATCCATCTGCGCAATTAATGTTGCTTGCCCATCTTATTGATTTGCTGCTGGCGCACTTTTCGGGCTTTTTTGTCGTG
>CAYPXH010000066.1:0-3881 GCA_964414755.1 uncultured Rhodospirillaceae bacterium | reverse complement strand
AATTTTGCTTCTTAAGCTGGTTCTTTTTATATCATCTAATGATTCTCTTGCCCGCTGTATGGATATTAATATTTTTTCTTCGGTCATTACGCATCCCCATTTCAGTCTTACTACAAACCAATATACTTTATATTATAAAGTACTTTATAAGTAAATGTCAATTGGAACCGAATACAATTACTCTAGCGTTAAAATTTTAGCTTCTTCTGCCAGTAATCCATATATCTAAATATGCCAAAGCCAAGGATAGTAAGGCAACAAAGGCTCAGGAAACAAGCGATATTTTTATTACTAAATCCCCTCAACCTTACTTAAATCCGCTACTTTGATAACTAAGTCGCGCACGCACGCCAGTAGCTGTAACCGCTGCAGGCGCTCTTCAGCCACTTGGCTGTTAACCACCACATCATCAAAAAATTGATCCAGGGGTTTGCGTAGTTGACTAAGTAAGGCTAATGATTCACCAAATTTTTCCGCCTGCAAATGCTGCTGAAATACCGGTTTGATTTTGGTCAATTGATCCAACAATTGCTGTTCGGCCGGCATGGATTTAGCCAATTTAACCAGGGGTTGATAGGTTTTATTATCCTTTTTTTCCTCAATCGCCAAAATATTGCCCGCGCGCTTAGCAGTAATCAACAAACTGCTACCGTCGGCCTTCGTCACAAATTCCTGCAATGCTTTAATTTTGCACACCAGAAGCAGTAAATCATCATCTTGTTGGTTGGCAAACACGGCAGTAATCAAATCATGGCGAACACCCTGTTCTTTTAGGCTTACTTTCAACCGGTCTACCAAAAATTCCAGCAATTGGTTGGCCAATAACTTTGGCTGATGCGCTTTTTCGGTAACTGGAGATTTTTCGTTCCACACCCCAACTTCACCATAACCCCAATAGGCAAAATGCATAATATCACGCAGCGGCAACCGCAAATTATTTTCCAAAATCAAGCGAATAACCCCCAATGCCTGGCGGCGCAAGGCAAAGGGGTCTTTTGAGCCGGTTGGTTTTTGGTTAATTCCCCAAAACCCAACCAACGTGTCAATCTTGTCAGCTAAAGCCAGCAGCAAGCTAATTGGCTGTCGTGGACATTGGTCGTTCGGGCCTAAAGGGGCGTAATGTTCGCGAATGGCTTGGCCAATCTCGACCTTTTCGTGCTGAACACGGGCGTAGTAGTCACCCATGATGCCTTGCAATTCTGGGAATTCGCGCACCATTTTGCTAACCAAATCGGCCTTGCATAACTGGGCCGCCCGCACGGCATCAGCCGCATTTGAACCAGGGATATGCTGGCTGATTTTTTGAACCAAAGATTGCAACCGTTCGGTTTTTTGGTAAACCGTTCCAAGTCCTTGATAAAAAAGAATGTTTTTGGTTCGAGATATGTTATCAGCAAGGGCAATCTGACAATCTTGCTGGTAAAAGAATCGGGCATCCGATAGGCGCGCGCGCAACACCCTTTGATTCCCTTTAATAATTGCTTGCCCACTGTCACTTGCCTGAGTATTAGCAACCGTTACGAAATGGGGTACGGTCTTGCCATTTTTATCTAGCAACGAAAAGAATTTTTGATGCACCCGCATGCTAGTTGCCAATACTTCAGGCGGTAATTCCATGAAATCCTTGTCAATATCACCCACGAGCACCACAGGCCACTCTACAAGACCCACAACTTCGTTCAACAAGCCAATATCTTGCTTTAGGCGATGACCTGTTTTTTTCTCAAGCGCTGCAATTTGATTTTCAATTTTTTGACGTCTTTCACCCGTATCCACCACCACATAGGCATTCCGCAATTTTCCGTGATAATCTTTCCAAGATTGGATGATCATCTCACCTGGCGCCATAAACCGGTGACCAATCGTTTTATTGGTAAAGGTAATTTGGCGGCCACTGAGGGTGATGAAACCGGGTAATGCCTTGCCATCAAAAACCGCCAATATATGCCGTAACGGGCGAATCCAACGAAATTGCTGGTCGCCAAAGCGCATGGATTTCGGCCAATTTACCTGCTGAACGGCCTGGGCAATAATTATTGGCAGTAAATCGGCAATTTTGCTGCCTTCTTTGCGGATTTGTGCAATCCAAAAAGTACCTTTTGGTGTTTCTTGTTGTTGGCATTGATCAAGATTGGTCAGCCCCGCCCCTTTTAAAAAGCCCTGAATGGCTTTATCATCGGCGCCTACCCGTGGGCCCTTTTTTTCTTCGGTCTGGGCGGCAATTTCCGTCGGCATCTGTTCAAGCACGGCAACCAAGCGGCGCGGTGTACTATATGCTTTTGGATTTTGATAGACAATTTTCCGCTCATCCAATTGCTTGGTAATCAACTGCAACAATTCTTCAGCCATAGGCTGTTGTAGGCTTGCAGGAATTTCCTCGCAAAGAATTTCAAGTAAAAACTCGGACATTTTACTTGCCCTCCTGACTATTCAGCCATGCCTCGCAGCAGGCCTTGGCCAGGCTGCGTACCCGGCCGATATAGGCTTGCCGCTCGGCCACCGATATCACACCACGTGCATCCATCAAATTAAACAAATGGCTGGCTTTTAGGCAATGATCATACGCTGGCAATGGCAGTGGTTTTTTTAGGTTTAATAAATGCTGGCAATTTGCTTCTGCGTCCTGAAAATGCTGAAATAACCGTTTGGTATCAGCCTGTTCAAAATTAAAGGCAGAAAATTCACGTTCATTCTGCAAATAAACATCACCATATGTAATGTTACCTGAGCCCTGCACCCCATTCCAATCCAGATGGTACACGTTTTCAATACCCTGTACATACATTGCTAACCGCTCAAGGCCATAAGTTAGCTCGGTTGATGACGGGTCGCAATCAATCCCTCCAACTTGCTGAAAATAAGTGTATTGCGAAACCTCCATCCCATCCAACCACACTTCCCAACCCAACCCCCATGCCCCTAAGGTAGGGCTTTCCCAATCATCTTCAACAAAGCGTATATCGTGTTTTTTTAAGTCGATACCAAGGGCCTCTAGGCTTTTTAGATACAGCTCCTGGCTATCGGCGGGCGATGGCTTTAAAATCACTTGAAATTGATAATAATGCTGCAAACGGTTAGGGTTTTCTCCATAACGGCCATCGGTTGGGCGGCGGGATGGCTGCACATAAGCAGCCCGCCAAGGTTTTTTACCCAGGGCGCGCAAGGTGGTGGCCGGGTGAAAGGTACCCGCCCCCATTTCAACATCATATGGCTGCAAAATCACACAACCCTGATTGGCCCAGAATTGTTGCAATTTAAAAATGAGCGCTTGAAAACAGTTTTCTTTATTCGCCATCATAGACTTTTCGTCCCTTTCTTGTCATAATCGTTAGATTAACCGGGGATTTGACGATAATCAAGCACCTGGTGCAAAATTGCCATCCGCTGAATACAGAAAAAACCCTTCATGATTGATGTTTTTGATCAAAATCTTGTTTACCATCACCGTTGGCGTGCCGCGCGCCGTCAGTTTCAACACGATTTTTTGTTCCATCACAATGCCGCCCTGTTACAGGAGCGTTTAAGTGATTTCACCCGCCCTTTTCAGAAAATTTTGGAAATT
The DNA here is from genome assembly GCA_964414755.1 of uncultured Rhodospirillaceae bacterium. GTDB lineage: Bacteria > Pseudomonadota > Alphaproteobacteria > JAEUKQ01 > JAEUKQ01 > JAEUKQ01. The sequence continues at coordinate 319 of CAYPXH010000066.1, read as the reverse complement.
GGCTGCCGCGACGGTCATTTTGCACAGCTGTTGCAACAGCAATATCCAAATGCCGATATTACGGTTATGGATTGTGCCAATTGGCTGTCCCAAGATCGGGCAAAACAATCATTTTCATTCCAAATCATGGACCGTGAGGTTTTATCCTTCCCTACTAACACATTTGATCTGATCGTTAGCAACCTTTATTTGCATTGGGTCAATGATTTACCCGGTTATTTAGCGCAAATTCATCGCTGCTTAAAACCAGATGGGCTATTTTTAGGCAGCTTGCTGGGACAAGATACCTTAAGTGAACTGCGCCACACCCTAACACAAG
>CAYPXH010000065.1:0-3946 GCA_964414755.1 uncultured Rhodospirillaceae bacterium | reverse complement strand
TATCGCCACATAATAACCAATATTTGCCACAATTTATAAGATATAACTTGAAATATTAAAATATATTTTAAAAATTATTTTTTTGTGCTAATAAGTAGTTCGTTGGTACAAATGCAATATTTATCACAATTCAATGGAGACGTTAATGAATACAAAACTTACACTAGTAGCATCTGCATTTGCAGCAGCTTTGGCTATCAATTCAGCATCAACGGCAGTTGCCCAAACAGGATCGCAGGAAAAGTGCTATGGTATTGCTAAAAAAGGTAAAAATGATTGCCAAACTGCAAAAACATCATGCGCTGGTACATCTACCAAAGATAATCAAGGTGATGCTTGGATTTATTTACCAAAAGGAACATGCGAAAAGTTGGTTGGTGGCAGTTTAACCCCCAAGAAATAGTAGATATTTACCATAACCTATGGAGATTTTGATGAATAAACTATTGGTTTCTTCCATCATTGCAGCAGCAGTTTCACTAGCTGGCTGTACAACAACAAATAACAGCGCTAGTATGGAAAAGTGCTATGGTGTTGCTAAGAAAGGCAAGAATGATTGTAAAACATCTGCTCATTCTTGTGCTGGCAAAAATTCTGTTGATAAAAGTTCTGCAGATTTTGTGAATGTTCCCGCAGGCACTTGTCAAAAAATAACTGGTGGCAAGGTTAATAGTTAATTTTTTGAAGTTGGTGGAGGTATGCGTAATAATTATCAAAAAAAATCTCCACCAATTGCTAATGCTGGCGTTGGGTTACGTTATCAGCATCATCAAGATTTTATAGATTTAAAGCCGCAAGTATCTTGGGTTGAAGTTCACAGTGAAAACTATTTTGGCGGTGGTATGCCTGTTAATTATTTGCAACGTATCCGCGAAAATTATGAACTTAGCTTACATGGGGTTGGTTTATCTCTTGGTTCGTCGGAACGTGTTCGTAAAACCCATATTAAAATGGTACAAAAACTGATTGAACAGCTTTCGCCAATTTTTGTTTCCGAACACCTTTCTTGGAATATTACACAAAATTTTTATTTGAATGACTTAATACCAGTCCCATATACGCAAGAATCATTAAGCATTTTTGTACGAAATATTGATGAAGTTCAAAATACCCTTGGTCGACAAATCTTAATTGAAAATCCGTCTGCCTATTTTCAGTATAGTTTTGGTGATTATTCCGAAACAGAATTTTTATCACATCTTGTTAATCAAACGAAATGCGGGTTATTATTAGATATTAACAATGTTTACGTTACATGTCATAATCAACATACTGATCCCCTAACCTATATAAAAGAAATACCAGCAAACGCCATCCAAGAAATTCACTTAGCCGGGCATGCAACAAAAGTAATCGATGATAGTGTTATATTGTTGGATGATCACGGAAGCAAAGTGGCAGATGCCGTTTGGCAACTTTACAAAAAAGCCATTGACATATTTGGTATTAAACCAACCTTAATAGAATGGGATAGCAATATCCCGCCCCTTGACATACTTATTAGAGAAGCCGAAATAGCAAATCGTTACTTAGAGGTAGAACCTACTTAAGCCATGCGTCTAGCAACATTACAACATTTGATCAGTGATTATATATTGTTTAAGGAAGAGAACCCAAAACTTTCAGACATAATTCAAAGTGGTAACCTTAGTCATTTACAGCGCTTAAATATATACCGCAATAATACGTTAATTAGTCTGCAAGAATGTCTTAGAGGCACTTATAATGTTACATCACAGATTGTTGGCCAGGAATTTTTTAATCAAATAGCCAAAAACTATATAATGCGCGACCCACCCAGGGAAGGTTGTTTATTATTTTATGGTAGGGGATTTCCGTTTTTTTTATCAAAACAGCCTCAATTAGTCAATTTACCATATATTGCAGATATTGCCCGTTTTGAATGGAATATGCAAAGTGCTTTTCATGCAGCTGATTATCCAATACTGACATCAGAATATTTAAGTTCTATAGAACCAAGCAAGCTGGGAAAAACCATTTTTAAACTTCATCCCGCCTTTCATACTATGCAATCAAGTTATAACATTGACGAATTATGGCAGGTACATGAAACGAAAAAGATTAATTCCCTTGATCATTTTAAGATAATAAAAAATCGTATAAAGAATAATTTGGTTATCTACAGAAAAGATTTTCAAGTTTACTTTGAAAATATTAAACCTGCGCAATTTAGTTTTGTTGTAAGTTTAAAAGATGGGAATAATCTAATTGAATCATTTGAGAAAGCCCAATCAAAAAATAAAAAATTTGATCTAATACAAGCCATTCATGATCTTATCAGATGGCAGTCAATTATGGGTTATAAAATTAAGGGAGAAAAAAATGAACAATCCGTTACCAAAACAACATAAATCAGCAAACCTAGTGCTGGTAATGTATAAATTTCTTGAAAAAATTCCTGAAGCTATTCCCGCTTTCTTTTTAAGAATTGGGGTTGCACTAATTTTCTTTCGTTCGGGTCTTACTAAGCTACAAGAAAACAGTTGGCAACTCTCGGATCAAACAATATTTCTGTTCCGTGATGAATATCAAATGCCCTTCCCTATTTTATCAGCATATGCCGCTACTATTGTTGAATTAATTGCCCCGCTGATGTTATTATTTGGTGTTGGTAGCCGAATTGCCGCCACCGCTATGTTGGGCATGACCTTTGTTATTCAGTTTTTTGTTTACCCAGAGAATTATCCCGACCATTTGTTATGGGCAGGTCCCCTGCTGTATATTATTTTAAAAGGGCCAGGAGCTTTATCTTTCGACTATGTTGTCAGAAAAGCGGCATCTCGCTAAAAAAATGCCCGGGAACATCTAGCATAGCTTTTAGTTAAGAATCTTGACATCTAATTTTTCAAAAGATGCTTTTGTTATCTCTAAGGCTGCTTTAATTTTCTGCATATCTGTACCGCGAAAGACTATTGTAACTATATGTTGATTTTTTTCCGACCTTGGATAACTTCCAATATCAATGTTTGGGTGCATAAGCTGTATATTAGATAGTGTATGGGCAATTTTACTCTCACCGCCAACAATAGTAAGCGTCTCTGATATGATTTGATTGCCCTGTTTTAATAAGGGTAAAATATTCATAAGCATCGCTTGCATAATAGCAGGAACACCTGCCATAACATAAACGTTGTTTATGATAAAACCTGGTGCGCCGCTTATAGGATTTGGAATGAGCATGCTTCCTTCAGGTAAGCAAGCCATTTTTAAACGTGCATCGTTTAAATTTGTCGTTTTATAATAATTTACAAGTGCCTGTTTGGCTTCACTATTTAATAAAATCTTCTTATCAAATGCCGCAGCAACCGACTCTGTTGTTATATCATCATGAGTTGGTCCTATGCCGCCTGTAGTCAATACATAATCATAAGTTTTTGATAAAAATAGAACTGCATCAATAATATATGAACGCTTATCTGGTATAATACGGGCTTCTTCTACATATATACCTTTTTCGGAAAGTTTTTGGGAAATATAATGCAAATTAGAATCTGAAATGCGGCCGGATAAAATTTCATTTCCGATAATGATTACTGCAGCCTTAATTCTTTTCTCTGGATACATGTAGCTTATTGATTGAATTGTTGTAAGTTATAGAATAAATTAAAGTTAAAGCGTAATTGATAATTAGTATAAACATATTCATATATGAAACAGATACAATATATAACAAAAGAAATAAACTTTTTAGGAAAAAGTTTGCCCATAAAACTACATAATCAAAATGCCTTTGAAAGCATGGCTAAAGCAGGTGCTTTAGCATCATCCTGTTTGGATTATATAACGCCCTGTGTTATACCAGGTGTTACAACAGATGAACTTAACCGTTTGTGTCATGATTTTATTATCAAAAATCATGCAATACCAGCTCCGCTAAATTATAAAGGATACCCGAAGTCAATTTGTACATCGGTTAATCATGTTG
>CAYPXH010000064.1:0-4167 GCA_964414755.1 uncultured Rhodospirillaceae bacterium | reverse complement strand
TCGTAACAAGGTAGCCGTAGGGGAACCTGCGGCTGGATCACCTCCTTTCTAAGGAACAGATCGATCCTCAAAAATCAATCTGCCTTACATTTTTATATCATACCACTCTTTCTACCACTCTTCTTCTTAACCACACCTCCTATCCTTTTTTCTCTCCTTGATCTATACCTTAAAAAGCGACCCAACAACTTGGTCGCTTTTTTGCTTTCTTTTTTAAGAATTATTTCTAAAATCCTTTACCATTTTATATTTCCTTTTTCAAAGGTGTCATATGAAAACCATTCTTTGTTATGGAGATTCAAATTTACGTGGTTACATTCCTGCAACGGGTGATGATCAAACACTCCTTCATCATCGTTTTCCGTTTAATCAACGTTGGCCAGGTATTTTACAAAACATATTAGGTTCCGATTTTCATATTATTGAAGAAGGTCTTGCGGGAAGGACAATTAACTTGGATGAGATGGACTTAAATAAACCCTCTAGAAATGGATTAAAAGATTTACCGTTGTTTTTAGAATCTCACTACCCAATTGGCACGATAATTATTAACTTAGGAACAAATGATGTAAAAGCGTATTTTAACTGTTCTGTTGAGCAAATTGTCAAAAGAATGGAACTGATGATAGATTTTATTCAAAGCTCGAATAAGGGGATTTCAGGTGAGCCACCGAAAATACTATTAATTGCTCCCCCGCCGCTCACTCAACCTACCCATCCCCATCCGCTGTTTCCGGTGGTTTTTCCGTATGAATCGATCCAAAAATCAATAATACTTCCTCAATGTTATAAAATATTGGCTGAGAAAAAAGTAGTGGAATTTCTAGATGCCTCGCAGATTATCAAATGCAGTTTACTAGATGGTATTCATTGGGAATCTTCACAACACAAAATTTTAGCAGAAGCAGTTAGTCAAAAAATTCACGCTATAAAATAAGGGATTTTCTAAATTTTCTAAACCAGGGAGTAAGTGAAATGGCTAAAGTTATCTTATGTTACGGGGGCTCTAATACCCGCGGATTTATACCCGGCAGTTTTGATGAGAAAACATGGTTGCATCAGCGTTATACAAAAGACAAGCGCTGGACGGGGATTTTACAAAATAAATTAGGCCCTTCATACGAAGTTATTGAGGAAGGATTGGCTGGAAGAACAACGAATTTGGATGAAATAAACCCAAATTCTATTAAATTTTCCCGCAATGGGTTAAAAGAAATTCTAACTGTACTTGATACACACTATCCGATTGATTTGATCATTTTTGATTTGGGCAACAATGATGCCAAAATTCAGTTTAAGCAACCAACAGAGAAAATTGTAGAAGGGATGCAGAGGTTGGTTCAAGTTGTAAAGTCTAGTTTCTATGGGCCAAAAAAAACAGTCCCTAAAATACTTGTTACTGCACCTGCCCCCTGGCAAAGGGTTTCAGGGTTAAGTGCCATGATGGCGGCTCAATATACCGATGAAGTTGTTGCAAAGACAAAAAGTTTACCAGCCTTATACAAAAAAATGTGCTTAGAAGAAAGAGTTGATTTTCTCGATATCTCTCTTGTAGTTACTACTAGTCAAATTGATGGAGTGCATTTAGATGAATCACAACATTATATATTAGGGTTAGAAGTAGCGAAGAAAATAACACAAATCTTAATGTAATAAGATTTAAGATAATTCATAGCTATGATTTTTCTGCCAACTGGTAAAATAAATGATCAAAGTGTTCAAAGCACATCCTGATTACCTGTCTAAAATAAAAAGTAATCTTCAGCGATTACGCGATCATATTGATTATCCATTTTCGAATTTTGAGCATGATGTCGTCCATTCAGCATTGCTTAAGGCGTTTTTAGAACAATTCTTCAAATTAAATTGTGGGGCGTATGATTGGCATCTAATTGATTGGAGCTGGGCTTGTAATGATGGAATTGTTATGGTGAATAATTTTCGTAATCAAGCTGTTAAGATATCGATACGTATCAATGATTATAATGGCCTTCTTTATCAGCCACATGACGAACATGATGCGTCCAACTATAACAGGTATTTTTTACCATTCGATTGTTGGTTAGAGGATATTTGCGATTCCTATGGCGAACCAAAATATACGGGCTTAACAATCGATACAGACCTATCAGAAAAGGCCCTTGAATTTTCCAGTAAGGCCATTAAGGTGTTCACATCTATTGCTAACCCAGAAAAAAAGATTCAGCAAATGATAGATAATTATTATCAGGAATTAAAGCTTAAAAGTTTTGAAGAGATTACAACTGATTGTTGGATATTTAAGAAAAGGTAAATTACATAAAATCAAATGAAATCCAATAATTTTACTTATGGAAGATAAAACCAACATTATGAAAAAAGAGCTTTTATCGCCTTTTCATTTAGCCATTCCTGTTAAAGATCTAATTGTAACGCGGGCTTTTTATAAAGATATTTTAGGATTGAAAGAGGGGAGATCATCAGAGAAGTGGGTTGATTTTAATTTTTATGGGCATCAGCTTGTTCTTCATCAGGTTGAAAAAGAATCTGCTGATTCTAAACCAGATTCGGCTTTTAATCCTGTAGATGGTCATGACGTTCCTGTCCCGCATTTTGGGCTTATCGTGGCTTGGGATCAATGGCCTAGTTTTGTCGCCCGCTTGAAGCAACATAAAATCCGTTTTGTGATTGAGCCTTATATCCGTTTTCAGGGACAGGTGGGTGAGCAAGCAACGATGTTCTTTTATGATCCAAGCGGTAATGCCTTAGAGTTTAAGTCTTTCAAAGATCCCACCCAAATTTTTGCTAAATAAAAAAGTAAGGTCATTACTTTTGATAATGACCTTTTTGCTTTTGTAAGATTTGTTTTGTAACTGCTTTTTGAATAGGGATACAAATTTCTGTTAATAAATTAGGTTCAGCTGTGGTTAAAGGGGTATTTAAATAAATCTCTAAACAGGGGCGTTGATTGTCAGGAAGATAACCACTGGTTGGAATCCAGCGACCCATCAGTTCCTGAAAAACTGATCCAACCTGGTTATAAGATCCTTGATGGCGGGTTATTGCCCAAAGACCTCCTGGAAAATTGCTAATAACGACCGAGAGATCTGATCTTTTCTGCCAATTTTTCGGCAAGGAAATAGCCGCATCAAACCGTAATTCAGCTGCTGGCACAATATTAGGATCATCCCAGGAAAAACCATAAATATGAGGCATAGGTTCCATCAACACATTGGCACGTGCCCAGCCAAATAGTTGCCGATAACTATCACCAACTTCATGATAAGGACCAAGATGGCGGATATAAGCAATGGGGTGGGCTTTGATGTCTTCAATTCGTACTTTCATATTTGTTACTCCAATAATTGGGCGAAATATAAGGGTTAATGGATTTAGCTGTAGCCTAACAGCATAAGAATTTTTTGGCTTATATAATAGTGCAGGTAATTTTTTAACTGCCGAAGCCTTTAGCTGAAAGTGCTTCTTAAAGGCTCTGCTAAAAGATTCAACATTTTCATAACCTATTTCAAAGGTGGTGGTTGTTACAGTTTCCTGTTGATTCCGTAAAAGATGATAGGCATATTCCATGCGAATTCTACGAATAAGGTCAGCTACCGTTTCGCCTGTTAACCCACGAAAAATGCGATGAAAATGGAAGGGCGAAAAACAAGCAACTTCTGCTAATGTGTCAAAAGAAATCGGTTGATCCAAATTACCAGAAATATAGTTAAGGCAACGCTGTAACCGCTCAACATATATTTGGGTGGTTGTTGGTTTTCGCTCTTTTCTTTTTGCTGGCATTTTCTTCTTTATCTTTGAAACAGTTAAAAATACTAGATTATCTTTAGCATACCCAACATAAGCATATTTTCCCAAAACTGCTTGACCGGATTTGCTATTTTAAACACTGTCAAAACAAATAATAAAAATAAAAGTGTTTTTGTGTAATTGGGATGAGTATTTTATATGCAAATTTTTATATAAGCATATGATATAAATAGATTTTATAAGTATTATTTTATAAAAAAAATATTTTTGTAAAACATGTTGACATTAACAGTTCTTCATCATATAACCGTAACCCGTTGTCTGTTAATTAACGGGCAAATTTTTGGCTGATGTAACTTTAGCCAGATTGTTATATGAAAAGTGAAGAGAGTAAGGTGTATTACGAGCCCTGAGGAAGTT
>CAYPXH010000063.1:0-4192 GCA_964414755.1 uncultured Rhodospirillaceae bacterium | reverse complement strand
TATTCGCTGAATAATGCGTCCAGCAGTTGGGGCAGCAACCCAGCCACCCGTTGCAAAACCCTGGGACGATGCATTTGGTTTAGGTTCGTCGACCATAACAAGTAACGCATAACGGGGTTCATAGATTGGAAAGACACTAACAAACGAAGCAAGGCGAGCATCCTTTTGGTATAATCCAGCAACTTGTTTTTCGGCTGTACCCGTTTTACCACCAACATAATATCCGGGTATATCTGCTTTTTTCCCTGTTCCTTTTTCAACTACCAAGCGCATGATATCGCGTACTTGCCTTGATGTTTGCGGACTAATAATCTCACGAATTACATTAATATTCCTGTTTGAACGAGCAATAAGCGTCGGTGCATAATATTTTCCATCGTTCACAATTGCACTAACCCCCACAATAAGATGCAACGGTGTAACAGCAATTCCATGTCCATAAGCGATGGTCATTGTATTAATATCACGCCAAGTTTTTGGATAAAGCGGTTTTGCTGCCTCCATCAGCTCGACTGAGATTGGGTCTAAAAGACCAAGTTTTTCCAAGAATATTTTTTGCCGTTCAGTGCCAACTTTCATTGCCATTCTGGCCGAAGCAATATTCGATGAATGAAGCATAATTTCTGGCACTGTTAACAAACGATTGATTGGGTTAAAATCGTGAATCTTAAAACCACCGACATGAAGGGGTCCCTGCGCGTCGAATTGATCTGTAATGCGTACAATACCACTATCAATTGCTAAGGCCGTGTTAAATATCTTAAAGGTAGAACCCATTTCATAAACCCCAAGAATGGGACGATTGAATAATTCATCACTAGTCGCGTTAGCAGGATTATTGGGATCAAAATCTGGAAGAGAAACCATGGCCAGTATTTCGCCAGTGCGAATATCCATAAGCACGCCAACCCCACCCACCGCCGTAAATTGCTTAATTGTTTCTGTTAATTCCTGACGAATAATATGTTGCAGACGGATATCAATTGATAGACGCAACGGATCAGTCGAATTAGTTAAATATTCGTCAAAAGAACGCTCGATTCCCGATAAGCCTTTATTATCGACGTCCGCAAATCCAACAACATGGGCTAACAGAGCGCCAAGGGGGTAGCCACGTTTTTCTTCCTGGATGAACTGCAGTCCAGGTATTCCAAGCCGCCAGACAATTTGGCTTTGTGCCGGAGATAAATTGCGTTTGACCCACACAAAACTACGGTCACTGTTCAGACGGCTTAGCAGCTGCTGGTAATCAAGATCGGGAAAAACCCGCATTAGCTTTTCTACCGCATCTTTTCTGTCAAGCATTTCGCGTGGATTAGCATATAAGGAATAAGTCGGTAAGCTTGTGGCCAAAATAACGCCATTACGATCGACAATATCAGCCCTTTTTACGATGGGCAGATTGGTATCAACCGGTGATGTTGTGCGGATTTGGGTCGTTCCTTTCCACAAAATAACTTCTGTTAAACGTAGAAAGATTGCCATCATGCACAGTATTAGTAGAGAACAGGTAACAACAAGACGGTTCTGGGCTTTTAATATTCGTTGGCGTTGATTATATTGTTTATAGGGTGCGTATGTGGACTGAAGACGTGGGTCAGCTAATTTGCTAGACTTCCACGATTTTTTGATCTGCCAATCTAAAGGTTTAAATGTTTGTGTAGGATCATCCATTGTTCAATGACTATTATCTTGGATGGGATTGTTGTGGAGAGGGTGCTTGAAAATGTGCAGGTTGAACTGGCAGCAACTGGTTTGAAAATGCCGACGTTCTGCTTATGCTAGAAATTTCCGCAGTTGGTTGACGATTCGCAGTGGCAACATAACTGTTTAGAATATTTGTTAGTGAACGTATGCCGGCTATTTGTGTTGGTTTAACAGGAATAAATTTTAGATATTGTTCTGACAAACGGCTAAGGCGGGTAGGGTCGGTTAGGTGTCCCCATTCGGCTTTCAATAGATGGATCGTTTGACGGTCTTGGATAATCTGCCGCTTAATTTGGTCCAATTGTGTTTCAAGCTGAATGACATCGTACTTTACCTGAAACAAAAAAGTACCTGCTGATAGAATCGAGAAGCACCAAAACAACATTGCCCATCGTGACATTTTAGTTCTCCCTTGATTTTTCAAATTCAGTGCGTTCTGCAAGTCTAAGCTTTGCTGAACGGGATCTTCTATTCATAGATAGCTCATTTAAAGATGGTGTAATCGCATGTCCTTTGACCAACCGAAAAGTAGGATGAAAATCAAGGCTCTCATGCTGAGGGTAATAACGTGATTTGTTGCTTGGTGGCAAGCTTCGTGACCGTAAAAAATTTTTGACCAAACGATCTTCTAATGAATGGAAAGAAACAACCGCCAGGCGACCCAAAGGATTTAAAAGCTTTTCAGCCATAATAAGCGCGTTTTCCAGCTCATTTATTTCGTTGTTTGTTGCGATGCGTAAAGCTTGAAAAGTTTGTGTTGCCGGATCTATTTTATGGCTTGTGCGGAAAGTAATGGTGTCCTGAATCAAACTGCTTAGCTGTTTTGTCCTAGTAATTGGCGCTTTTTTGCGGGCAATAACAATTGCCTTGGTGATTCGTTTAGCGTTTGGTTCTTCACCATAGTTAATTAACAAATCAAGCAGTTGCTTTTCGTCCCAATGATTAATGATATCTGCTGCGGATATTCCATCCATACCCATACGCATATCAAGTTTTCCATCATTGCGAAAAGAAAAACCACGTTCAGGATCATCTAATTGACGTGACGAAACACCTAAATCAAAGGCAATTCCATCAATTTTGCTGATATTGTTGATCGATAGCAAACGATCTAATTGACTAAATAGGCCAGGGATAAACCTGAAACGGCCTGGGTAGCGGTACTGTAATTCATGTGCACGGTTTATGACTTGTGGATCACGGTCGATAGCCCAAACTTTACAATCAGCAGCCAGCAGGAACGCTTCACTGTATCCGCCATTACCAAAAGTTGCATCCACATAAATGCCACCCGTGCGTAGCTTAAGGCCTTTTACTACTTCGTTTAACAATACAGGAATATGAGTATATTGCTCGGTCATAGGGGCTATTTATCTGATATAACACTTAAGGTTCTGTTCTTTTCTAAGGCTTGTTTACGGGCAAATATTTTATATTTTTCAAGAGCTTCTGGCTGCCATATTTCAAAAATTTGTCCACGGCCAACAAAAGCGGCACTCTCTTGAATATGGGCGTGTGATAAAAGGCTTTCTGGAAGCATTATCCGACCTTCTCCATCAAACCCCAGCTGCTTAGCGTCAGCAAATAATGTTGCTGTTAAGTCGTCATGTGCATCAGAAAACAGATCAACCCGCCCAACTTGCTGGCTTAACTTTTCCATCCAGTCGATACCGGCACAGATAATCGCCTGATTTTTAAATGAAGGTAAAGCAATGATGCCCTGAAACGACAAGCCCGACAGGCTCAAACGATATGGCGCAGGCACAGACACGCGGCCTTTCTTGTCAATTTTGTTAATAAATGTGTCTAAAAATAATGCCATTTTGGGGCAACCTGCGTGTAAATCTTATTGTTTTTAGCAGAAGCATATGTAGGTATATATTTGGGATATCATGGGATATTATGGGAGTCAATGGGAATATGCTGAAATTTTCTGGGAAAAAACAAAAAGTTATAAATCGGCCATACACTGGGTTAATCAAGAGATACAGGCCTATATGTAAACATATGTTATTTTTTTGTTTACTATATATTCTTTTAAAGTTCTTTAATTTTTTATAGGCTGTATTGCAATTATGCAACATCCAAGAATTCATAAATATCCATGGTTGCAAAAAACAAAGCCAGATAATCTATAAGCCGGGTTCTGTTTGCTATAAGCAAGGCAGTAATTCATCTTGGGGCATAGTTGCCTATGACCTCATGCGACCGACCCGAGCAACGATGCGAATAATCATCTAACCCCTAGGGATTTGTTGCTCCTACTTGGTCTTGCTCTTGATGGGGTTTTCCATGCCATATTCATTACTGAATATGCGGTGCGCTCTTACCACACCTTTTCACCCTTACCGAATTCGGCGGTATATTTTCTGTGGCACTTTCCCTAGGGTTTCCCCCGCCGGACGTTATCCGGCATCATTTATTCGTAGAGCCCGGACTTTCCTCTGGTAAGCCAAGTTACCAGCAACTGCCCGATTATCTGGCT
>CAYPXH010000062.1:0-4527 GCA_964414755.1 uncultured Rhodospirillaceae bacterium | reverse complement strand
TGGCACGTTACCATAAAACACTTCCCATCAACCGACAACAGCATTTTAAGCAATTCCACTTGGCGAATGCCCATAAAAATGTCAGCTTGACTTATTAAGTGCTGAATGCCCATATAATTAAATACAAAAAAGGTTGATTATGGCTTCTTCTGAATTTTTATTGGCTCTTGATCAGGGTACAACCAGTAGCCGGGCTATTTTATTTGACGCAGCCGGTAAACCTCTTGGTACAAGCCAACAGGAGCTGCAGCAATATTTTCCAGCCGATGGTTGGGTTGAGCATAACCCATCCGAAATATGGCATTCGTGCTTAAAATTGTGCAATCAGGTATTAGAACAGGCTAATGTCCCTAAGCACGCGAAAATTGTTTTAGGCATCACCAATCAACGCGAAACAACCATTTTATGGGATAAAACAACCGGAAAAGCATATTATCCTGCGATTGTTTGGCAAGACCGCCGCACAGCCGATTTTTGTCAGCAATTAATAGCCAAAGGTTATGATAACGTTATCCAACAAAAAACCGGCCTATTACTTGATCCCTATTTTTCAGCAACCAAAGTCCGCTGGATACTGGATCATGTTGATGGATTGCGGCATAAAGCAAGCCAAGGTCAAGTTGCCTTTGGCACAATTGATAGCTTCTTGTTATGGAATTTAACGGGCGGTCAGGTTCATGCAACCGATGTAACAAATGCTGCCCGTACTATGCTTTATAACATTAACACGCGGCAATGGGACCAGGACTTGCTTGATTTGTTTAACATCCCTGCATCAATATTACCAACGGTTTATCCATCTTCTTACGCTTATGGAAAAACAGCGCGTGGTCTTTTACCATTGATTATGCCAATTACCGGCATTGCCGGTGACCAACAAGCTGCTTTAGTTGGCCAGGCGTGTTTTACACCTGGGATGATCAAAAGCACCTATGGTACGGGTTGCTTTATGCTAATGAATACCGGGGAAAAAGCCGTTCATTCAACCCACCGCCTATTGACAACGGTTGGGTACCAAACCAACAGACATTTCACTTATGCCAGCGAGGGTAGTATTTTTGTGGCTGGTGCCGCCATTCAGTGGTTACGCGATGGCTTAAAGTTGATCAAGGCAGCAGGAGAAACCGAAAGGTTGGCTGCCAACACTTCAAGCAATAAAGGGGTATATTTTGTTCCGGCTTTTACCGGTTTGGGTGCCCCTTATTGGGATCCACATGCCCGCGGTGCGGTTTTTGGATTGACCAGGGATGTTGGAATCGCCGAAATAGTTCGCTCTGCCCTGGAAGCCGTTTGCTATCAAACACGTGATTTGCTGGAAACAATGTTGCTGGATGGCGCAACCCATCCCCGTATTCTTAGGGTTGATGGGGGAATGACGGCCAATGATTGGTTGATGCAATTTTTGGCCGATATTCTTGGTGTGCCGATTGAACGGCCATCAATAACTGAAACAACCGCCCTTGGTGCCGCCTATTTAGCAGGACTGGGTGCCGGTATATTCGGCGACCTTGCGACGATATCTGCTTTGTGGAAATCACAACGCATATTTGAACCCAAAATGAGTGATGATCAACGACAAACCCTGTACCAAGGTTGGTTACAAGCTATATCCCGAACCCGTTCATAAGTAATGTTGAAAGAAATGTCTGTATTAACCCTTCCATCAATTACCCTACTTCCTGCTGCCGACAAACGCCGCCATGCTGATTTACCCTGGATTTATGCGAATGAGATTAACATGACCCAGGCTAAACTTATAGCAGCAGGTAGCTTAGTCGTCGTACTCAACAGCCGGCAACAACCAATAAGCCTTGCTTATTTTAACCCACATTCGCTCATTTGTGGTCGGGTTATAAGCCATCAACCCAGTATCAATCCCGACAGTCGATTTTGGCAAGAGCGATTAGAACAAGCCCTATATCTACGTCAACATGCCTTAAAAGCACCCTTTTACCGATTAATTCATGCCGAAGCAGATGGTTTTCCCGGGATGATCGTTGACCGCTTTGACGATCGATTTGTTGTTCAGCTGAATACCGCCGCCAGTGAAACATTATGGCGTGAACATCAGCAAGCATTTGCAACCACTTTATCACCACTTGGCATTGTGTTGCGGCGTGACAGCCCCAGTCGAGAACTCGAGGGATTACCTATAGAGCCGCCTGAAATCATTGGAAAAAATGATTCTATCGTTCGTTTACAGGAAAACCAGGCATGGTTTTTTGCCAATCTAGCCCATGGACAAAAAACAGGGTGGTTTTTTGATCAACGCGATCATCGACGCTGGGTTGCTCAATTGTGTCGGGATAAAACGGTGCTGGATTGTTATTGCTTTTCAGGGGGATTTTCCGTTATGGCCGCCCTGGGTGGCGCAAAAAACGTTATTGGTATCGATAGATCAGCCGAAGCCCTGGAGTTAGCCGCTATGGCCGCACGGGAAAACAAAGTGGATCACCTGTGCACCTGGCAGCAACAGGATGTATTTAGATTTTTTGAAGAATATCAGGGAACAGGTTTCGACATCGTTATTGCCGACCCACCCGCTTTTATCAAAAGCAAAAGAGATTTTCATGCTGGTTGTCGTGGCTACCGAAAATTGGCCAAGTTGGCTGCTGCAGCCGTTAAGCCCGGTGGTTATTTATTTTTTGCTTCCTGTTCACACCACCTACCCTCAAGCGAATTATTACAGCAGTTACGTCATGGTCTTTGGGAATCAAGACGTGAAGGCAAAATTATTTATTATGGTCAGGCTGGACTTGATCATCCTGTGCATCCCGCACTGCCTGAAACAGCCTATTTAAAAGGCTATATGCTGCATATTTTATAAGGTACAATAATCCATGAGCCTGATCCAGCGCATTCAAGAGTGCCATCATTATGACCTAAAAGAATTTTATCCTTTTGTTGTATGCGGTCAACAGGTTGGTTGGGTTCATCATCATTTTGCAGGGCTCTTAAAATTGCATTCAAATGTCTTCTGTCTTGATCAAGGACAATTGTCGATGCACCGATCCCTAACAACACCCAAACAACGCACGTTTGCAGCACATACAGTTTTTAAGAAATTATTTAACCAAGGTGCTTTGGAAGGCTGGCGTGATGAAGATTATGCGGTGGCTACTGGCTGGGGGCAGCCTGTATTGCTTAATGTTGAACGCGCCGCCGTTGTTAAACTTGGGATTAAAGGATATGGGTTACATGTTAATGGTTATCAAGGTCACGGTGCAAATTTAAAACTTTGGGTTGCCAAGCGGTCACAAAACCGCCCTGTTGCGCCAGGCAAGCTTGATCATTTGGTCGCAGGTGGTTTGCCAATTGGTCTTAGCTTGCAGCAGAATCTGATGAAAGAAGCTCATGAAGAAGCTGGTATTCCAACGGCAATTGCCACGCAAGCAAAACCGGTAGGGGCTTTATCTTACATGATGCAGCTTCAGCAAGGCATGCGTTGTGATACGATTTTCTGTTATGACCTGGAATTACCAAGCACCTTCACACCCGTTAACCAAGATGGCGAGGTTGACAGCTTTTATCTTTGGCCTATTGAACAGGTACGGCACCACCTTGAAACAACACAGGATTTTAAATTCAATACAGCCATGGTTATTGCCGATTTCATGATCAGACACGGTGTTATAAAACCAGACGAACCCAGCTATCTTGATTTAATTGCCGCTTTGCACCAACCCATTCCATCTTTTTTCAAATAGCTATAAATAATTTATCATCTAGAAGTGAAAAACTTGTTCTGATCCTTCCCAGATCATCTTTAGGGATACATACAAAATGGTTATAAGGCCAACATAAGACAACCAATGATACTTTTTTAGTATCCGAGCAATCAAGGTTGCCGCAATACCCATAAAAGCCACCGATAAGGTTAAACCCATAATTAATACCCAGGTATGTTCCCCTGCTGCCCCCGCAACAGCCAAAACATTATCGAGCGACATCGAAATATCGGCTAATACAATTTGAATAATTGCCTGACGGGTTGTTTTGATTTCCCCACCTTTGATTGGACGCTCGCCAGTAGGGTCATCAAGTTCTTGGCTTTCTACTGCCGTTGCACGAATTTCCCGCCATAATTTCCAGCAAACCCACAGCAACAAGATACCACCCGCCAAGGTCAACCCAATAATTTGCAACAGGTGTGAAGTCACAACCGCAAAGCCAATCCGCATGATGGTAGCAGCCAAAATACCAATCATAATAACACGGGCACGCTGTTCTTTTGGTAACCGCGCAGCAACCATACCTACAATAATGGCATTATCAGCAGCCAAGACAAGGTCAATAAGCAAAACTTGGCCAAGCGCCGCCAGTTCCGAGGCTAATGTCATAAAAATTCCTATCGCTCAATGGTTGGTTGTTGTAGGGTGTCAGGCTTTGTAACAACCTATTAACACTTTGTCAAACCAACCTTAATCAATCTCACTTACTGGTTGTCACATGAGAACGCCCCGATTTGTTCAAGTCCAAGCTGAATTTTCTGTTCGTCGGGATGTGTTCCTGTTAACTGAATTGGCT
>CAYPXH010000061.1:0-4588 GCA_964414755.1 uncultured Rhodospirillaceae bacterium | reverse complement strand
CTTGAGAAATTTCTTCTTCTGTCAGCATCCAACCAGCATTATGTTCGACCAGCATATGACAATTGGCACTTTGATGATTATCAGCAGCCGAAGGCAAGGGGATAAGCACTGCTGGTCTTCCGATCAGGCAAAGTTCAGCAATTGTTGAGGCACCAGCACGACTAACCAGTAATTGGCATTCAGCCAAGAGACTAGGAACATGATCAAAGAAACTGGCAATCACCGCTTGAATGCCTAATTCCTGGTAAAAGTTTGTGACATGCTGGATATCTTCCGGGCGACATTGTTGGGTGATCATTAAATCTTGTCGCAAAAAGGCAGGTAGTTTTGAGACAGCCTGGGGAATAAGTCTTGAAAAACTGCGTGAACCCTGACTTCCACCCAGGATAAGCAGATGAAATTTTTGACCAATACGAGCTTTTTTGTATGGGTTGCTAGCCACCGCCTTAATGGCTTCACGAACAGGGTTACCACAAAAAACCATCTTATTCAAATATGGCTTGGGCAAACCTTGAACTTTCGACATCCCCAAGCAAATCAGGGTTGCTTTTTTCAACAAATGACGATTTGCGCGGCCAAAAACGGCATTTTGTTCGTGAATGATTGTCGGTATACCAAGACTTTGGGCTGCGCGAACGGTTGGAAAAGAGGCATATCCACCAAATCCAACAACAACTTGAGGTTTTAAGTTTTTTAGTAACCTTAACGCCTGACGATATCCCCGATATACACGCCATAGATTACGAATCTTTGTTAAAATACCAGTTCCAACCACACCAGCTGCATCGATAATATGCCAATTTTCCTGTGCTGATTTTTCAAAAGAAACAGCACGTTTATCAGAAAAAAACGATACAGAATAATGGCGATTTTTTAATTCGGCAGCTAAGGATTTTGCTGGAAACAGATGACCACCAGTGCCACCTGCAGCTATAACAATAGGTTTTTCAGGATGTTGCTTCATAATTGTTCAGTTTCTCCTAATCGTTGCCGCGTTAATGACAACAACATACCCATGGCCATTGATATGGCAATCATGGATGATCCACCATAACTAATAAAAGGAAGTGTCATACCCTTGGTTGGAATTAGATTAATTGCAGAAGCTATATTAATCATAGCTTGAATGGTAAAAGATATTAGAATGCCAGCGCTTGCAAGCACAACGAACAACGAATCTTCACGCAGCAAGCGGGAAGTACCACGCAGAAAAATAAAACCATAAAGCGCTGCAACTAGTATGCAGGCTATTAACCCCAATTCCTCGCCAATGACCGCAAAAATAAAATCACTGTGGGCATCAGGAATATTTTTTTTCACTACACCCTCTCCAGGTCCTTTGCCATAAAGCCCACCACTTGAAAAAGCTTGTAGTGCTTGATTTACCTGAAAATTATCACCAGCTTCCGGATTTAAAAATCGATCAACCCGCGCTGCGACGTGGGGAAGGAATGTATAGGCGGCAATAAGTCCTAAAATTCCGCTAACCAATAAAAACAGAACCCATCCTCGGTGCAACCCTGCAAAAAAAAGCTGGGCAAACCAGGTAATTGAGATCACAAAAGCCATACCTAAATCGGGTTGACGAATAAGCAATAAAATAATAAAGCCGTATAGAATAAGCGAGAATCCCCAAGAGCTTAAAAATTTTTTCCAATCTGATATGTGCAATGATTGACGCGCAAGAAGCCAGGCTGTTGCAATTGCAAATGTTGGTTTGATGAATTCAGACGGTTGTAACGAAAAACCTACCAAACGTATCCAGCGTTTTGCACCTTTGATTTCACTGCCAATAAAAGGTGTTATAAGGGTTAAAAATATTGATCCCGCCAGAATAATCATTGCTGCTTGAAATAGGTGCTTTACTGATAAAAAGGAAAAGAAGAGCATAATAAAAATAGCAGCAGGAATCATAACCAGGTGGTGACGAGCCAGATAAAATGTATCAAGACCAATTCTTCCACCAGTAGCACCGCTGACTGAAATATTCATAAAACCACCAATGAATAATAATAAAAACAATGCAGCAATCGTCCAACGATCTACAGTCCACCACCATAGATTAAGCAGGCTACCATCTGTTCGGTTAAAAATTTTATAGTTGGTGACCTGATCCATTTTCTTTTACTCGTCTAGCGAAAGAACAATCTTTTTAAAATGAGCGCCACGATCTTCAAAGTCACGAAATTGGTCAAAAGATGCACAGGCGGGGGATAACAAAATAACACAAGATTGTGACGATTGGCGTGCAATATTATAGGCCGATGTAACTGCCACATCCAGGGTGCCTGACAAGGTATGTGGTATTTGGTGCTGTTTTAAGAACAAGGCAAATGATTGCTGTGCCTCGCCGATTAAGAAGGCGTGTTGAACCCGATCGAGAAACGCTTCCAAACCATTCAAACCGCCTTCTTTAGGACGTCCACCTAAAATCCAATAAATATTTTGATAGCAGGCCAAAGCTTTTCCCGCAGCATCAGCATTTGTTGCCTTGCTATCATTAACAAAACCTATATGGCGAATCTGGCGTACAAACTCTTGGCGATGGGCTAGCCCAGGATAACTTAGGATATCTGCTACAATTTTTTTGCTATCTAGCCCCATAGCGCGACATGTAGCATAGGCAGCTGCAACGTTTTGCGCGTTATGTAGGCCAGGCAACCTTACTGCCTTTTGAAGATCAAAGATGCTAGCTTTTTTTCCATCCATATCATCAACAAGAAATGAATTTTTAACATAGACTCCTCTTGGTACAATATCTTGATTGGATATTGGTATGACTTGTTGCTGATCATTTTTCTTAAGATATGTATAAATTTCCTGGCTATAAGGATCATCAACACTAATAATTGCGGTCTGGGTTGATTTTTGCGCAGCAAATATTTTTTGCTTTATAGCAGCATATTTTTGCATTGTTCCATGCCGGTCTAAGTGATCGGGTGTTATATTAAGTAAAACTGCGGCGTCAAAAGTAAAATGTTGCATCAATTCAAGCTGGAACGATGATAATTCCAGAACATAAACACCCCGATTATCAAGTGGTTTCAGATCAAGGCATGGAATCCCAATATTTCCACCGACTTCGGTTGGTATATTACTATTTTTAAGGATATGTCCAATAAGGCTTGTGGTCGTTGATTTGCCGTTTGTTCCGGTTATTCCAATACGTTTTGTGGTTGACTGAGCCTTAATTAAAAGATCAATGTCTGTCATAATTGGTACATTGGCTTTATGAATTAACGGAATTAAGGGGTGTGGTTGCGGCAGGTTTGTTGGAATTCCAGGGCTTATAATTAAAGCTGACAATTGCTGCAATGATATCAAAGATAGATTAACAGCGTTAAGAGAAGCTTGTTTCATTAGATTAAGACGTTTCTGAGCGTCATCATCCCAAGCGAGAACCACTGCATTTCCACGCAGTAGCGCTTGTACAGTACTAATCCCAGATCTGGCAAGACCCAAAACACCAACCGTTTTATTGTTAAAACATGCAACGGTAATCATAGTTACCTTAATTTTAAAGTTGATAACCCAATAAGTGCCAAAATTGCCGCAATAATCCAAAAACGAATAACAATGGTTGGTTCTGCCCATCCCTTCTTTTCAAAATGGTGGTGCAGGGGAGCCATGCGAAAAACCCGTTTGCCGGTTAGTTTATACGAAACAACCTGAATCATGACTGATAACGTCTCAATGACAAATATTCCTCCAACAATTGCCAAAACAATTTCATGTTTTGTGATAACACTGATAGTGCCAAGTATGCCACCCATCGATAGCGAACCCGTATCACCCATAAAAACCATGGCGGGCGGCGCATTAAACCATAAAAATCCTAAACTTGCACCAACCAGTGCCCCCCCGATTACAGCTAATTCGCCACTACCAGGTATATAGGGAATTTGCAGGTATGCTGCAAAATCTATTCTGCCAACCAAGTATGCAATTAGTGCAAAACAACCGGCGGTTATCATTGTTGGAACAATCGCAAGTCCATCTAATCCGTCTGTCAAGTTTACTGCATTTGAAGCACCGACAATAACTAGAATGCCAATTGGGATTATGAAAAGACCCAAATCCAAGGCAAAATCTTTAAAAAAGGGTAAGGCAAATTGCCCCTGAATATGATCTGGGCTAAGCAACCAAATGAACAGGGTGGCTAAAGCAGCAGCCACCAATTGGCCAAGAAACTTGTAACGACTACGCAAACCTTTGCTGGTTCGTTTCGTCAATTTAAGGTAATCATCAACAAAACCTATTGCTCCAAAGGTTAATGCAACAAAAAGAATAACCCAGACAAACCCATTACTTAAATCAGCCCATAAAAGCGTGCTGATAATTAGCGAAATTAAAATTAAAATACCCCCCATGGTGGGAGTACCTTTTTTCGTAAGCAAATGGCTTTCTGGTCCATCTGATCGAATGGGTTGTC
This sequence comes from uncultured Rhodospirillaceae bacterium, assembly GCA_964414755.1. Lineage (GTDB taxonomy): Bacteria > Pseudomonadota > Alphaproteobacteria > JAEUKQ01 > JAEUKQ01 > JAEUKQ01. The sequence continues at coordinate 156 of CAYPXH010000061.1, read as the reverse complement.
CGTCCTTTTGTTTTGATTTTAGCCAGCGGATAACCCGTGGTCCTAAAATAAAACATATCACCAAAGCAGTTAATATTGCCCCAAAACTACGGAAGGTAATATAGCGAAATACATTAAAAAAAATCGAATCTTGGGCAAGGGGACTTAACAAATTAT
>CAYPXH010000060.1:0-4889 GCA_964414755.1 uncultured Rhodospirillaceae bacterium | reverse complement strand
GTGGGGGTGTTGCCGTTGCCGCCCGATTGCCCCATCTGCATCATGTTGGGGTTGGTTTGGCTAGTGGCATCGGGGAAATGACCGCCCCTGTTACCGCCGACCGTTCCATAACCAGCCATGTTATACGCAATCCTTGGCTGGTGCACACGCATGAAAGCCACACCCAACACTGCGCCACCACCAGCTTGGCTATCCACCAGATAACTTCATAGAATAATTAGGCTATGTCTAATAATTAGCTGGCGAATAGCACCCGCTTAACCCCTATTTTATCCACCCACGCTTGCGGCCCTCGGCTTCAAGCAATTTAAGCTGCCGTTTTAACCATTCTCGCACTTCTTGCTCATTTTTCCCTATTTCTGCATAACAAGTAAGACCCTTCCATGGGAAAGGATTTCGTGCTAACAACTCATAACCCTGGTGCACAGTTTTACCCACAAACCCTTTATCTTCATAAGATATATTAGCATAAATTTCGATAATTTCTTGTTCATCATCAATAATGCGGTCTTCCTCGCCTTCTTCTGCCCCATACCCGTATCGACAGATTTTCGAGTGTGCTAAAAACTCCCAAATATCTTCAATAGTTTCATCATTTTCGAGAATTAAATATTCTTCATAAAAAGGGTCAGAATTATTTTTTTCTTCAGATATATTATTCATATGATACTCCTTTATGGGTAACTTGATTTCTTAACAGGATAAGCTGTTTTTATATAGTATAGGCCTTGTCGGTCACGCCGAATGATTATTTCTAAATGTTCAATATCTTCCACATATGTTCCCCCCGGCATAACACCACGCCCAATTGGCCCTTTGTTTGGCGAATATCGAATTTTGATTTGATTTCTTCCTCGTTGGATTGATCTTGAAATGAGATTCTCGTTTGCTCGTAAAGCCTCTTGAATTAATTTATCAGCAAAATCATCACCATATAAGGCCCGTTCAGCCGGCGTACCACCATAAAACCGACTAATGTAAGGAGGTACTTTATGTCCCTTAGGCGGATTAGCTCTTCCTAATAGGTGATCATCGTCCATGTCAATATGTTGCTCATAAATATGTCCCCCATTATTATCAAATTCTTTCACTGTTCCCTCATGGAACGGTTTACCTAATCTGGTTTGTGAATATATCGTTCCTTTTATGTTCTGTAAAGGGGTATCTTGTGGTGAACCGGGTGCATTGGATGGGGAATTGGGATTTGCCTGATTTAATGGGTTATTAGGTGGCTGGTTTGGGCTTGTACCGGGCTGTAGTGGGTGAATTGAAGTGTTCGGGGTTAAAGGGGTATTTTGCGTTGAACTGGGTACGTTGGTGGGGGTGTTGCCGTTGCCGCCCGATTGCCCCATCTGCATCATGTTGGGGTTGCTTGGGTGTTGCATACCAATATCGGCTATTTTGCCCCCACCAGCCATGTTATGGGCAATCCTTGGCTGGTGCACACGCATGAAAGCCATACCCAACACTGCGGCACCACTACCGAACTGAGCAATTTTATCCAAGGCCTCGTGCAATTCTTCAGGTGTTTTGGCACCCAATATTTTTTGCAGATAAGGTTGGATGGCGGGATGTTTGGCGAGGATTGCCGCTACATCCCCTATTTCCGATACAATACCCGCTGTCCCGGCCGTAGCGATAATTCCAGTTTTGGCAATCCGTGCAACGCGTTTTACTTGTTCCGAAGCTACTCTTTTTAGCCCTGATGTAAACAACCATTTTCCTATCAGACCAGCCCCTTTCTGGATAGCTGAAACAGCATACTTTGCAAGCGGCGCGGCCGCCATGCCCGTTAATACATATTCGCTAATATCAGCTGCCAATTGCTGGTTGTGTTGCATGGGTGTTAAATGCTTTGGCCAAAATAACCGGCCGATTTTGTCGGCTTGTTGATCAAGGCGGAAATGGCGCAATGAATCCAGATGATGGCGAAACTGATCGTAAGAGATAACACCCTTTTGATATAATGATATCGTTTCTTGAATATTCCAACGCAACTTGTCACCTACATGCCAGTCGGTTAAGTTGCCGGCATCCGGATCATCACTGAATTCAAAATTCTCTAAATCCTTCACATTATAAAGGATGGCTAAGGCCGCTATATTAACATCATCAAATGGCTTAAGTTCGCGGTTGTATTGAGCCAACACTTTGGTCATAATCGGGTCTGCCTGCCTTGCCGCCAGCTGATCAGGGGTTAAGGCCAGCAATTGCTCTATCAGCTGTTCCATTCCCTCGTCTTGCAATTGTCCGTCCCGAACACTGACCTTAAAGGGAAAAAGCTGTTCCAGAAAATCTGCTGTAACAGTTTCTGTCATCAGGGTAGGAATGGCTCCTATCAAATCATGCAGTCCGGCTTCCGGGTGGCGTGGTAACGTAGTAAGTTCTGGCGATATATTTGGCAAGAAAGGTGCCTGGCGAATTTGTAACATATTTCTTAATTGTTCCTCAGCCAGGTTTATGATCCTTAAATTTGGTGGATAACCTGCTCCTGCTTCAGCCAGCTCCTGCCGCCGAACAGCTAGCAATTCTTGCAGCTTTTGCCGAATGCTGGAATCTGGGTGTTTGGCAGCATGATATTCGATGGACTGAAGGTCGGCTTTGCGTTGCAAAAGAGTGGTGGTGGTGGCAGATTCTTGTATGGCGATAGCCTGCAGGCTGTTGTCTTGCGGGCTGGGTTTTTGGACAAGCGCCAAGGGGTTAAGCAGGTAATACAGCCGGTGATCCTGGTCATCACCCTGCCCCATATTTCCGCCCAACCGCCAATTGGGCAACAGGGTGTTGGCAGCAAAGCTGTGCAACAACACCTCATCCGGCAATTGGTGCGCCACATTTGGGTTATTGATCCAAACATCCGCCAGTCTTTGCCCAAACTTTACCCCATCCCTTCCATGTAATAACCTGCTGATGCTTGCTTTAGCCGATGGGGGAACTATCTTGGTTAGGGCAATAAGGTCGGGCAACCGCTCGGCCAATTGTTGTGGGGGGGTATTGCCATAGCTAAGCTGGTAATAATAATCTGCTGCGTTCACATCATCTTGGTTGCTGGGATCAAGCGGGGTGGTTTCTACCCCCTGCTGCATCCGGGTAATATAGGCTTGATGCCGGGCGCTTTGTTTCATGGCTGTGCTGCTGAACTGCCCAACCAAATTCATGGTAAATGCCGGCAATGCGCGGCGCACCTCTAAATCACCCAACAAAGACGGTGGCAATAAACCTTCCTGCGCTTGTTTGATGTAATAATCCGATTGCTGCATCGTTTGTTCCAGCCTATTGTGCGCTTGTGGCATACGTACCTGGCGCCAGGCCTGATCCAGGGGCTGTGTTTCACGACGGCGGGCAAGCCGCTTAAGAAACAGTTCGCGTTCTTCCTGTTTCATTTCCTGAAGCAATGGATCTTCCTGCATTTGTCGTTCGGCATCTGCTGGGTTTTCTTCCAGCAATTGATTAAGCCGATCCTGCCGCATGCCATTTTGGTATGTCTCGGCCATTAATGTCGCCTGATTGCTATCCAGCAAACCATCGCTACCCGCCATTTTAATCAGGCTTAGGCCTTTATCCATGCTCCAACGCTGCTGCGCCGCCAACACCGCGCCCGATGCCATGTTGCGCAACTGTCCTAAAATGCTTGGCAATTGCTGCGCGGCGCGGCGGTTAACTTCGCCGGCTGCACGTGCCTGTTGTTCCAATCCCTGGCTATGCCGCAATAAATCCGCTTCTTCAAGCAAATTGCTGCTTAACCCTTTTGGCAAAACCTTGCCCTGCACCACATGCTCTAGCACCTTTCCAAAACCGTTTATCTCTTCCCCAGCCGTACTTGGTTTTAACGAAGGCAAAGACGTATCCGAACGCACCCCTATTTTAACCCCCTGGCCACCCATCGTTGCGTCTATACCACCCCCGTCAACCCCAAGCATTTTGCCCACACCCACAATACCGGCACCCATGCCCCCGCCTGCCACAATTTTTTCTATTTTTTGTTCATTCCCGGCCATTATCAGGTCCTTTCTTATAAAAAAAACCGCCCTTTAAGGCGGCTTGATTACATATAAATGTTGGATGTAATGATTGCTAAACATCCATAATGCTTAGCTGTGGAACAATTGCCAGTACCGTCATGGGTAATGGCTGTTGTTGCCGCACCATAACCCGGGCTATTCGGTCCCACCCTTTGGGAAAAACCACCCGCTTATCTCCGGTAAAAAGGGGTGGGCTTTGATCCATGGGCATTTTACCCTCGCGGAATGGAATTTGTTCTAAATTATCGGGGTCAAAACCAACGCTTCCACCCAAACTGTGTAACAATTTAACCGTTGCCCTGGTAATGCGCTTGGGACGACCCTGTGCCGATCCATCGGCCAAAGGTGCTTCTAAATCCATCGTTTCCAAAACGCTTTCATAACCCAGCCCAACTTGTACCAGGCGTGCTTGGCGATCAAGACTAATAAAACCCCCAGAATCTACGACAAGATCAGGGTGGGTTGCCCCATCGGCCAAAATTTGTACCGTTTGTCCCACCAAATGATCAAGCCCACGAATGCGGCGTGTTGCGGGGCCATCATAAGTAAGGCCGCTATCAACAAAGAATGCCTGGTTGCTGTCTTGGGTTGCGCTGGTTGGCTGAAATTCGCTTTCAAGTACCTCGATGCTTAAAACGGCGTTGGCATCTTTGCCGCGACATACAGCTAACCATAATTCATCTTGGGCAAAACCGGCAATCGACGCGATTGATAAAACCCGCACCTGTTGCCCACCCAACCGGTGGCGATGCCAGCCAACAACTTCTTGTTCCCGCAAATATGTTAGGCCGGCTAAACCACCATCTTCAAGCGCTGCCCAAACAATTGCCCATGGTTCTTGCTGAAAGGCAATTTCACGAATGCCGCCTT
>CAYPXH010000059.1:1417-5666 GCA_964414755.1 uncultured Rhodospirillaceae bacterium | reverse complement strand
TGGCGGAGGGGGCGGGATTCGAACCCGCGATATGTTGCCATATACACGCTTTCCAAGCGTGCGCCTTCAGCCGCTCGGCCACCCCTCCGGATGATGTTTGATCAACGAACCTTATCTATAGAATAGCTTAGCTGCAGAAAGCAACATTTTTTATTTAAAGCATTACGCATATTTGCTAAAAAATCATAACAAGTATGTATTTCCGTTATTCTACCTGACGCCATTTCACAAATGCTGGGCACAAGCGTGCAAGAATTTTTGGCTTTTGGCAACCACCTTACAAATTTTCCTGATAAATATTTGGAAGCTTTTATTAAAGCCCACTTCACGATAATTTTCTTGTCTTGTTTTTTGTGTTGGCTGTTTACAAAAGTGGCTATAATAGCCATAATGAATACATTTATTTGTCGAAAGGAAATATATTCCATGTCTATTAAAGCGCATGCCGATCAATTAAAAAATCGTCACCAGCAACTTGAAGAAAAAATTCGCCTTGAAATGGCACGACCAGCACCCGATCAAAAGCTTTTATCTGAGTTAAAACGCCAAAAGCTTCAGCTAAAACAAGAAATTGATAAGCTTGGTAATGAAGTTAAATAACACTAAGGCTATTCGTTTATTATGCGAAAGAATCATTCTATTCTGGCGGTAATTCCAGCCCGTGGTGGCAGCAAGGGAATTCCACGCAAGAATTTGCGCAAAATTGGTCCCCACAGCCTGGTTGGTCATAGTATTTTGTTCGCCCAAACTTTGCCGTGGATTGACCGGATTGTTTTAAGCACCGATGATGCCGAGATTGCCGCCGAAGGTAAAAAATACGGCCTTGATGTACCGTTTCTAAGACCGGCCGCCTTGGCAACCGATACCGCAGCAGGTGCCGATGCCTGGAAACATGCCTGGCAAGCCAGCGAACAACATTGGAAAACAAAATTCGATATTTCAATCCTGCTACAGCCAACCTCTCCTTTTCGCAATACGGCCGATATGGAAAGAATGGTTGATACCATGATTAACGGGGGCTATGCCGCCGCAACCTCGATTAGCCGTGTGCCCGGCCATTACACACCGCAAAAAACCTTAACGATGGACGAACGCCAGGTTGTGCATTTCCTGATGGCAGATGGGGCTAAACATTCCAATCGGCAATCCATTCCCGCTTACTACACCCGCAATGGTCTTTATTATTGTGCCTGGCGATCAACTTTGGTTGATAAAGGACAGATTATTGAAGAAAATTGTGTCGGTATCTTAATTAACGGTACTGTTGTCAATATTGATGAACCCATCGATTTGGAATGGGCTGAATTTATATTTCAGCGCAACCAGCAACAGAATAAAGGACATCTTTCATGAGCACATGGTTACATAATCAAGCCAACCGCAACTGCACCATTATTGCCGAGGTAGCACAATCCCATGATGGCAGTCTGGGCATGGCACACGCTTTTATTGACGCCGTTGCCAAAACTGGCGCTGATGCAATTAAATTTCAAACCCATATTGCCGCGGCTGAAAGCACCCCGGGCGAGCCTTGGCGGAAGAAATTCAGCCTACAAGATGCCAGCCGGTATGATTATTGGCGACGCATGGAATTTACGGAAAGTCAATGGCAAGGACTTAAAGATCATGCCACTGAAAAAGGGTTGCTGTTCTTAAGTTCTCCTTTCTCGCTTGAGGCCGTTGATTTATTAAAAAAAGTTGGTGTTGCTGGCTGGAAAATAGCGTCGGGCGAGATTAACAATGTACAAATGCTTGAGCAAATTGCTGCTACCAAACAACCTATAATGCTTTCAACGGGTATGAGTGACCTGCCTGAAATTGACCGGATTGTTGCCCAAGTTAAGGGTTGGGGAAATCCACTGGCCCTAATGCAGTGCGCCACCATTTACCCCTGCCCGCCTGAAGCGGTTGGTTTGAATGTGATTGACATTTACAGAAAACGTTATCAAACAGCTGTAGGCCTTAGTGACCATTCGGCCACTCTTTATGCTGGCTTGGCCGCTGCAACATTGGGTATCCAGGTTCTGGAGGTTCACGTAACCCTAAGCCATGAAATGTTTGGGCCAGATGTTATTGCATCGGTAAATACCCAAGAATTAAAACAACTTGTTCAGGGCGTTCGGTTTATTGAAAAAATGCTGGCCAATCCTGTTAACAAACAAATTCTGGGCGAACATGCAGCCCCGTTGCGGCAAATTTTTATGAAAAGCATCGTTGCACGGCACAATTTAGCGCCAGGACATCAATTATCTGGTGCCGATTTAGCCCTTAAAAAACCTGGTGGTGGCCTTGGTGCTGAAGATTTTTCGAAATTAATCGGCCGGCGTTTACGCAGTGCTATTAACAAAGACCAACAAATTCTTGAGAAAGATGTCGAATAATGACCAGAAATGTTTGCGTTGTTATTACAGCGCGCCCCAGTTATTCCCGTGTAAAATCAGCACTACAAGCTATTCAACAACACAAAGATTTAAAATTGCAACTTGTTGTGGCCGCATCTGCTCTTCTCGATTTATATGGTAATGCCGTTAAAGTGATCGAAAAAGAAGGTTTTAAAGTTGACCGGCAAGTATATATGATTCTGGAAGGCGAAAATTTGGTAACATCGGCAAAATCGACCGGGTTTGGGTTGGCGGAATTAGCCACCGTTTTTGATAATCTTAAGCCAGACATGGTTGTAACAATTGCTGACCGCTTTGAAACAATGGCAACGGCGGTTGCAGCGTCTTATATGAATATTCCGCTTGTTCACCTACAAGGTGGCGAGGTCACCGGATCAATTGATGAAAAAGTGCGTCATGCTATTACCAAATTGGCCGATATACACTTGGTTTGCACATCGCGTGCCCGCGAGCGGGTTATCCGCATGGGTGAAAAACCAGAAGCTGTTTATGTTACCGGCTGCCCATCGATTGATATTGCTTATGAAGCATTGAAAACAATGCCGCTTGTTGGCGACATATTTAGTTTATACGGTGGTGTTGGCCCAAGATTTGATCTATCCAAAGGGTATTTGGTTGTGATGCAGCATCCTGTAACAACCGAATATAAAGAATCTCGGCTTCATATTGAAGAAACATTAAAAGCTGTTGCACAACTAAACATTCCAACCTTATGGTTTTGGCCGAATGTGGATGCTGGATCAGACGGAACATCTAAAGGAATTAGGGCTTTTCGTGAATCTGGACAATTAAAAAATGTGCATTTTTTTAAAAATTTGCCTCCAGTTGAATTTTTAAAATTGCTTAAAGGAAGCCATGCAATTATTGGCAATTCAAGCGTGGCCATTCGTGAATGCAGTTATTTAGGTGTGCCCGCGATCAACATTGGAACCAGACAGTTTGGCCGCGAACGTGGCCAAAACGTTCTTGATGTTAGTTATAATCATCAAGAAATTATTAAGGCCGTGCATCGCCATATGCAAAATCCCAAACCGGCAACCGATTTACTGTATGGCGATGGGCAAGCAGGTAAACGTATTGCCGACTGCCTGGCTACAGTACCGCTCAATATTGAAAAGCACCTTACCTATTAACCAAGCCAGATATTTCAATTTTTTCGTATTATTGAAACATGCTTTTGGTGTTATCCGACCGCTACTAATTACGCCAAAAGCTTATGGCCAAATGGCCAATTAGATAGAAGTGATCTTGCTTTTTAGGATAAAATTGCCTATAGCTATGCTAAATTCTACCAATTGGGGGATCGTCTAGTGGTAGGACTACGGATTCTGACTCCGTCAACCTTGGTTCGAATCCAAGTCCCCCAGCCAGCCTTGATAAGATCGTTTTTTAATTAGCAGATGAAATGGACATCAAGGGTAATATTGATAACGGTATGTTTTGCCTGATCAACCACTTAAAGCCTGTTTCAAGAAAATATATTAAGCCAATATTATTGTGATCTTAGATTGTTTTGTTGCTTTTCAGATTTATATAATGGTTCATGATTGTTGCTGTGTCACATCATTTGTTTAGGATATAAAGTTCTTTTTTGCCAATCTGCCGCTTAAGGTGCTTTTAATCTTTTCCAACAACACAACTTGATTTACCAAGATGGTTAAGTTATAATGGGAACATGCTTTTGAAGGCTTGAGGGAAAACCCCCTCAGACAAGTTACCGGGGCTACCCCACCCCAACCCAAGCCCCGGTAACGGGCGCCTTTGGCGTCCGCTGCCGCCGTCCCCCCTACACCGACGGCGGCAGGATATATTCTGGTCTGCGCCTTAACGTGCCTAGAACTGATGAC
>CAYPXH010000059.1:0-1317 GCA_964414755.1 uncultured Rhodospirillaceae bacterium | reverse complement strand
GTATGCAAATGGCCGTTGGTTGCAACAACCGACCGGTTGGTAAAATTATTCTGTCCCTCAATATCGGTAACTTTGCCGCCAGCTTCACGAACAATTACAATACCAGCAGCAATATCCCACAGAGATACGGTATTTTCCCAATACCCCTCATACCGACCCGCGGCAACATAGGCCATATCCAAAGCTGCTGCACCCCAGCGGCGCACGCCAGCTACCTTAGGCATAACCATGTGTAATTGTTGCAGAAATTCAGGCTGTTTTGCAGCCTGCTGAAAGGGAATACCAGTCGCAAGCAATGAATCGTCAAGCTTTTTACGCGATGAAACACGCAGCCGCTGATCATTCAGGAAAGCCCCACCCCCCTTTTCGGCGCGAAACAGTTCATTTTTAACAGGATCATAAATAACGCCAGCAACCATGTCGCCATTTTTCTCAAGCGCAACCGATATGGCAAAATGCGGCAACCCGTGCATAAAGTTACTTGTACCATCTAATGGATCGACAATCCAACGGCAATCAGGCTCAGAACCTATTATTTCAGCCGATTCTTCGCCCAAAAACCCATAAGTTGGCCTGGCCTTTAATAATTCTTCGGACAAAATTTTCTCGGCACGAAGATCTGCAGCGGTAGCAAAATCACCAGGTCCCTTAACAGACACCTGCAAATGGCCAACTTCACCAAAATCGCGTTTAAGGCTGCGCGCAGCCTTAAAAACGGCTTTGATCATAACATTCATGACCGGGGATAAAACTGGCGTAAATTGCACAATAATCCTGACCTATTCTTTGTCTTTAGCTACGCGAACATAGCTTGAATCATCAGTATTAACAACAACCCGAACACCACTTCCAATATGGGGTGGAACCATAATACGAACACCATTAACCAGCTTGGCCGGTTTATATGATGATGAAGCCGTTTGTCCCTTAACCACGGGATCGGCTTCAACAATTTCCATGGTCACTGTTTGTGGCAAAGCAACGTTAACCGGTTGGCCTTCGTGGGTTTGAATATTGACAACCATCCCTTCTTGCAAGAAAAGTGCGGCATCGCCAATAAGATCGCGATTAACAGTTATTTGATCGTAATTTTCTGTGTCCATAAATGTGAAATCATCACCACTGCCGTACAAGAACTGATAGGTTCTTTCATCAAGTTTGACCAGTTCAACTATTTCGGTCCAGCGAAAGCGCTCGCTTAATTTGGTGCCATTTTTAATATTGCGTAAATCCATTTGCAAATAAGACTCGCCCTGCGCCTTTTGTGCGTGATGTATCTTAATGGCGCGCCACAATTTGTTTTGATGTTCAATTAAT
>CAYPXH010000058.1:0-5693 GCA_964414755.1 uncultured Rhodospirillaceae bacterium | reverse complement strand
AGTGAATATCTTCAGGACGACGTAGCACAAAATCATCACCCAAACGGCATTGTACGAAATCTTCTACTAACCGGCCTTTAGCATCTATTTTAGCATTGGCCTGGGCAATAACCTGATTGTCCTCTTCCATCGCTGGTAAATAAACAATATCCGGGCTGACAACACCTTGTACAACTTTACGATATGGTGTCTCAATAAAACCATACTGATTAACACGCGCATAGGTTGCCAAACTATTAATTAACCCAATATTTGGTCCTTCTGGTGTTTCGATTGGACAAATACGGCCGTAATGGCTTGGGTGTACGTCACGAACTTCAAAACCAGCGCGTTCACGCGTTAAGCCGCCTGGCCCCAAAGCCGACAGGCGTCGCTTATGGGTAATCTCTGATAGCGGGTTGGTTTGATCCATAAACTGGGAAAGTTGGGAAGAACCAAAAAATTCACGAACAACCGCTGCAACCGGCTTAGCGTTCACTAAGTCATGCGGCATCACCGTGTCAATTTCAACAGAACCCATGCGTTCACGTATAGCGCGCTCCATACGCAACAACCCAATACGGTATTGGTTTTCCAACAGCTCACCTACCGAACGAATGCGTCGGTTGCCAAGATTGTCAATATCATCAACCTCACCGCGACCATCTTTAAGATCCAGCATCATCCGAACAATGGCAATAATATCTTGCTTGCGCAGGACACGAACCTGGTCATCTGTTTTCTGATTTAAGCGCGAATTCATCTTAACACGCCCAACTGCCGACAAATCATAACGCTCGCTATCAAAAAACAACCCGTTAAACAACACATTAGCGGCATCAACTGTTGGCGGCTCACCGGGACGCATAACACGGTAAATATCTAGCAAAGCGTCTTCACGGGTGCGGTTGCGATCAGCATACAAAGTGTTGCGCAAATAAGGACCAACATTTATATGATCGATAGCAAGAACACTGATTTCTTGCAAACCGTTTTTTTCAAGCTTACTCATAAGCTCTTCGGTTAATTCATCCCCGGCTTCGACATATATTTCGCCTGTTTTTTCGTTGATAATATCAGCACCAGCATATTTGCCAACAAGTTCAGCAACTGTTACCAGCTGGTTCTTTACCCCGGACTCTTCCAATTTTTTTAAAACACGCGGCGTAATTTTTGTTCCAGCTTCAACTAAAACCTCGCCATTAGCAGCATTAATAAAATCATGCGTAAGCTTGACCCCTTTCAAGCGGGTCGGGTTAAAAGCGGTTTGCCAACCTTTTTTCTTATTATGAACATAGGTAACTTGTCCGTAGAAAGTTTGCAGAATCTGTTCGGGCGTCATTCCACCAAACCTAATCTGCTGTTCATCAGGGGTTTTACCTTTGGCAACTAATTGGTCAACTTTGTCATTCCACAAAGCCATCAAAAACGTTGTCATTGGCAATTTGCGGCGGCGATCAATACGAACAAACAAAGTGTCTTTAGCATCAAATTCTAAATCTAACCATGAACCACGGTAAGGTATAACGCGGGCACCAAACAAATATTTACCTGATGCATGGGTTTTACCACCATCATGATCAAAAAAAACACCGGGTGAACGGTGCATCTGACTAACAATAACACGTTCCGTACCATTGACAATAAATGTGCCTTTGTTGGTCATCAACGGCATATCGCCCATGTAAACTTCTTGTTCTTTAATGTCGCGGATCGAACGAGCGCCCGTCACTTCTTCAATATCCCAGACAATAAGCCTTAATGTTGCTTTAAGTGGTGAAGCAAAGGTCATTCCACGCTGCTGACACTCATCAACGTCATATTTCGGCTCATCAAACTCGTAATTAACAAATTGCAGTTCGGATTTCCCGGCAAAGTCATGAATCGGAAACACCGACTTAAAAACTTCTTGCAATCCGATGTCTTGACGATTTTCTGGCTTAATATGAATTTGCAGAAACTGATCATATGAATTTTTTTGCATCTCAATCAGATTCGGCATGGTAATAATTTCAGGAATTCGGCCAAAACTTTTGCGAATTCTTTTACGACCAGCTAGTGTTTTTGTCATGTGATAATCCCGCCTGATAAGCCAACAAATTTAAATACAAAAGCAATAATATAATATACGAATGCCAAATGATCCAACCATGATCATGACAATGTTAACAAAAAACAATCCGCTTTTTAAACAACTCTAGTCCTTTAAAAACAGAAACAGGCCAAGCGCATATATCAGCCAAAGCCTTTACATACGGGGCCTGCATGGCAGACCCCGATCAGTGCATAATTACTTCAATTCAACTTTTGCACCAGCATCTTCAAGCTTTTTCTTCATTTCGTTTGCATCAGCCTTGCTGACACCTTCCTTAACAGTCTTAGGCGCACCATCAACCAGGTCTTTTGCTTCCTTCAGACCCAAGCCAGTAATAGCACGAATTTCCTTAATGACGTTAATTTTGTTTGAACCAGCATTTGCCAAGACAACGGTAAATTCATCTTTCTCAGCAGCAGGTGCAGCACCAGCAGCAGCGCCACCAGCAGATGGAGCAGCCACAACCTGCGCCGCAGCGGAAACACCCCAAGCTTGCTCAAGCATTTTGCTTAATTCAGCGGCCTGCAAAACGGTAAGTTTAGATAATTCTGTTACTAATTGCTGTAAGTCAGCCATTTTAATCTCCTTAATAATTTTCATCAAAATAATAGTAGTTTTTAGGCAGCCTGTTCTTTTTTGCTATAAGCACCAACAACCCGAGTTACTTGGGTTGCAGGAGCTTGCAATACAGTAACCACACGGGTTGCTGGTGTTTGCAGAATAGCAATAATTTTGGCGCGCAGTTCGTTAAGCGATGGTAAAGTAGAAAGGGTTTTAACCGCTTTGTCATCTAACAACTGACCATCCAAACAGCCCCCAACAATCGATAACTTTTGGTTACTTGCTGTAAAGGCACTGATAACTTTGGAAATGGCAATTGGTTCATCGGCACAAACCATGGCGGTTGGACCTTTAAACATTACCTTTGCTTTTTCAAACTTTGTTCCTTCCAAGGCGATACAGGCTAACCGATTTTTGGCAACCTTATAAGTTGCACCAGATTTGCGCACTTGTTTACGCAAATCAGAAACCTCGGCAACAGTTAAACCAGCATTGCGGGTTACCAAAACCACACCTGCTTTGTTTAAGTCTTGTCGCAAAGATTCGATCAGTGCTTCTTTTTCTGTTCGATTCACGGACATTCTCCAAAAAATATACCAGATTTAATCCTGATATGGTTAGCTTTTGTTTTTTCACACACCGTGAAAAAACATTTTGTCACCTGTCCTGGAAGCTAAGATCACAAAACCATCATCAATTTTGATGGACATTATTATCCTTCTTCTTTTCCTATGCAGGGGACTTTTAAGTTAAGAATGGCTTAAACCATCTTAACCCCTGCAGTCTTTGGACAGGAAGACGGCCGAGATTAACCCCGACCATTTTCGAGTTACCTCGAAAAACTTTTTTTAACATCAACCCACATTCATGTCAGCCATTGCCGAAAGCTCTAACTTTAATCCAGGCCCCATTGTTGAGCTTAAAGATATTTTACGAACATACGTACCTTTGGTACCCGATGGCTTCGATTTTTGAATTGCTGAAATAAAAAATTTAATATTATCAGTCAAAGCTTTCTCACTGAAACTAGCCTTACCAACACCTGCATGTATGATGCCTGTTTTTTCCGCTCGAAATTCAACCTGACCGCCCTTTACCGCCTTAACAGCCTGTACAACATCAGCAGTAACAGTGCCAAGTTTTGGGTTCGGCATCAATCCACGGGGGCCAAGAACTTTACCAAGCCTGCCAACAACACCCATCATATCTGGCGTAGCAATACAGCGATCAAAGTCAATTTGGCCAGCCAATACTTTTTCGGCCAAATCGTCTGCACCAGCAAGATCGGCACCAGCTTCTAATGCCTGCTTGGCTTTTTCTGGTTTGGCAAAAACAGCAACCCGCACGCTTTTACCAGTTCCATGTGGTAATTGCACAACACCACGAACTGATTGTTCGGCTTGCTTAGGATCAATGCTAAGATTCATCGCAATCTCAACGGTTTCATCGAATTTTGCCGAAGATGTTTTCTTAATTAACTTTACAGCCTCGTCCAACGAATATGACTTATTGCGGTCAATCAGTTCATAGGCTTTCTTTAATCTTTTTCCAACCTGCGCCATTATCTTACTCCACCACTTCAATACCCATAGACCGGGCAGACCCTTTAACCATTGATACAGCCGATTCTAAATCATTCGCATTCATATCAGCCATTTTCTTTTGAGCAATTAGCCGCACTTCCTCAAGCGAAATTTTACCCACAAAATCCTTACCGGTGGTTTGCGAGCCTTTGGCCAACCCAGCAGCTTTTAATAGAAAATAGCTTACGGGCGGTGTTTTCATTACAAAAGAAAATGACTTGTCAGAAAAACAAGTAATAACAACAGGAATAGGCATACCTGCTTCCATCCCCTGTGTTTGCGCGTTAAAACTTTTACAAAATTCCATAATATTAAGACCGCGCTGGCTAAGCGCAGGACCAATTGGTGGGGATGGGTTTGCCTTACCTGCCGCAACTTGCAGCTTAATATATCCCACAATTTTTTTTGCCATATGTATACTCCATTCCAATAGCAGCCATAATGCCAGATGTTACGGCGTTATATTTCTGAAAGGGCGGTCAAACAACTCTGGCCAAGTCTTCCGCCAAAACCATAAAAACAATTGCCTTAGGCAACTTTTTCAACTTGTGAATACTCTAACTCAACAGGTGTAGCACGCCCAAATATTGACACGGCAACCCGCAACCTGCTTTTTTCAATATCAACCCCCTCAACCATCCCATTAAACGAAGCAAAAGGCCCGTCTGTAACACGCACCTGCTCGCCCACCTCAAACGATACCGAGCTTTTCGGACGCTCAACACCCTCTTTCATCTGGGTTATAATGCGCTTTGCCTCTTCCTCAGAAATTGGCGATGGTTTATCTTTACTACCTAAAAACCCCGTTACCTTAGGCGTACTTTTTACAAGGTGCCAGGTATCATCGCTTAGATCCATTTTAACCAGGACATAACCAGGAAAAAATTTGCGTTCGGCATTTACTTTGGCTCCACGGCGAACTTCAACAACTTCTTCCGTTGGAATCAAAATTTCAGCGAATTTATCGCTCATATCCTTTTTTTGTGCCTGCTCACGAATTGAAGCAGCAACTTTTTTTTCAAAACCCGAATAAACGTGAACAACATACCAACGTAAAGCCACAGATCTACTCCATCCTTAATTTAGCCAACGATAAGGCCTATAACGTAGGCAAACAATTGGTCTGCCAAAAAGAAAAAAAGCGCGGCCAACGTACATAAAATAAGCACCATTAGCGCGGTAATCAATGTCTCACGTCTTGTTGGCCAAGTAACTTTTTTAGTTTCTTGCACCACTTGTCGATAAAATTGGAACAATTTCATGGGGTATACCGGCTGTTAAAAACTTGGTTTTTTTGGCAGAGTTATTCCGATAAGTCAAGGGAAAAGATTCATCCAACACAACAAAGAATCCTAGCACTCTTAATTCTTGCCTTATGAAAATTGGTATAATTGCCTGTTTGTGGCAGGAGTGGAGGGAGTCGAACCCCCAACCCCCGGTTTTGGAGACCGGTGCTCTAGCCAATTGAGCTACAC
>CAYPXH010000057.1:0-6104 GCA_964414755.1 uncultured Rhodospirillaceae bacterium | reverse complement strand
ATAGTCGGCCTTTTTATTTGGGTTGGTTGGGTGTATTTTCTAAAAATCGGGTTTTGTTATTTTACACCACGGTGCTAACCAAAGATTGCAGTTTTTCAAGACCAATATTGGGCAGCCACATCAATATTTCGTACTGGGCAACATTGGTTTTTGTAAAGGGGTCGTCGTCACGGATACGGTCAAGCAATTGGGGGTTACCATCGGGAACATGCAACAGCAATGCGCCGCCATGCCGCGGCGAAAACGGCCCAGAAGCAATTAAATACCCTTGTTGCTGCATCAGCCGCAAATAGGCACGATGATCATCGATAATAGGGGCAACATCTTCAAATGGGCGGCGATAGCGAATAATAGCAATGGCGAACATAAAACCTCCTCTTGGGTAGTAACCGTGTAACCCAATAATTACCCCAACCAATGATTCAGTGTCGTAATATCAAATGCCACGATATCAAAACATATCAAGCTTTAAGGCCTGGCTTTAAGGTTTAGGCATCAAAAGGTGCTTGAGATAAAAGGATATTGTGGTGAATAAAATACGCTAACACCATGCCAGATCATAAGGATGGTTAAATTAAAAATCAATTACCAGTAATGACCGTGTGGTAATGGTTGTGCCAACATCTTAACAATACAGTAATTGGAAATATTAAAAATACACCCTATGCCAAACCGTGTTATTAGGGGTAATGGGGCACATGAATATAACCAACCAATCACTGATATGATTGTATCGGGGGGTAAGAATTTCACTCAGCGGCTGTTGGGTGCCGGTAATAAAACAGGGTTGAAAATTTTGTAATTGCTTATTCCAGCAGCAGCCCGCCATGATAATTCATAATATAGGCTATATCATCAGCAATCAGAATTTGTTCCCTGCCAATAAATTCGTCCAGTTGCCCATCGCTTTTGTTGGTATATTTCCATTTTTTACCCGGTTCGATGTACAAAGCTGGGCCACGCGGCATATTCAGAATTTGATCGCGATTAAACAAAGCCCGTTTCAGAAAGCCCAAAATTTTTTCTTCAGGAAAACTGGTGTTCCGTATCATCCCATGATAGCCCATTTCCCAAACTGGGTCTCCTTCGTGGTACACCACCTGCTGACCGCCAAATTCACGAAAGCCAATTGACGTATCATGTAAACGCCATACGCCATCAACAAATTCGTAATCATACGAACGCCAGCGACACGGTGCCACCCGCCCTGCGTCGACAACGAAGGTTCTTTTAATTGCCTTGTCCAAAAAGCCCGATAACCGATCAAGATCTCTATAGGTTTGAATCTTCGGAAGAACCATGTTTTTTTATATCCCTAGCCCTGTTATATATTTATTGCGTGCTTATATGCTACTAAAAAACAACACAAAACCGCATGTTTTTATATTGTGCCAACAACAGGCACCATATTACGGGTATTCACACCGTGCCGGCAAGTATTATTTGATTATCAACCAACCCGTTTGTTTAAGTTGTTTTTCTGTGTTGCCCAGTTCTTTTTCTTGGTCTTTTGGGAAAAGACAAAATCGTGGCCAGCAATTTGTTTGGTTGGCAATGACCAGGTGTTAAGCCCAGTTAGAATATTAACCGAGTGCCAAAACATGGATAGGTAAAATAAAAATAATTATAGAAATATAAAATAATTTTATCTATAATGCCCCAAATTAATATAGATACCATAAAAATCTATAAGCCCCATATAAGACGACTAGATCGAAACAGACTACATTATAGGACTATATAAGGAACTAGGATCATGAAACTTCAAAATATTTTACGTGCCGGTGTTGCAATTATGTGTATGACCAGTGGCGCCGCTTATGCACAATTTGGTGGAAGCGTTGGGGTTGGTGGGCAGCGTGATGATGGTTGGGGCTTTGGCACCGATGTGATGATGCCATTTTTTACCGATGGCTTAAGCCATATGATGTATGGAATGGCAGGGGCCAATTATCGTAAAAACGACCCAGAGTTTAGCTTAGGCCTTGGGTACCGTGCCTTGCCAGGTTATGGTGAGATGATGGTTGGTGGACATATAAGTGCTGAAACCTGGCGTGCAGACAAAAATAATTGGTTTTATGGGGCAACGGCTGGTCTTGAATTGGTGGTTGGCCCGGTTTCACTTGGGGTTAATGGCTATGCCCCACTTGGCAAAAGCCGGCAAAGCATTAAAGGAACAGAATATGGTCAACCTGTGTTGGTTGACCGTACCCCTGGTTCGTGCAATCCAGGCCCAGCGCGGGTGTGTGATTTGGTAATTGAAAATTATGGGAATAAGCATGAGGTTAGTAACTGGGGTGGTGATGTACGTGTTGCCTACCGCCTACCATTTTTAGAGGATATCGATATTGAAATTGCCGGTGGTGCCCACCTGTTTAAGCGGCGTAATGAGCGCGATGTTCGGGGATTTAGTGGTGGGGTAGATTTTCTAATTCCATTTGGCGAAAATGTGTTGATGCAGGCAAATGTTAAACTGCGGCATGAAACTAAGGGCGGACGAGGAACCGATGCGCTGTTTGGTTTTGGCATCAGCTATCAGTTTGGTGGTGCCGGCGAGGGAACAACCACCTATCTGCGCCGCAAATTAATGCAAACGCCCGAACGGATGAACCCAAGAAACCGCATGCAGGAACAGGCCAGTGTGTTGGTTGGGCGCGAAGGGGCAATTAATGCCGATAATCCCGCCAATGTGGCCATAAGCCAGGTGCGGTTTATTAACCGCGATACCATGAATCCGGGCATGGTTCTCAACACCGCACCCCAGCACAGTGTTGTGGTCTATGACGGAAGCAAAGGTGTTATTGATGTTAGCGCCACCCAAAATGTTGGGGCCAGCAACGTTCAGGTTATTGGGGGTGGAACGGTTATGAATCTGCGTGGGGCAACCAGTGGTCGTAGCTTTACTTTCACCATGGATGGAAGCCGCCCAACCATTAACCAAACCAATATGGCCAATAATGTTTTTGTGGTTGATGGTAGAACCGATATGGTGTTCAGGAATTTAGATATTCGGGGTGGGGATAATTCGTTCTTGTTCGTTAATGGATCGCACCGAGCGCAACTAAGCGACCTAACGGCATCAAATTCTACCAATAGCAGTTATGTTTTTAACAATTCAACTGATGCTAAGCTTAATAATCTCAGAAGCGTGAATGCCGGTAACACTGGGTTAGCTTTTGTGGGGAGTAGTCATCGGGGACAGGCCACGCGAATTTATGTTGAAGCTGCCGACCTAGATGGTGTTTTGGTTAGCAGCTCTAATGATGTAGTTCTCGATAATATTCAAGTATTTGGTCGGAATGCAGCCATGACAAAAATAACCGATCGGGGCGTACGC
Organism: uncultured Rhodospirillaceae bacterium; assembly: GCA_964414755.1. Taxonomy (GTDB): domain Bacteria; phylum Pseudomonadota; class Alphaproteobacteria; order JAEUKQ01; family JAEUKQ01; genus JAEUKQ01. Next base: position 2,767 of record CAYPXH010000057.1, on the reverse strand, counting down.
CTAACCAATGCGCAGAATGCTAGCCTTACCAAGATTGATGTTCGTTACATTATCCAAGATGCGATCACTGTTGACAACAGCTCGACTGAGGCCAAACTAACCGGTGTAACGGTTTTTGATGCAGGTGCACGAGGCATTTTAGTTGCTTCATCTAATGGTGGGATGACCGGGCTTTTTAAGGATATCACTATTAACACAACTGGCTTGCGTGGCTTTGATGTACTTAATTCCGACGGTATTAAGCTTGAAGATGTGCGGGTTAATAATACCGGCCAGGGGGCGATGGCCGTGCAGCGCGATGGTATTGTATTTAACAATTCCAAAAATGCCGAGTTAAAAAATGTTTCAGTCTCGAACACGGGTAATAACGTGGTACTTGCTAGTAATGGTATTCTTTTTGAGGCGGGTTCAACCGGCGCCAAAATTGAAGGGGCAATTATTCAAGCTGCTGGTAATGGTGGTCTGGTTTTTAGAAATAATTCGGGTACAGCAACTGCTAAGAATGTAAGTATTGTTAATGCTGGAGGCCCCGGGATTGCCATTTTTGCATCAGACAGCGTCCTGATTCAAGACGCGGTCGTTAATCAAACGGCTATGACGGCCGGTCGTGGTGTGCTTGTCGACAGCAGTGCTAATGTTACTCTTCAAGGATTAGTCTTGAGTGGTCGCAACACCCAAGATGGTGTTGTTGTAAGCAACGCCGTAAGTATTACCATCCAAAATACAAAGACCAGCGGTTGGCTAATCGGTTATCGTCTCACCGGTATGGCCACCACAATTAATGCTGCTAGTACGGGCAATACATCGACCGATGATATGGCTACCTGTGACGGCACAAGTGATATTGCCATGGGTAGTGGGCCATTGGTTGTTACCCGAATCACGGGTATGATGATGGTTAATGTTAATTGCCGGTAGGTTTGGATTATCATTCCCCAAACCAGAAATTGGTTTGGGGAATTGGCTTTCCAGGCTGATTTTATCAATTAATTAAAAAATATGCAAAAAAGGTCTTGCTTTTTCTATCGTATAATGACACCATGTTTATAGATATCCTACGATAAAAATAAAAGCATACTATGCACACCCAGAAGGTAAAATAGGCCCCATCTTGTACTTAAGTTGGGGCTTGTTTTTTTGTGGTGCTTGTTCGATGTTGTTTGGGGGTATCCCCCAAAATAGCGGGCCTACGTGGCCCAAAAATTGTACCCATTAAATTATATTGCCTATTTCCTTGCTTGCATTGTTCTGTACATCATGCGCCCAACGTGCAGCCCTTTGATTCAAACAGCGATTCAAACAGCGATTCGAACCCCAAGCAATACAAGGTATGATGAACCAGGAATGATTATTGAGGGCGAGTCCTTAAGGGCGTTCACAACTTTATTTTCAAGGCCAATAAAATATGGGGGGTTGGTAAATAACGGTGCTGGGTTCTGGCGATTAGGACAAGAAAAAACCGAATAGATAAAAAACAGAAGTAGTTTATCGAATATTGTGTCGCTGGAACAACAGCACGAACAGCAGCAGTTTTAACAAAGGTTAAAGTTAGCAGAACTTTTACTATTTTTATCGACAGCACAAAATAATGTATCAAGTAACACAGGTTGAAGGGCAATGTTTGGTAGTACCAAAAATGAAAGGTTATTTGTGGCCAGCATCCAGGAATGTACGGGGGCTGTGCTGGTGAAAAAATGCCTGCGTGTTGGGAGCTTATGGGGGGTGCAAGGTATATGCTAAGTTGCTATATGGATTTTTTCATGTCTGAATCTAATCAGTGTTTTGTATTTCGTTAAGGCTGTTTAGGTTTTGCCAATAAAGCCGCTAGAATATTGGAAACTTCTTCCCAAGACATGCTTTGCAAATCTCTTAGGTGTATTGGGATATTCATATTCTTATGAAAAATACCGGTAATGATAATCTTGTTATTATCATAAATCTGGAATGCAATAAAGATGTTCAACATGATGGATAGAAAAGCTAGTTGTGCCGGTTATTTCTGTCAGGCTGGGAAAGGTTTTGTTATATTCTACGATATCCTGAAACCCAGCTTCGAATTTTATGTGGCATTTCTGCGCTTGTAACTTACCCCATTGTTTGGCTGTGTCTTTAATGATTTTGGTATAATGGGCAATAGCTGTCTGCGTCAGGTAATATGTACTACCAGCCATTAATAAGATTCTTTATTAAGCTCTTGATCTAGTTGTTCGTTAATTTCTTTAAGAAAAGAAGATGGGTAGATTCGGTTATTTTTTATGTCATCGATAGATTTTAATAATTCATTATAAACATAAAGTTTTTCTAGGTGCTTTTCCATATCATGACGGATTAAAGCGCGAATATATTCGCTTGGGGTTGAATATTCATGATTGCCGTTGGTACGCTTATCAACAAATGTCCGCATTTCATCCGGTAAACTCACATGCAAACTGCTAGCCATAATTTATTACCCCTTTGGCTTGAATCTTCACCTTCGTCATGCGCTTCTTTAAATATTATGTCAATAGATGACATTTAAAGCGGTTAGCCAAATGCGCAAAAACAACCAAAACAATATCAACGAAAATGTAAACAAAATTATCCTAAAATAAGGATCAAGCGAACATGAAGGTGAGGAATATGGTGTTATAAGCGTATGAATAAGCTTTTAAATAAGCCAAAGCGATATGTTGCAATGAGGTAATATGTTAGGGGGTGCTATACGTTTAAATATGAATGGAAGGGGCAAGGGTATAATAAAAAAAGGGGGAAAGTTGCCTTCCCCCCT
>CAYPXH010000056.1:0-6448 GCA_964414755.1 uncultured Rhodospirillaceae bacterium | reverse complement strand
TCTGTTCCGCAAGGGAATGAGTTTACTGTTGAACGGTTTGGGCGTTACATTAAAACCTTGCGTCCTGGTTTAAACCTTATTGTTCCATTAATTGATCGTATTGGCGCCCGCATGAATATGATGGAACAGGTGCTGGATGTGCCAACACAAGAAGTCATTACCAAAGACAACGCAATGGTATCGGTTGATGGTGTTGTTTTTTATCAGGTGCTAGACGCTGCCAAGGCAGCCTATGAGGTAAGTGACCTAGAAAATGCAGTTTTAAACCTAACTATGACCAATATTCGTACCGTGATGGGATCCATGGATTTGGACGAACTTTTGTCACAGCGCGATAAAATTAACCACCAATTACTAAAAGTTGTTGACGAGGCAACCACCCCATGGGGTATTAAGGTTACCCGTATTGAAATTAAAGACATTGCCCCGCCACGTGATCTGGTTGACTCGATGGCGCGCCAAATGAAGGCTGAACGGGATAAGCGCGCGGCAATTTTGGAAGCAGAGGGTTTAAAACAAGCCGCCATTTTGAAGGCAGATGGTGAAAAACAAAGCGCTATTCTTGAGGCTGAAGGCCGTCGTGAAGCAGCTTTTCGCGATGCTGAAGCCCGTGAACGCGGTGCCGAGGCCGAGGCTAAGGCAACCGAAGTTGTCTCAAAAGCTATTAGTGGTGGGAATGTCCAGGCAATTAATTACTTTGTAGCAATTAAATATGTTGAAGCTTTACAAAATGTTGCATCAGCACCTAATCAGAAATTGATTATGATGCCACTTGAGGCATCGGGGGTTATTGGGGCGCTGGCTGGCGTTGCTGAATTAGCCAAAGATGCCCTTGGCAAAAATATGCCTGGTATGAGTACATCCCAAAAAACAACCACCGGTCCTTGGAGCAACAGCTAATAGGCATTATAAGGAGCATGTAAATGATTGACTTTTTACAGCATTTGCAATTTTGGCACTGGTGGATTTTTGCTTTTGTGCTGGCAATTATGGAAATTATTGTACCTGGCGCTTTTTTTATTTGGTTTGGTGCAGCGTCATTGGTTATAGGGGTGGTTTTACTGTTAGTACCTTTTTTAACCTGGGAATGGCAGTTGGTTATATGGGGTGTTTTGGGCTTGGTGGCTGTGATTGGGTGGCGCATATGGATTCGCGCCCATCCCAATCAAAGCGAAGACAACAACACCCTGAACCGCCGCGGACAGCAATATATTGGGCGTATTGCCGAGCTGGAAGAACCAATCACCAACGGCATGGGCAAGGTAAGGCTTGGAGATACAGTATGGCGGGTTAGCGGGCCTGATTTGGGTATACGCCAGAAAGTACGGGTTATTGGTACGAATGGCACAATTTTGATTGTTGAAAAATATATTGGCTAAATAACATTATTGATAAAATCATAAGTATTTATTGGGGAAGGTGATAAAGCGCCTTCCCTTATTTTTTATTTAACCCCATCACAATAGATTTATGATGCCCGCCCCTTGAATAGTTTTTGTTTTTTTATAGATACACACTGTGTCTGGTACACAGTGTGTAGCGAAATGGTAAAAATTAATGGTAGGTAGAGTGGGCATGACAGGAATGAACAAGAATCAACCAAGGATCGCCGTTATCGGCACGGGCATTGCTGGGCTAAGTGCCGCATATTTTTTGCGTAATAGTGCACAAATAACACTGTATGAGCAGGAAAACAGGCTTGGCGGACATAGCAGAACCATTCAAATTGAAACTGCTCATGGGTTAATACCGGTAGATACGGGTTTTATTGTTTTTAATACACGTACATACCCAAATTTGTTGCGGCTATTTCACGAGCTTGCAGTTGAAATTCAGCCAAGTAATATGTCTTTTGCGGCCTCAACCAATAGTGGGCAGATGGAATGGGCTGGTCGATCAATCAATAGTTGGTTTGCCCAGCGCCAAAATATATTGAATATTCCCATGTGGCGTGGGTTGGTTGATGTGATTAGGTTTAATCAAACTGCTGTGACAATTACCCATGATAAGCCCGAAATGACCGTTCGGGAATTATTGATCAAGCTGAATTGTGGAAATTGGTTTCGGCATCATTATCTACTGCCTATGGTGGCCGCTATTTGGAGTTGTCCTATAGACCATGTCCTAGATTTTCCAGCACATTTTTTGGTACAATTTATGTATAATCATGGGTTGTTACAAATTTATCGTCAACCACAGTGGCTTACTCTTAAAAACCGCAGCGCCGATTATGTTGAACGGTTGGTAAAAATTGCCAAGCCAACGATTATTTTATCAGCTGAAATCACAGCCATCAAGAGACAGGCAGATTCGGTAATTATTATGGCTGCCAATGGACAAAACCAACTTGTCGATCAGGTTATATTTGCGTGTCATCCGCAAATCGTTTTATCTTTGCTGAAAGATGCCACTAATAAGGAGCGGTATGTTTTATCAAAGTTTCAGCGCCATAAAAACATTGCCTACACACACCGTGATCTGAACTGGATGCCGCAGCGTATAAGATGTTGGAGTAGCTGGAATTACCTAAGCACACAGCAAAATGGCCAGACCAAAATAGCTGTAACATACTGGATGAATAAATTGCAATCATTACCTGATACCAAACCAGTTTTGGTAACTTTAAATCCGTGGCAGTCAATAGCAAATAGACATGTTCTTGATCAAACTGAATTTTACCATCCGACATATAATCTTGAAACATATTCTGCCCAGAAAGATATTGCAGCGATACAGGGTGAAAATCGGTGTTGGTACGCGGGCGCATATTTAGGCTACGGCTTTCACGAAGATGGTATTAAAAGCAGTTTACAAGTTATACAAAAAATGGGTTTGAGTTGACCGTGATGAAGGGGCATTACATATTAGATGCAACGGTTGTGCATAACCGCCATGTTCCCATCAATTATCCGTTACGTCACCGGATAGCCTATTTTCTTATCGATATGAGTGATTTATCTGCCTTAAGTAAATTCAGGATGATTGGTTTAAATAGTCCCAATTTTTTAAGTTTTTATGAGTCTGATTATGGTGTTGATCAGGAGCGTTCGTGGCGCGATCAGTTATACGGCCTTTTACAAGAACATCATCAGCCACAGCCAACGCATGTTATGCTGTTAACATTGCCCCGGTTATTGGGGTATGTATTCAATCCGGTTAGTTTTTGGCTATGTTATGATGATCAGTCAAATCTTTATGCAGTATTGGCCGAGGTAAATAACACCTTTGGCGAACGCCATGGTTATTTGTGCTACCATCATTCTTCAAAAAACCTCAGTGTTTTTCATACAGGAGATGCCGGTTACCAAGTGCCAGTTACACATTTAAAAACATTTCATGTATCACCTTTTTGTGATGTTCGGGGCTATTACGATTTTCGTTTTCATACTTCTTCCAACCGTTTGGCAATTAACATTGATTATTATGTTGATAAACAAAAAACTATCAGCACCGCGCTTTATGGAACAACAGTTCCTATGAGCAATTTAGAACTGCGCCGGCAGTTTCTGTGCAAACCATGGCAGACGATTAAGGTTATTTTTTTTATTCATTACCACGCGCTGCGTTTATGGATAAAAGGCGTACCTTATCGTAAGAAACCAACAAAACCAAAACATCACTTTAATTAGATTGTGCTATGAAACAGCTTCAAAATTTTTTAAACGCTTTAAAAGAATGTCCGTTTGGTTCGTTAAGTCTTACGATACCAACAGGACAGACCCTTGATTTTATTGGACAACGCCCAGGGCCACAGGCAGTTTTACAGGTGCGTGATTGGAAAATGGTGGATTTATTACGGCGGCGTGGTGATATAGGTTTTGGCGAAGGATATGTTTTAGGTTATTGGCAAACCGCCAATCTGCTTGATTGTATCTGTTACTGTGCCGTTAATTTATCATTTTTAAAGAAATATGCTTTATCAACCTGGTGGATGCGCTTGTTGTTTCGTTTGTATAATAATGTTATTCGCGCAAATACAACCAATGGTAGCCGGTTAAACATTCGGCGTCATTACGATATTGGTAACAATTTTTATCAGCGCTGGCTTGATTCAAGCATGACCTATTCATCTGGATTGCGGGTTAGCGGTAGTGAAACCTTAGCACAAGCACAGCAAAATAAATATCAGCGTATTCTTGACTTAATCAAGCCTGATGGTGCAAGAATTCTTGAAATCGGTTGCGGTTGGGGTGGTTTCGCTGAAGAAGCTGTTAAAGCAGGTGCATCCGTAACTGGGATTACCATATCGCCACAGCAATATCATTTCGCACAGGATAGACTGCAAAATCGTGCCAGCATTTTACTTTGCGATTATCGCAGTATTAAAGGGAAATTTGACTATATCGTATCAATCGAAATGTTCGAAGCAGTTGGCGAAAAATATTGGCCAACCTATTTTAGAAAAATTTATGAGTTATTAGTCCCAGGCGGACGCGCCATTATCCAGGCTATTACTATAGGCAATCAATTTTTTGCTGCTTATCGGCGTGAAAGCGATTATATCCGCCATTATATTTTTCCTGGTGGTATGCTACCCTCGCGCGAAATATTTATGAAATACGCTAGGAAGGCTGGTCTTGCTGTACAATCAGTGTTTGAATTTGGCCAAGATTATGCCTGGACGCTACAGCAATGGAATAACAATGTTAAGCTTGTGCAGCCGGATCTTGAAAAAATGGGATATGATCAGGCCTTTTTAAGATCTTGGGAATTTTATCTTAACATGTCGGCTGCTGGTTTTATCACAGAACGAACAAATGTTATGCAAATTGAATTATTGCGACCTTAGTTTTCAAAAATTTTTAACAGCTTAAGGGAATATGATTATGAATTTATCTGCATCAAACCGCCTAAAACCTTTTCAAGAAAAACAGCCTAAACTTGATCTACGGCAATTTTTTAATGGTACGGTAGAAGGGTGGGGGTCTTTGTTTGACTATTTGGGTCGACCAACCCGCCGTTTTTATGTTAAAATTCAAGGAACTTGGGATGCAAAAAATGGCCGTCTTGATGAATGGTTTGACTTTGATGATGGCGAAAAGACAGAACGCATCTGGAACATAAGCTATCAAGATGATCAATATTTTTTTGCACGTGCCGGTGATGTTATTGGCCAAGCGATTGGCCAGCAAGCTGGTAATTCAGTTAATCTGAGGTATCGATTGCGTGTACCATATAAAAAATCAACAATTGATTTAACTATGGATGATTGGATGTATTTAGTTGATCAATCAACCATTCTAAACCGCACGAAGATGAAAAAGCTTGGCCTTAAAGTTGGTGAAATTTGTTTATTAATGCGGCGGATATCATGAACCGTACATGGTTGGTTGGCGCAAGCGAGGGGATTGGTCGTTCACTGGCAATTGGTTTAGCCAATAAAGGGTATAAGCTTGCTTTATCGGCAAGGCAGACAGATCGCTTGTCTAACCTGGTATCGCAATTAGGGCCAGAGCATTTGGTCGTTCCTGCTGATGTTCGTGATCAAACAACATTACAGCAGGCCTGGCAAAAGATTGCCGGTGAATGGTCAGGAATTGACACGGTTATCTATAACGCGGGTTATTACCAACCTGCAGCAGCAGATAATTTTAACCTGCAAGATACCGAGGCCATGATTGATGTAAATTTAACCGGTGCTTTGCGGGTTTTATCACTTGCCATTCCGGCCATGATTAAACAAAAACGCGGTAAAATAGTTCTTATTGGCAGCATTGCAGGGTATCGTGGTTTACCATCTGCTATTGGTTATGGGGCTAGCAAGGCTGGTATTATTCATTTAGCCGAGAATTTAAGGTGCGATTTAAGCCCATATGGCATTCACATTCAACTGATTAACCCAGGCTTTGTTAAAACACGCTTAACCGACCTTAATACTTTTTCCATGCCTTTTTTAATGTCACCGGAAGACGCGGCTGAAAGCATCATGCGCTCTATGGAAAAAAACAAATTTGAAAGTCGATTTCCGTGGTTATTTGCTAATGCGGTTAAATTGATGCGCTATCTGCCATCATCACTATATTTTGCCCTTATCAAATGGCAAAAAAAGCTTCCTTGAAACAACAACAAAGTTTATCCTTGATGGATAAATAGTCATCAAAGGCTGCTTTAATTTTTGTTATAATTTTTATTAGGGGCAGCAGACGAATTACATTCTTCAGTCGCCAACGCGCTGTCACATAGATCCAGCAAAAAATAAAATTAAAGAAGCATGATTCAATGTATTATGCAGGTTTTTATTTCACTAGTTTTACCTGATACAGGCGCAAATTAAACATTTCGCTCAATGTAATTTGGCCTTCGGTTATTTGCTTGAAGAAGTCCGAACGTTGGATGGGCTTTTCATCTTGCTGAAGGCTGAAGAACAATTGATCATCAACAAGTACACTTTGCCAGACACTTGCATTAATGCCGAACTGATTAGTGTAATATAAAAACCTGCATAATA
>CAYPXH010000055.1:0-6508 GCA_964414755.1 uncultured Rhodospirillaceae bacterium | reverse complement strand
CATGATATTTTTCGATATCCGTTGTGGCTAAATAAAAACCAGCTTTAGATAATTGTTCATAATGTAGGTGGGCTACTTTTTACCAAGGCAACAAATAATATAACATTCAATATTTTACAGAAATAATGTTTTGTAATTATTATTATTTCATAAAAACCGTAAATCAGTAATACAGAGAAGAAAACAAATAATGATCAATGGTGTGCTGATCTAACAAATTTTGCTATCCAATTGTCAAAAATGACAGAAATTTTGTTGTCGGCGTTTGTGGAGTGATATTTCTGGCATTTCATCAGAAACACCAATGGTTGCTGAAATTTATGAAACTGGAACTTAGGATAGGGATGCTGTCGGATCAGATTTTACAAGGCTTGTCAGCTGTTGCAAGGCAATCTCAGCGGCCGGCATACCCGTGGTTTTACACATGATTTCAAGCCTGCTTAGGTGTAAAAAAGTTTGCACTAATCGTTCATAAGGCCAAAGGCGCATATGGTGCACGAATCGATTTTGGTGCTGATAAAAAATAGGTGGCTTTAATTGTCCCATTGCTTGCTCAGCAGATAGTGAAGATGTTACCATTATTGTCTTTGCTTGCCACAGCTGTTGCAAATAGCGCACAATTGTTCGGATAATCGAAATTGGGCTTTCGCCATCGTGAATACAGCGGTAATAATGTTGAACGAAACCAGGAATCTGCTGTCCTGCAAAATAATGTGCTACATCTTGTAAGTAAATTTCCCGCTGATCCGCAAGACAGGCAACAATATCATCAACCGTAACCGTAACTGTCGACAAACCTGTTTTACGGCAGTACATCGATATTTTTTCAATTTCGTTAACAATTGTTTGTTTTTGATTGGGCAATAATTCCTTAAGTAGTGACAAGCCATCGCGATTGCTTTCTAGGCCGTTTTTATGAAGTGTTTTTTGGATAAAGTTTAATTGTTCACGATCGTCCAGAAGGTAACAAGGAATGGCAAGAGATGATTCATCAAATTCAATTAGCTTGCGTAAGCTGGATTTTGCGGGTAGGTCATCTGCCTCAAGTAATAAAAGATTTTGTTGTTGTGCTGGGGTGCGCGGCGGAACATCTTTCAAAAAGCTGGTAAAAAGATCATTAATGTGCCGTACATGAATGGTTTTTAACCCACCGAACAAAGAAATCTCGTACAGCGAATCAATAATTTGCTGTGCCATTTCCCTGCTATTATTCCAGGAAAAAGAATGTGTCTTGAATGGGTCAGGCGGTGACCCTGCCAATTTATGGAGACACAAATCAATATAATTGCGAACCGAGGATTGGTCCGGACCAAAAACCAGAATAACATTAAAACCGAAAAAAAAATTTGCCGGCGATGCGGATAGATATTCTTCGAATTTACCAGCACTAATTTTCATGTGTCGATGTTAAAAAATACCGAAGCCGTTGTTGAATGATTGTGGCAAGTTCAGTTGCGCTACGCAATTGTGCCTCTTCGCGGGATACATAGCTGGCATATCCCGATAAAGCTAAGTGAAAACTAGTCGTTGACCGTGCTGATCCCTTCAAAACAACGCGGTCATCTTGATATAAGCGGTAATTAGCCGTTAGGATGTATGTTGTTCGGATCACGTTTTCAGATCGGTTAAGGGGCTGATTATTTTCACGTTCATCCAGATCAATTTCAACCGTATATGCTTGGGACAAGGGAAGGGGAGACTGGTCAAGTTGTCGTGACAATTCGCCATAAACAATGTGTCCAATGCGATCTTTCAAGCCCTTAATGGCAATAGAGGCCGTTGGCGTGGTTGGCGCTGTGGTGGTATGATCAAACTGTTGGTATAAAGGTTGAAAACCGCAAGCACTCAGCAGCAAGGCAAGAAAAACCGAAAAATAGCGAATTTTTTTTGGAACCAAATACAAAAACATATTCATGCCCGTTAGCCCAAAATAATGTTGATAAGACGGTTCGGCACAATGATACTTTTTTTAATTGGTTGAGATCCAATGGTTTTTTGAATAACCGGGCGCTGGCAAACGGCAGCCTCAAGTTCAGCGTTGGGTATATCCTTGCGAACGGTTATGGTATCACGCATTTTACCATTCACCTGAATGGCAATAATAATACTATCTTCTTCAATTAAGGCAGGGTCTGCCTTGGGCCATGGTTGCAAGGTAACCGAAGTTTTATGTCCTAATTGATGCCACATTTCTTCAGCCAAGTGTGGCATAAACGGCTGAATCAGTAGGACTAAAGCCTCAAGACCTTCCTGCAAACAGTTGCGATCCATGGTTTCATGAAAAGCATTGATATATTCATAAATTCTGGCAATTGCTCGGTTAAAGCGAAAATTTTCAATGTCTGCGGTAACGCCAGCAATTGTTTTATGAATTAAGCGCCGAAAAGCATTATTATCTTTGACAGGGTTTTGGGGGGCTATCGTACGCAGTGTCAACAGCCGCCAAATCTTTTGAACCAAGCGCCATGCGCCCTCAACCCCGCTGCTGGTCCATTCAAAATCCCGTTCAGGCGGGCTGTCCGACAAAACAAACCAGCGCGCCGTATCAACACCGTACATCTCAATAATTTGTCCTGGATCGATAACGTTCTTTTTAGACTTGCTCATTTTTTCGGAGCGTCCAACGGTCACAAGTGAGCCATCGGCGCTACAAATATAATGATCACCTTGTTTTTCAACTTCGGTCGGAAAAAGCCAATGCCCTTTCTGGTGTTTATATGTTTCGTGAATCACCATCCCCTGGGTAAAAAGGCCGCGAAATGGTTCTTTGGGAACGGGGTAACCACAATCTTGCAAGGCATGCATAAAGAATCGGGCATAAAGCAAATGCAAAATAGCGTGTTCAATACCCCCAACATACTGATCAACTGGCAACCAATATTGGGTATCCGATGCCAAAAATGGCTGTGCAATAGAACCTGAGCAGAACCTAGCAAAATACCACGATGATTCAACAAAAGTATCCAACGTATCTGTTTCACGTTGTGCCGACCGACCACAGCGAGGGCAATCGACATATTTCCATGTTGGATGGTAATCAAGCGGATTGCCTGGCTGATCAAAACTGACATCGTCAGGCAAAACAACAGGCAAATCATCAACCGGCACAGGTACAGCACCGCATTCGGGGCAATGGATCACCGGAATTGGACACCCCCAATAACGTTGCCGGGAAACGCCCCAATCGCGTAGCCGAAAAACATTGGTGGCACGACCACGGCCAAGTTCCGTTAAATGCTGGGTAGCCTTGAGTTTTGCTTCTGCAACGGAGAGGCCATTTAAAAAATCGGAATGGTGCAGAATACCATCGTCGGTAAAGGCTATATCCTGAATGGTAAAACCATGTGCTGGTTGATTTTTAGGGATAACAACCGGCTTTACCGGTAGGCCATATTGCCGTGCAAATTCTAAGTCACGCTGGTCATGGGCTGGACAACCAAAAATTGCACCTGTTCCATAGTCCATATACACAAAATTAGCAATAAAAACAGGCAATTCAACAGTTGGGTTGAACGGATGAACTGCTTTAAGACCTGTATCAAGCCCTTTTTTTGGCAACTTTTCAAGTGTTGCTTCGTTAACAGCCGATTTGGCGCATTCATCAAGGAAAAGGGCGATTTGGCGATTGGTTTTACCTAAGGTAATAGCCAAGGGGTGATCAGCAGAAATGGCACAAAATGATGCCCCAAAAAGCGTGTCAGGGCGTGTGGTGAAAACCTCTAGATGATCCAGGCGGTTGCGCAAGGCAAAACGAATCAACGCCCCCGATGACATGCCAATCCAATTTTGCTGCATCAGACGTACTTTATCCGGCCATGCTGTTAAGGTCTCCAAACCGCTTAGTAATTCTTTGGTATAAGAGGTTATTTTAAAAAACCACTGCCATAAATAACGCTTCTCAACAATAGCTCCAGAACGCCAACCCCGCCCATCAATAACCTGTTCGTTAGCAAGAACGGTTTGATCAACCGGATCCCAATTCACCACTGATTGCTTGCGATAAGCAAGCCCCTTATTCCAAAGATCAAGAAACATTTTTTGTTCGTGTCGGTAATAATCGGGGTGGCAGGTCATTACCTCGCGGGACCAGTCAATCGAAAGACCTAAGGATTTCATTTGTTCTTGCATCTGAGCGATGTTTTCATAGGTCCAGCGAGCTGGATGAACATGGTGCTGCATGGCGGCGTTTTCAGCCGGCAGGCCAAAAGCATCCCAACCCATTGGGTGTAACACATTATAACCACAGGCACGTTTGTAGCGGGCAATCACATCGGTAATGGTATAATTGCGCACATGTCCCATATGAATTTTTCCCGACGGGTATGGGAACATGGCCAAGACATAGTATTTTGGTTGAAACGAATCGGGAGCACACCGATATAAATTCTGATGAGCCCATTGTTGTTGCCAACGATATTCGACTTCCTTGAAATTATACCGGGACATGGCCCAACTCGCTTAATAATAAGGTTATATCAATAATAAAAACACATGGAAGACAAATTCAACACTAACTAGTCGGCACGGGGCAAAAATCTTTGGCGCATAACCAAAATACCAACCTCTATATTGCCAAGGCGCGCTTAGGAAACGATTGTTACCCTAACGTGCACCAACCCGCAATTCGCGTGCCCGTGTTAAAATGGCATCTTCAAGATCGCGCACGGCCTTTTTACTAACCACTGCATCAACCCAAGCTGAATTTGCATTTACACGTGTTTGCCGGAACAATGAAACACTAATACCGTCAGCCCGCAAATCGCGGGTTAATATTCGGATATTAACTTTAAAACGCTCATTCTTTGATGAAGAAGGGCTGTACCAATCGGTAATAATAACCCCACCAAACGGGTCGGCCGAAACCAACGACATAAACTGAATCGCATCTAGCGAAGCGCGCCACAAAAAGCTATTAACACCAACCCCTTCAACCACAGCCGGGCCTTGATTACGATTGCCAAATAACAAAAATCCCCCATCACCCCAGATGGTTTCCCCTCCGCTTTTTTGCAAACGTTGGCGTTCCTGGCGTGTTGCCCCTTGCACACCCGGGTCATTCGGATCAATTGATGAACAGCCCGCAACAACTAAGGCAACGGCCGTAAGGCTTGCCGATAATTTTAGGCGCAGCCCCAGTCTTTTCCGAATCACGCTTTTCCCAATTGCAATTGGTGACTGGGGCAGGGGGGCTGATGGCATGGCTATCTCCTAAAAATCAATTAGTTACGAAATTTATTACAGCAAGTAAACATAATGGACAATATTTAGCAAGAAAAATAGCTGGTTTCAACCAAAAGATCAATGATTTAGAACCCAGATTAATGTGAAATAAAATATCTTGTTTATACCAGGCTGGTGCATGTTCTTGGGGTATAAGATATCATCATATATAAGTATGTAAGCTGCATTGGATAGGCACATGGTTTTATAAATTTGATAATTTGATAATAAGAGTATAAACCATTATATTCATAATTTAGGCAAGAGAGCATGATTGATTATTTTCACAATAATTGCCAACAAAAGCCTATAATACACGAATTAATGTAACACAAAATTCCAATAACAGTGACCTTGAAAATAATAACTGGTGTAATAAAAGCCAGCTTAAGCCTTGCACATACCAACAACTGTTGCGATTGTGCAACATACAGCAAAAATTTCTTATAAGCGTTAGAATTACAGCAAAATGTTCTTGACTGAACCCTTAGGGGCGTTAGTATGGGCTGATGTCATACGCTGTATTTATAATATATTGTTATAATACCGCGACTTACAGCAAAAAGCTAATTTTTTAGTAAAATTTTTGCGTGTAAAAGCGGATTGTAAAATTGTTGATGCAAATGCGTATGAGGGTGGAAAATAACTTCCACAATTGTTAATCGGTTAACTTTAACTTGGGAAACCACAGATGATGAAAAAAATTTTACTAGGCACCACATTATTAATGGGTGTTGTTGCTTCTGCCGCTCAGGCAGGTGAGCCACTGAAGTTTGGTATTAGCGGCTTCTATCACGGCGCTATTGGTATTACTGCCGATGGAAAGTATGATGAAGGTGATGGCCGTCATAACGTTAACTTTAAACAAAATGTTGAAGTACATTTTGGCGGTGAAGTGAAGTTAGACAACGGTATTACCGTTGGTGGACGGGTTGAGTTGGAGGGTCAGACCCATAGCGATCAAATCGATGCTACCTATTTCTATTTTAAAACTGGTTTGGGTGAAGTGCGTTTTGGTAACTTTGGCAGTGCGGCTGGAATGCTTTGCGGTGGTTTGAATACAGCCTCGACCGCTTTCCCATGGGCTGGTGCCATGAATTTCAGCAATTTGGGAAATGATGGAAATCAGTTGGTCCAAAGCCCGGATACCGATGTATGCAGCACGATCAATGACAAAGGCACCAAGATTGCTTATTTCAGCCCCAGCATTGCTGGTTTCCGCGCAGCTATTTCCTATATGCCGGATGACTCAGAAGATCAAACAAGTAACGCTGTTGGTGGTACATCC
>CAYPXH010000054.1:0-6544 GCA_964414755.1 uncultured Rhodospirillaceae bacterium | reverse complement strand
TCCCTCTTATTTATTAACATCCACATATGTGATATTAACAAGCCTTTTTCGTGTTTGAATGCCTTCCGTTTTCACCGATGGATTGGTCTGATGATATTGGTCACTCTTATAATTAGCAAATATTCATTGAACAGCTAAATAACTATATTTTATCCTGGCTTTGCGTGACGATCCAATAACGGCATAAAGCACGATCAACTGATAACCAAGCCAATCTTGCCCATTCACGGTGTGCCTGTTGGTAATCGGCAAAGGGACCATACTGTTCCATTTGCCCAACAAACTGTTGGAAAGCTGGATCGTTAAATTCTCCTCCAATAACCCAATACTTCTTGAGTGCATTCTGCTCATGAATATAAAAGCGGGTTTGTGCCTGATCAACTGTTTGCCAAGCTAATTTCTTCCATTCATTTAGGGCTTCAGCATACGTAGCAAAAGGCCCTATCTTTTTTTCTATACTGCCTGATACTGGTCTGGAAAAATCCATATCCTCATATTCACCGCCAATAACCCAAAATTCACCTGTCATTTTAATCCCTAATCATATTATCATAACTGCGCTATTTAGATTCAGAAAAAGTCAATCGTCGACTAACTTCTTGTTGCCATTTTTGAACATTTTTATCGCGCTTATCAAATAAAAAAGTCCCAAGAACAACCCACCTTCTTTGATCAAGGACTAATGAACCTTCATCTACAGCTAATGGTGTTGTATAATGCCAAAATGGCAGACGATAAATTGTAATAACTCCTGTATGGTGCACTGCTTGCATTTCAGTTAAATGTCGATTTTGTTCATAAATAAGATACTGATGCTGCACGCCTGGGCCAACAAAACTGATATGACAATCTATATACCCGCTACTTGCCTCTGGATCTTCGGGATGATGATCATTATGTGGCCCTATGTAGTCACCCCGCTCATAGCATAAAACTTGCTTACCTATCTTCTTCCTAAGACAGTACCCGCTTAATTTCGATACAAATTGATAAAAACTTTCAGAATCAAGCATTTGTAACAATCCAATTTCTTTTACCATTTGATATGCACGGTTATAACTAGTCATATCAATGGTTTTCATCCGTACAACTTTAGGCAAACGCTCGCGGTAATTTTGAACCATATGCCATGTGGAAAATAGGGGAATTTTCTGCTCCAAACCTGACAAATACTTATAAAGTCTTGCATTTAACAAATAATAGGCTTCCTGGCAAAAACGCGGCTGGATGACTCCTGCCATACACATAAAAGAACGATTTGGATTGTGGCTTAAATCATCTTGATGCCCTTGATACAGCCACCGACGTCCATCATCAGTTAAAACATCTGAAAATTCGGCTGGAAACCTTTGCATAGTGGGAATATTTAATTTTTCTTGCGGGTGATTAAAGTTCCAAGACCGCGGGGCGTAAAAATTTCCAACAACAATGCGTGCGGCACACGCCCGTCTAAAACAACTGCGGCTTCTACACCTTGTTCAACTGCTTGGATACATGTCTCAAGCTTTGGAATCATGCCACCCTGGATTGTACCATCTTTCATCAATTCGCGTACTTCATCTACCGACAAATTCTCGATTAAACTTCCATTCTTGCTTAGAACGCCTGGGACATCCGTTAACATCAGTAGTCGCACGGCCCCAACAGCACTTGCAATCGCGCCAGCAGCCGTGTCAGCATTGATATTTAAAATTTCGCCATTTTGCCCTGTCCCAACAGGTGCAACGACCGGAATAACCCCTGCTTGCTCAAGTGTTGTCAAAACATGTGGATCAACATTTGTTGGGTCACCAACCAATCCTAGATCACCTTTTAGAGAAACAAGTTTTTTAGCGCGAATTAAATGTGCATCACGGCCACTTAAGCCAACAGCACTTCCCCCAGCACTATTTATGGCTGCAACAATATGTTTATTAATTGTACCCGATAGAACCATTTCTACGACTTCAACCGACGCTTGATCGGTTACCCGCAGCCCATCAATAAAATTACTTTTAATGTTTAATCTTTCTAACATGTTGCCGATTTGTGGTCCCCCACCATGAACAACAATTGGATTAATGCCAACTTGCTTCAATAAAACGATGTCACTGGCGAAAATGTCGGCTAACTCCGGCTCGGTCATTGCATGACCGCCATATTTAATCACAAAACTTTTGCCCGAATAGCGCCTCATATAAGGCAGCGCTTCAGAAATTGTTCGGGCAGTCCTAAGCCAATATTTGGTCTCACTAAAACTACTTTGCATATTTATTATTCCGTTTTATTTGGTATCCTTGCCGCCAGAACAGCGATTGTTTCTTGCAGTAATTCAATCCCATGACGATCAATTGCACTGGTCTCGATAATTTCTGGATGTGCTGCGGGATGTTGGGCAATTTCACGAGACACTGTTTCAGAAATTTGTTTGCGCTCATCAACATTTAATTTATCAAATTTGGTTAAAACTATTTGATATGATAAAGCGGCTTTATCTAAAATATCCATGAAATCATGGTCTGTTTTTTTTAGGCCATGTCGGGCATCTACCAATAGGAACAATCTTAGTAAGCAATGACGTCCGCGTAAATAGCTTAGCATCAAATGCTGCCAAACCATAGCATCGCGCTTTGATGCCTGTGCATAACCATAACCAGGCATATCAACCAAATAGAAGCGATCCGCAACAGAAAAGAAATTTAACTGTTGGGTGCGACCAGGGGTTGATGAAACCTTGGCCAAAGATTTATTACCCGTAAGGGCATTAATCAAGCTTGATTTACCAACATTTGAACGTCCGGCAAACGCAACCTCAGGCACATCGCCTGCTGGTAAATCACCAACATCAGTACAGCCCCTAAAAAAACGGCTTTGTGCAAAAAGCCTAATGCTTTTATCACGCCATTTTAATCCACTATTATTGTCTGCTACCGATACCGTCATCGTATTCGTATGTTTCTAAGAAGCAGGTTTAGGTGCTTTTCGCACAGGTTTTTTGGCCACGCTATGCATAATAAGACGTTGCTGAATAATGGACAGCAAATTGTTCCACGTCCAGTATATGACCAGTCCGGCTGAAAAATGCGCTAACATAAAGGTAAAAATTATTGGCAGAAACTTGAATATCTTTGCCTGTATTGGGTCAGGTGGTGTTGGGTTTAAGCGCTGCTGTATGTACATGGTAATACCCATTAAGATAGGCCATATACCAATATTCACAAAGGCTAAAAAGCTATCAGGTGGAACGACCCAAGGCAATAACCCAAAAAGATTTAAAATTGACGTTGGATCGGGTGCTGATAAATCCTGTATCCATGCAAAAAATGGTGCATGACGCATTTCAATTGTCACAAACAACACCTTGTACAAAGCAAAAAAGACAGGAATTTGAATAAGAATCGGCAAGCACCCCGCCGCTGGATTAAGTTTTTCGCGTCGGTACAGCGCTATCATTTCCTGGTTCATTTTTTGGCGGTCTTGCCCGTAACGCTCACGAATTTTTGACATTTCAGGTGCAACTTCTTTAAGACGTGCCATCGAACGATACGACTTATTAGCCAAGGGATATAATAATAATTTAATAAAAACCGTTAATAGTAAAATGGCTATTCCAAAGTTGCCGATCCAATCATAAATCATTTTAAGAAGAAGAAAAATTGGACGCGTCAGGAAATAAAACCACCCAAAATCAACAGCACGATCAAATAATGGGATGCTCAGGCTTTCTGCGTACTTGTCCAATAACGCAACCTCCTTAGCACCTGCCACCAAATGTAGCTGGGAGTTTGCTTTACCCGAGATGGCTTCAATATTAACTGCTGGCAACAAGTAGTCTACCTGATACATTTCTGGCTGACCAGGTTTAGATGCGAAGAAAGAATAGCTAGATTTAACCTGCTCTTGTTGGTTGGGAATTAAAGCAACAAGCCAGTATTTATCTGTAATACCAGCCCACCCGCCTTTTGTGTTGAATACTTGCTGTTTGGTTTCTTGAATATCGCTATAATCAATTTCCCTTAACTCATCATTTGCTACACCGATAAGCCCTTCATGCAGAATAAAAAAACCACCTATCTTTGGTGTACCGGAACGAACAATTCTGCTGTAAGGAAATAATGTTAACGGCTGATTTGACTTGTTAGCAACTTGTTGATCGACTTTTAGCAAGTAATTTTCATCTATTGAAAAAATTAACTGAAATTCTATCCCTTGACCATTTTCCCAGGTCAAACGTAGTCGTTTGCCAGTCTCAAGACGCTGATCAGTTGTTTGCCAAACCGTATCACTTTTGGGCACAATAACTGTCTTATCACTTGAAACCCAACCAAACTCAACAAAATAGCTGTCTTTTAATCCAACAGGCTGCAATAGGTGAATAGATGAACTGTTTGGGTCTACCGTTTCCCGATAATTAACCAATGTCAGATCATCAAACCGAGCACCCGTTAAAGATATTGAACCGGTTAATTTTGGCGATGCAACCGGAATTCGCGTGCCGGTTTTTGCCAGCGCTTCCTCGCGATTTTTGTATAAAAAAACCGGTGCAATTGTTTCTGCCTGTTGTTGGTTGGGGCCTGGCTGGGCTTGCTTTGTTGGTTGAGGGGCTGGTGGGGCAAGATACTGGAATCCAATAATAACTAGTAGGGACAAAACAACCGCCCAAATTACATTTCTTTGTTCCATAGCTACACAACCTTAATCTTAATTAATTATAAAAAATATTAAAAACACCTACATGATTATTTAGGCAAATTTTTTAAACTATCAGGAACCGGATCATAACCTCTTCCTCCCCAAGGATGGCACGAGCATACACGCCTGGCAGTTAGCCATACCCCATAAAAAGCACCGTGCTTTTTCAAAGCCTCGACAGCATATTCGGAACATGTTGGTAAATAACGGCAGCTTTTTGGTAATAATGGACTAATTAGGTATTGATAACCCTTGATAAGGACAACAAATAAAAATTTAACGGGGTTCAACATGTTTACGACCCAAAATCCATTAGTCAACTATTGTCTATTGTCTGTAACGCTTTTTGAAGATCAGCAACTAATTGTTGGAAAGCAATCTTCCCTGCATGCGCGCGTGCTACCAACACGTAATCTATACCCGCTTTTGCTTGGGCTGGCAAAACATTTTCTGCCGCGCTACGCAGCCGCCTTTTTACACGATTCCTAGCAACTGCAGATCCAATCTTTTTAGTAACCGTAAACCCAACACGCCAGGAAGGAAGATCCGTATCTGGCTTTTTATCACAAGTACCCGCTACCGACGCTGAAGAATCCGATTTTTGACAAACATACTGCAAAACGAAGGCATCGGAAAAATAACGATGCCCTTTTTGCGTAACAAACACGAAATCTTTTCGCTGTTTTAATCGCGGCAATTTCATGAAAAACTATGCCGACAGGCGCTTACGACCCTTGGCGCGGCGCGCGGCCAAAACCTTGCGACCACCCACTGTTTCCATTCTGGAACGAAAACCATGGCGACGCTTGCGAACCAGCTCGCTTGGCTGAAATGTACGTTTCACTTCAATCTCCTATTCAATAACTGTTACCGCCACCCTATTACAGGGATTTTTGAACATCAAGCATATAAAGCTAGCAAGACATTAAGTCAATAAAAATAGAACCATAGCTTGTTTTCTTGCCATGAGAAGCAAAAACAACACTTGTCCCTTCAAAAAATTCTGAAAAACCATTAAGACTTTTTCTACAAAAAATTTTCTAAAGCCTAACATCAGCTTATCAAAGGGTAAGAACAGCGATTGAAGACAGATCCAAGCTTGTTGCTTAATACCCATGTGCTATTCCCCGGATACTCTCATGACAGCACCGTTTAAGGTGAATGCAGTTTACATTAAGAATAACGTTGTTTTATCAGTATTTTATGAAATTTATTTGAAATAAATAACGTTCTCTTTCAATGACGGGTCTGTACTAGGCGTTTGAAGAGCATGATTGTTAGATAAAAACTGATCAATTATTTTGTACCAAACAACCGATCACCAGCATCGCCAAGTCCTGGTAGAATATATGCTTTTTCATTTAAACGCTGATCAAGTGCCGCTGCGTAAATCTGCACTTTTGGGTGACTTTTTTGTACAATATCAACCCCTTCTGGGGCTGCGACAAGCACCAGAAAACGAATCTGATCATCCCGAACACCATGCTTGTTTAAAAGATCGATTGCGGCAACTGCCGAATTTCCTGTTGCCAACATCGGATCAACTAATAAAAATAAACGCCCCTCAGTTTCAGGTAATTTTACATAATATTCAACAGGCATATGCGTCTTGGGATCCCGGTAAAGGCCAATATGACCAACCCGAGCGGATGGTATAAGCTCTAATACAGCATCAGCCATCACTAAACCAGCACGCAAAATGGGAACAATCGCTATTTTCTTGCCCGCAATTGTTGGCGCCATCATTTTGGCCAAAGGAGTATTAATTTCAACATGTGTCATCGGTAAGGAACGGGTAATTTCATACCCCATTAATAGGGTAATTTCACGCAGCAATTGGCGAAAGAGAATTGTTGGCGTATGTTGATCACGC
>CAYPXH010000053.1:0-7783 GCA_964414755.1 uncultured Rhodospirillaceae bacterium | reverse complement strand
GGCAGCTTGCTGGGACAAGATACCTTAAGTGAACTGCGCCACACCCTAACACAAGTGGAGCTAGAATTATGCAACGGTGCCAGCCCGCGGGTTTCCCCCTTTGCCGGGTTGCAAGATATGGCCGCCCTGATGCAGCGGGCCGGTTTTGCCCTACCCGTAATTGATATGGAGACCGTGCAGGTAACTTATGGTCATTTAATAGAACTTTTACGGGATTTGCAAAATATGGGCGAGGCCAACGCGCTAATCGCGCGACGCAAGCACATTCCACCCCGCTTGCTTTTTCCTAAAGCAGCCATGATATACCCTCAACAACCAGATGGTAAAATAACCGCCCGGTTTGATATTATCCATCTATGTGGGTGGTCACCCCACGAATCGCAGCAAAAGCCCCTGAAACGTGGAAGCAGCAAAAACCGGCTGGCCGATGCCCTTAAATAAACAGGCAAATTCGATTCACCATGTGGAATTGGGTTCCGGTAAAAAAATTTCTAACTATCATTGGCATAATTATAAGACGGCACTTTGTTAATACCAATCATCAGTTCTTTACTGGCCGTTACGGCCAAATAACCCTGCGGCCTAATGGTGGAAGCCGCCATGCCCAGATTGGATTCAAGTACAAAACGTTAGTTGGATATCAGCTGACAGGTATAATCTAAGTGTATAAGCCTAATGGTATAATTCATAAAATACATAGATTTATTCATCAATACCAGCTTCAAATAAAATTTCATCTTTTGTTGGGATATACCAATTTTGATTGTCTAGATTCTGTAGTAGTCTAAGAATATATAGTGATATGCTTGTGTATTGATGATTTAATGGCCAGTTTATCGATACTTCCTTATTAACGAAGCCAAATAAGGCAAATTTTCCCGACAAGCTATTGTTGGAAATATCAGGAGATAAAAGTTCAAGCGACAGGCCAAGGCAAGTCGATAAATAGGCAGAATCATCGAAATGTTGGCTGTATCCTGGCGTAAAAATACATCCAATTATCTTCCCGATGCGATTTGCTAACTCTTCTATATTGATTTGTTCTTTAATCCTGACTTGAAATCCAATACTTTGGTAGTCTTGACTCATGATTCTTGTCTTCCCGCTTGCCATCTACTGACAGAAGCTAGCCTCTATCTCTAGAAAAGACGCTCTGGCCATAAAATTATCTAGAAAACAAGCTTATAAAAATGCATAAAAATTGTAAAAACTATATTATTTTAACTACTCTATGGTCTTTAAAGAAAATTCTTTGCTCCTAAGCCTACTCTTTTATCATCAAGTTAAATTTCTGCCAATCCCGCGACCACGGGTAGTGTGGGGTTACATGCAGCATGATTTGAACTTGCCCAGTTGGTAAATAGGTTAAATAACCAATTGGCCAGATAGTTGATTCTGCGGTAATAAACTCCTTCTCTAAAATAAAATTTTTGTTGTCTGTAATATAGCCTTTCTCGTCTAATTTCAGGATGCGGATAGCAAAATCTATCTCGGGAATAATTATTGAAAAAGGTTCTTCGCTATTAGCACCCTCATAGTCATAGGTGATATTTGTTGTGCGAATTGAATCATCCAATAAAATAAAGTGACCAGCAGGACTGTTTAATGAAGAAAAAATTTCCCCGTAACTAGGCCGTATACTTTCCCATAGTTTATTCCATTGGTTGATTGAGGTGTCGTATTTTAGCAAAATCAGTGCGTTATCCCTGTTTAACTCTAGTACTGCTAATTCACCATTTCCAAGAATCATTGGTTCGTAGCTTATAGAATTTTTGTCTTGAAAAACGCGCCCAAATTCTCTTTTTTCCGGTTTTATTTCTACAATAACAAATTGAAATTCGTCATCCGTGTTCTGATCCTGATCGGTAAACCGAACAAAGAAGCTAAAATAAATTTTACCACTACCGCTCGTAAATATTCTTGGCTGAACGCGCTCCCAGTCAACTAGAATTTCAGCACTGCGTTCTTCTTTTAATAGCAGATCGGCTTTCCCAACCTGCCAAATTAACTTACCGCTCTGCGTTAGGTATTTTAGTCCCTGTCCATCCCAAAGAATATACCCACCGTCATAATTAACGATTAAATCCCTGTGGAACGAGGTCATATCATGTAAAACCGATGTTGCGCTACCATTTGGAATTAACCCCTGAAGTTCGATCCGTTCTTCATAGCGCCAAATTTCGTCCCCTTCTTTATTAAGAACACGCCAAGTGGTCGCTGTTTTTTGATCTGCAGAAATATTTTTTGCTGTTAGCAATTGACAATTTTTTAATCCCGCAAGGGGAATTTCATTATTTAATTTGATGTAATAAATTTTTTTCTTCTCGTCACATCCTTCTAGTGCAACCCAGTCATAGGCGGCCTGCACCAACCGCTCGGAATAATATGGTCTTAGATGAACCCAGGAGGGTAAATCGACCCTCTGTTCCTCTTTCTCCACGTACATTACGCAAAAAAACCAACTTCCTTGATCCTGAAAGGCACCGCCAATACACGCATTAGAAGAATTTGATGAAACTTGATAAGCTTTTACCAATTCATCAGGGCCTGGTAAAAGTGCTATTTCTTTTAGTTGTGTTGCATCATAGGGCAATTCAGGTTTGTCAGCAACAGCCAGATCACTCATTAAGATACAAAAAACCAACAAAAGCGTTTTCCGCATGATAAAAATTTCCTTGTCCAAAAATTTTTTCCATTCTGTCGTTGATTCCAGCCGTGTTACAACTTACAAAATTGTCAAGACTATAAAAAATCTCTAATCTGTGCTATAATTGGGATATCGGCGGGTGGCATAGGATATTTATTTAATTCTTTAAACGGAACCCATTTCAGCTGTTGCCCTTCTTTTCCCGTTAGATTGCCTTGCCAACGCCGGCAAACATATACAGGCATTAATAGGTGAAAATTACGGTAACGATGAGAAGCAAAAGTAAAAGGTGCTAAGCAGGCTTCTTTTACCTCGATATCTAGTTCTTCTTTCAATTCCCGCACCAAGGCTGCCTCTGGGGTTTCAGTGTGCTGGATTTTACCACCCGGAAACTCCCATAAACCGGCCATTGCCTTACCTTCTGGTCTTTGAGCAAGTAATACCTCGTGCTCTTCATTCAATAAAATAGCTGCAACAACCAAAATTATAGGCACATTTTCACCCTGTGCTTTTAACCAATTACTTCGACTAAGGCTATAGACATCAAGCACAACATTTTCCCGCCGCACAGGAAAATATTCGCTTCGCGATCCAATGGGCTGAAAACCAGCCTTGCGCAAAACACGTTGCGATGGCAAATTATCTTGACGTACTTCGCCTTTAAGCTGGTGTACCGGTAAAAAAATAAATATATGTTCAATAATAGCTACTAATGCTTCGGTCATATAGCCGCGCCGCCAGTAAGGTTCACCTAACCAATAACCAACCACTGCTTCCCTTGCCATAAACTCCCAAATAAAGCTTATACAACCAACCAATTCCTGATTTTTTTTATCAACAATTGCCCAAACATACTCTCCATTCGAAACGCGTTGTGAGAGGTTAGAAATCCAATCAGCAGCCATAGCCTGGGTATATGGGTAAGGTATGCGCGCGGTGTGACGTGTAACATTTATATTATTAACCAATTGATAAACAGATTGCTGATCAGTTATATGCAATTGGCGCAACTCAAGCCGTTGCGTGAATATAGGTGAGGCTAATAAACTAACTACGATAGGAGCCGTTGACATCAATATACCCATGTGTCAAATCACAGGTCCAAACGGTAGCTATTCCGTTTCCCACCCCAACATCAACTTCAATATTAATTTCGCGTCCTTTCATATGTTTGTTGACAGGATGTTCATCATAATTAGCAACACGCAAGCCATTTTCGGCTATCCGAACACCGCCGATAGCAATACTTAATTTGTCACGATCAGCTTTTTGACCAGAACGCCCCACAGCAGCCACAATGCGTCCCCAATTGGCATCTTCACCAGCAATGGCCGTTTTAACTAAAGGGGAATTGGCTATTGTCATCCCAATATAACGGGCAGCAGCTTTTGAATCCGCACCTGTTACGGTTATGGTCACAAATTTGCTAATCCCTTCACCGTCTTTAACAACCAACCATGCTAACTCTTTCATGAGATCTAAAAATTGTATCCGAAAATCCTTAAGCAATTGGGGGCTTTTTGTGATATCGGCATGCACAACCGAACCAGTTGCACAAGCAATTAGTGTATCACTGGTCGATGTATCGCCATCAACCGTAATGCAGTTAAATGTTTGACTGGTGGTTTGAGTTAAGATTTTTTGCAAAATAGGTGACGGCATTTTAGCATCAGTTACAATAAAAGCCAGCATTGTGGCCATATCAGGTGCAATCATACCAGAACCCTTTGCAATCGCGTTGATCGTCACTGTAGCCGCACCAATTTTTGCCTGCCTGGTAACCATTTTAGGATAAGTATCTGTTGTCATGATTGATCGCGCAGCCGCTAGCCAACTTTTTTCCTGCAACCGCTGAATCATGGATGGTATCTTATGCCTAATTAAATGATCGGGTAATGGCTCGCCGATAACGCCGGTTGAGGCCATAAAAACCTGATCAGCAGAACAACCAACATTTTTAGCAACTTCATTCAAACAACGTGTTACAGCCTCATCACCTAATTTACCGGTAAAAGCATTCGAATTTCCAGCGTTTATAATAATTGCACGAACCTCGCCGTGTCGTAAATTTTGGCGACACCTTAAAACTGGCGCAGAAGCAGTTAATGAATTGGTAAAAACACCAGCAACCGATGTCTTGGGTGGAAACACCATTAAACATACATCATCCCTATTTTTATACTTAATTCCACAATGGTCTGTTGCAATAAGCACCTGCTGTAATCCAGGTAATAACGGTAATGTTGCCGGGGCGAAAGGAGATATTTTGGACATAATAATATTCTTCTTTTAAAAAACTGTCATTTGAAATCGATATTAACCAGCTTTTCTGCATAAGTCACAAAAAAAATGTTGGTGATGATCTTAGGTTTTTTAAAATTTTATCTGGTTTACAAAAAAATTATTTCCATAGCCACGTATACAATGTTATGGTGCGTATCGATATGAAGCTTTTTCCCAATATTTACCTTCTGGGATATTTTAAAAACCTGGGAATGTCTTAAAAATTGAAATAATACCAAACAGGTATTATATCTTAGCGACGCAATAGGCGAATATATAAGTTTTGGATTAATTGAGGATAGAATGCCGCTAGCTTTTTTGAAAAAAATTTTTGGTTCAGCAAACGACCGTTTCTTAAAATCATTACGCAAGATTATTCAACAAATCAACCAATTAGAACCTTCCTTGCAAAAACTATCTGATCAAGAATTGGTTGGAAGGACACAATGGTTGAAGGACCGTTTGTCACAAGGCGAAACGCTTGAGCAAATTTTGCCGGATGCTTTTGCTACAGTACGTGAAGCCGCAGTGCGGGTTTTGGGGCAACGGCATTATGATGTGCAATTAATTGGTGGTATGGTCTTGCACCGTGGTATGATTGCTGAAATGAAAACTGGTGAAGGTAAGACTCTGGTTTCAACCCTGGCTGCTTATCTTAATGCCTTATCCGGCAAGGGTGTCCATATCGTTACAGTTAATGACTACCTGGCTAAACGTGATGCCGAATGGATGGGGCAAATATATCGTTTCTTGGGACTAAGTGTTGGGGTTATTGTGCACGGTCTAACCGACGATCAGCGCCGTGCGGCTTATCAATGTGATATAACATATGGCACAAATAACGAACTTGGCTTCGACTATCTACGTGATAATATGAAATATCGCCTTGAAGATATGGTTCAGCGTAATTTTAATTATGCAATTATTGACGAAGTTGACAGTATCTTAATTGACGAAGCGCGAACACCGTTAATCATTTCTGGCCCAACCGAAGATAATTCTGATTTATACAAAAAAATAAATGAACTGATCCCTGCTCTGGGTGAAAGCGATTATGAGAAAGACGAAAAATCGCGACAGGTAACCCTTACCGACCCAGGTATTGAAAAGATTGAAGGCTTGCTTAGGGAAAAAGGCCTAATGAGTGAAGGATCACTTTACGACCTTAACAATATTAGCTTTCTACACCATATCCAAGCGGCTTTACGCGCGCATAAATTGTTTGAACGTGATGTTGCTTACATCGTTAAAGATAACAAGGTTGTTATTATTGACGAATTTACTGGCCGCATGATGGAAGGGCGTCGCTATTCGGAAGGATTGCATCAAGCATTAGAAGCAAAAGAAAATGTTGCAATCCAAAATGAAAATCAAACTCTTGCCTCTATTACCTTCCAAAATTACTTTCGTTTGTATCCTAAATTGGCTGGTATGACCGGTACAGCTATGACCGAGGCCCCTGAATTTTCAGAAATTTACAATCTAGAGGTGATTGCAATACCAACCAATCGCCCCATGCAACGTAAAGATGAACAAGATGAAGTGTACCGGACTGCTCAAGAGAAATATCAGTCGATTATCAATTTAATTCTAGAGTGCCGCAAAAAACAGCAACCTGTCCTTGTTGGCACGGTCAGTATTGAAAAATCCGAAATTATATCAAACCTGTTGAAACAACGGCACATTGAGCATCAGGTACTTAACGCCCGCTATCACGAGAAAGAAGCTGCAATTATTGCCCAAGCCGGCATACCAGGCGCCGTTACAATTGCCACCAACATGGCAGGCCGTGGAACGGATATTCAGTTGGGCGGTAATGTTGATATGAGGATTAAGCAAGAAGTTTTACCTACGGATAGTAATGATATTAAGAAGCGTAAAATTGATAAAATTAAGGCCGAGGTTGAAGTAGCCAAACAAAAGGTCTTGTCTGTTGGTGGGCTTTTTATTATCGGTACCGAACGCCATGAAAGTCGTCGTATTGACAACCAGCTACGCGGACGCGCCGGACGCCAAGGAGACCCAGGCATTTCAAGATTTTTCTTATCACTTGAAGATGATTTGATGCGTATTTTTGGTTCGGAACGGTTAGACGCTTTATTAGTTCGCTTTGGCTTAAAGGAAGGTGAAGCGATTACCCATCCATGGGTTACGAAAGCACTTGAGAAGGCACAACAAAAGGTTGAGGCAAGAAACTTTGAGATTCGTAAGAATTTGCTACGTTATGATAATGTTATGAATGATCAGCGCCGCGTTATTTATGAACAACGGCGTGATTTAATGAAAAATGCCAGCGTACGCGAAATGGTTCATGACATGCGTCATCAGGTTATTAACGATATTGTATCAACACATCTACCGGCCAAGGCTTATGCTGAAGAATGGAATATCAAAGGCCTGCATGAGGAGTGTTTGCGTCTTTTAGCGTTGGATTTACCGCTACAGCAATGGACTAAGGAAGATATCACCGCAGAAGAGATTGGCGAACGTATTCTGGCAGCATCAAATGAGAAGATGGACGGAAAAATTGCCAAACACGGTACAGAAATGATGCAGTTTGCTGAAAAAAGTATTTTGTTGCAGCTGTTGGATCAAAGTTGGAAAGAGCATTTGCTAACCCTTGATCATTTGCGCCAAGGAATTGGGCTTAGGGCTTATGGACAACGCGACCCCCTGAACGAGTATAAGCGAGAAGCTTTTGATATGTTTTCTTCGTTTCTTGCCCGGTTGCGTGAACAAACTACAGCTGTTCTATCCCATTTAGAGATTCGCAGTGAGCAGCCAGCAGATAGTCAGGCGAAAACGCGTGGCAATCAGGGACAGCAATCTATTGGAAAAAAAAAAAAAAAACCA
>CAYPXH010000052.1:0-8415 GCA_964414755.1 uncultured Rhodospirillaceae bacterium | reverse complement strand
TAGAACTGTGCATAGAACTGTGCATAGAACTGTGCATAGAACTATCCATAGAACTATGTATAGAATGGTTAACAAACTAACATGATCTTTTTGATAAAAACTGTTCATATAATTGCAGGGGCTTTCAGGTTTTTGTCAGTTGATCATGATTATTATGTGCCGCTTATAGACATGTTTTGTGAACCGGATTAGTATAACAATATTGCGGGTGGTATAAGCCTTTTATCGGCGTAATATTCAGGGCTAGGTGGTTTTTCAGAATTTATCTAAATAATCCAAAATTTTATGTGGGGTATTTATGAAAACAATAGGCTTAATAGGTGGTATGAGTTGGGAATCATCCAGTGAATATTATCGCTTGATCAACCAACAAATTAGGGCAAAGCTTGGGGGCTTGCATTCAGCAAAAATTATAATGATTTCGTTGGATTTTGCCGAAATTGAAAAATTGCAACGTGCAGGAAAATGGCAAGAAGCTGGCAATATTCTTATCAATGTCGCCCAAAAAATAGAGAAGGGAGGGGCTGATTTTTTATTGTTATGTACCAACACCATGCATAAATTGGCCGATGAGGTGCAGGCGAAAATTACCATTCCATTGCTGCATATAGCCGATGTTACTGCCCAAACCATTCAGCAACAAAAAATACGTCATGTTGGCTTGCTTGGAACAAAATTCACAATGGAACAAGATTTTTATCGCAAACGGTTGATTGACCGTTTCGGGATTAAGGTGACTATACCCGATCAGGATGATCGTCAGATTATCCATGATATCATTTATCAGGAATTATGTTTAGGTCAAATTCAATCTAAATCACGACAACAATATAAGAATATTATTAACAAACTAGTTGCTAATGGGGCTGCTGCGATTATTTTGGGGTGTACTGAAATCATGCTGTTGATAAAACCATCTGATGTTTCTGTTCCCCTCTTTGATACCACTGAAATCCATGTAAAATCTGCGGTAGAGCAAGCTATATCTTCTTTGTCGTAAAGATCAAAATTATTATATCGCAAAACATACCCTAACAAATTATTTAGATTAGCCATAAAAAAGCCATAATTGGTTCTTATCAGGTTGATATCAACAAGATCAAACAGGCCACATTTATGGATCATTTTTTATATCACCAGCATCAATTTAAGCCAAACCCCTTAAGCAGTTGGTCATCGGATATTTTGCATATTCAGGGTGGTTGTTCACTACATGGCGAAGTTTTGCTTGGTGGTGCAAAGAACGCTGCTTTGCCAATTATAATAGCAGCTATTCTTGGTATAAAAGAAACTGTATTACAGAATGTACCAACGATTCAAGATGTTCAGAACCTTGTCAAAATCATGGAAACATTAGGGGTTGAGGTTAATTGGCAACCCGTACAACACCAAGTAACCCTAAAAACAGATCAAATGCAAGCTACCCCATTGACACATCCCCTAATGCAATCGATGCGTGCATCATTTTTACTTGCAGGACCAATGTTAGCCAGATTTGGGCATGTCACCCTGCTGTTTCCGGGGGGAGATGCCATTGGTACAAGGCCGGTTAATTATCACCTTCAGGGTTTTCAGCAATTGGGGGCTATTGTTGATGTTCAACAATCCAATATCACTATGACAGCAAAGAATGGCCTGAAAGGGGCAATTATTCATTTACCTTTTCCGTCAGTCGGGGCAACTCAGAATCTAATGATGGCAGCTTGTTGTGCACGGGGTGAAACAGTTATTCTTCAGGCCGCCCAAGAACCGGAAATTGTTGATTTAGCCAATTTTCTAAACGCAATGGGGGGGCTTATTCAGGGGGCAGGCAGCGACACCCTATATATTCGGGGAAGTGCAGGCGAATTGCTGCCTTATGCCGTCAGCTATAGGATTATGCCAGACCGGATAGAATTAATAACGCTGGCCGCGGCCGCGGCAATGACAGGCGGAAAAATTTTTATACCAGATATTTCTGCATCTATTTTAGGTGCCGGAACATTAAACGCCCTTGGACAGTTAGGGGTGGTATTGCACAATGTATCCCAGGGCATCTATGTTCAATCATGCCCTGTTAATCAGGGGGATAGATATTTTTCTACAGCCCCATTCCCAGGGTTGGCAACCGATGCCCAGCCTATTATTATGGCTTTAGCATGTTTGGTCGAAGGTGAAACACGTATTACCGAGGCAATATTTGAAAACAGATTCCAACATGCGCGCGCCCTGCAGGCCATGGGTGCAGATATAAATGTTGAAAAATCTATGGCTTTTATTCGGGGTAAATCCAGCTTGTCTGGGACATGTCTTCATGCAACCGATATTAGGGCCGCGGCTGCTTTGTTGATAGCGGCACTTGCCGCACGGGGCACCAGCACACTTTGCCCCATGCACCACATATATCGGGGTTATGATGGGTTGATTGCAAAACTTACCAGCATTGGCGCTTGTCTTGCACCTGTCCCATTTCAAGCAAAAAGTTAAATTCTTAAAAACGGGTTTACAAAACGCATCAATGCCCCTTTAAACTGTAGGGGGGCATTAAGCGCATACAAACATAAGCAATCATCAGAACCAATGTGGGGCTGGTGTATGTTGGTCTGATCGCACATGACAAAGTCACCTGGTTGGTACATGCCTTCTTCATCCATAAATTGCCCACGCAGCACCAAGGTTGCTTCGATGCCACGATGGCTGTGTCGCGGAAGCTTTTCTTTGGCTTTCATGTGTATTAAACCATAACGCCAACCATCTTCATATCCAAGGCGGTATTCGCGTACATTTTTGTTCAACAATTTATGCCATGGTAAACCTTCTATTTTGCCTGGTAATTTGCTTTTAAGTGGCAAGGGAATATCTTTATCGTAAGTTTGGGTTGATAACACTGAATTGGCTGATGTTTTTTCGCGTGCATTATGTACCACAGCTGTACCAAGCCGGCTAATTTTGGTAAGGCAGTCGTTTAGCAAGCTGTCCGAAACAGTTTCAGTTGTTGCCGTTGCGAATACTGATCCTGCTAATTCCTCTACCCCGCGAACCAGACGTTGACATTTGCGGCAAAAGCCAAGGTGGGTTGCAATTAACAACCGTACAGGTTGATCCAAGCTACCGCTGGCATAAGCACACAAAAGATCGTTGCTGGGATGATGGGAAGGTAGGGGGATGCTGTGTGTCATGGTTGTTTCTCTTCATCCAATAAGATGTTTCGTAACCGATCAATGGCAAGACGCAAGCGGGACTTAACGGTTCCCAAAGGCAAGCCAAGCTCATTAGCAATGGTTTGATGGCTTTTATTTCCAAAAAAGAACAGCTGCATAATCTGTTGCTGGTTGTTCGGTAATTCGCTTAAGAAGGATAAAACTTTTTGCTGATCTCGTTCGTTATAGTTCATGGAATGCTGATCATGCAGCTGATCGCCAAAGGTTTCAATATAATCGGTCTGATCAGATATTAGTTTTCTCTGGCGTTTCAAACGCCGGAATTCGTCAATGCCGCGGTTGCGGGCAATTCGATAAATCCAGGTGCTTGGCAACCCAAGCTTGGGGTTGTATTGACTGGATGACCGCCAAATTGTAATCATAATCTCTTGGGTTAGCTCTTCGGCGGTTGAACTTGAAAACCCTAAATTATGTAAATAGTTTTTCAGGCGTGGGGCATAAATGGCAAATAAACGCTTGAAATCGTCGATATTGCCTTTGGCGATACCGGATAGGTAAAGGGCTTCTTCTGTTTGTTGTTGCTGAATGACAGCTGAATCAAGGGGGTCTATGTTTTTTGCCGATGATTTTGATTGGGGCAAAGCTGCTGCTGCAGTGGTATCGATAGGATTGGTCAAATCAGCAAACCTTTTTTGTGTCAACAATGGCTTATATCGTCGATTAAGTAACAAGCCAAAAGTTATTTTTGCGGTTGACATGAATTTTATCCTATAATTCACAAATTGAACAACTTTTTTACGGTTGTTCCAGCGCATTGGATCACCGGCAAAAAAATATTTTTGTGTTACTTCTTTTTTATAAAAATCCAAATATATCGGTTGTTGAAGCTATGCAGCAATGCATGCTTTGCCCTTAAAATATAATATAAACCATTTTCAAGAGGATAAAAAATGAAACTACGCAATATAATGCTTTCGCTGATGGTTGTTCTACCATTTGGATTTTCAGCAGCAACAGTACAAGCCAAAGATATTGTTGATACAGCTGCAGCGAATGGTAATTTTAAAACGTTGGTCACTGCTGTTAAGGCAGCTGGTTTAGTAGATACCTTAAAGGGTAAGGGACCATTTACCGTGTTTGCACCAACAGACGCTGCTTTTGCAAAATTACCAGCCGGTACAATTGAAAACCTTTTAAAGCCAGAAAACAAGGCACAGCTTGTAAAGATTTTAACCTACCATGTACTACCTGGCAAGGTTATGGCTGGTGACGTTGCTGCAAAGAATGTAAGTGTTGCAACAGTACAAGGCCAAAAAATTGACGTTAGCGGTGGCTATGTGATTACCATTAACGGTGTCAGCACTGTTGTGTTGGCTGATATCGTAACAGATAATGGCGTTATTCACGTAATCGATACCGTATTGCTACCCAAATAGTTTGTCATCTATCCTTGGGTTGAAAGCAGGCCACAACCGGCCTGCTTTTTTATTTGGGTTGCATAGCGAATATCAAGCTGATAAATCCTGGGGTGCATTAAGTGAGTTTTTGTTTTTTCCGGCTCATTGCCAGATATCGATGGGTTTAAAAGGGTAATCCATAATTGGTTTAAGTTGGGCATAAAGGCTAGCGACAATTGTGGCGGTTGGGCAGCGGGAAAAAGCGATAATTTCTCTATAGCTGGATCGTTATTGGCAATAACCAACCTGTCCCAAAGAATTTTTTTGGTGACCGGGTCAAATTGCATGGCCCATAAACTGGCGTTTAAATCTTGTAGTGACGTGGTAATCACCCCATTTTCATCACGCTTGATAGCTTGATCGTTATACTGATAATAGAAAACAATCACTTGTCCGTGTGGTATAACAAAGACATTAGCAATATACCGCCGCCAAAAATCTGCCTCGTTGTCTTTGGCTGTTCGTATTACCTGGCCAGCAGGGCTGATTATATCATCACCATTCGCAGTTGCGAAATGGCGTGGCAAGGCAACAGAATCCAATTCTTCTATTTGACAAGTGCTGTTTGGGTTAACAATCCAGCTTTGAATAACCGGAGCATCTTGATTCCCTGTAATACCCACTAATAGCACTTAGTTGTTATTATAAGTGGCGCCAAATACCGAAGCGGCTTTAGTATAACCATAAGGAAACTTGGCTAAAGTTCCTTCTAGCTGCCGGTTTAAGCAAACTACTCCTATCGAACCGCCTAATCCTGACCCCCAAATTACAATCTTGCCCTGATTTGTTACCGTCATACCATGTTAATAATATATTTCGCTTAATTTACGCTCGCTAATCACTTGTCCTTGCGAATTGAACAAAGCTAAATATGTTTTAGGAATACCGGTTAAATTGTTTTGGATACGGTTGACCAGCCAACCTTGATTGGGAATATGCCAAGCCTTGATAGCTTTTGCGGTTATATTAGGTTGGGTAAAATATAATTCTCCTGTTGGACGCGTTCATTTTTAACCAGACTGACTAATTCGTAAGCTGTATTAAACGGGGATAAGGGAATAACCACCCGTTCATTTTCATTGTTAAGGCCAATAATTAGCCCGGCCGAGGGTAAACGGGAGGCGGCAATATGAAACTGATCACCAATAACGGCCTGGCCTAGCAAGCCATTGGTGTCAATAGCAATGCTAAGATGGTTATCCCTTTCAGGAAATGGGGCTTTTAAGATTGTGTCTTTCAACATACATTGCCAAATAGTGTGCTGATAATTGGGGCTTTGGACAAAGTTGCAAAATGTTGGCCTACCTTCAAAACCATCCGGCATGTCTGGTTCAATGAAAGAAACGCTGGATGATTGTAACGGGTTAATCGATTGTGCTTGAGCGTATTGCAATGATACCTCTGTTAATAAAACAAATAATGATAAAAGATAGAAAAGCGGGCAAACATGAAAAACCCCGGTTCTTTTTGGGATAACCATCATCATTCCTTATTTAGTTTCAACTTTATAAATCCTTGGATTTTTTGGGAAAGCAGTGTTGTTCGGTATGTTTATTGGTTTTTGGGGGTGCAGTAATATTTGGTTGATCGCGGGCAGATAAGCCAAGCTTAAACCCCAGTTTTTCAGGCCAATTTTCTGCCACGCGGCCTCATCCCATAAATTGATGGAGAAGGCTTCGCTTACTGAATCTTCGCGGCTAATGATTTGTCGATCCCAAATAATATCCCTGGGTTTATCAAGATTGATTTTTAGAGCCCATAAATCGGCTCGTATATCTTGCGGGTCAGGACGGCGGACAAAATCGATATAACGAACATCCCATTGCTGCCCGTAAAATATAACAACTTCATCTTTTTCCGTCACAATGGCATGCTCCAGCCAGCTATAACTCAGTTCATTATCTTGGTGGTTCGGGATCGGCAATTGCAAAATTTTCTTAACCGTGCAGCCGGCTTTTACATCAATAATCCAACCAAATAATTTAAAACCGGTTTTCGTTTCTCCGCTGGCTAATAACAAAACGGAATCATCATTTTTTAGGGGCAAGGCAATGCGAACTTGATCAGCCGGAAAGTCAATGGTTCCATGTATCCCCTTAGCTTGATCCATTTCGCAAAAATAATTTGTTGTTGATTGGTCATTTTTTATTGTACCCAGTGACCAGATGAAGGTGCTGCCACCGCTGCTACTGGTAACACCTAACGGGTTTTTTAGACTTGTAGATTTCATCCATACTTTTTTGCCCTGGCGGGT
Source organism: uncultured Rhodospirillaceae bacterium (assembly GCA_964414755.1). GTDB lineage: Bacteria > Pseudomonadota > Alphaproteobacteria > JAEUKQ01 > JAEUKQ01 > JAEUKQ01. Next base: position 1,564 of record CAYPXH010000052.1, on the reverse strand, counting down.
AAGCGCCATAATCTGAATATCAGATTTTGGTGATTGCGGTTGCCCAACATTGCCCCAATCATCCCAAACAAGCCATTGGTCGTTGTTGATATTTTTGGCCCATTTTGCATGGGTAAAGTGTTGAGATAATTCTTGGACACTATATTTTGGGCTGTTATTGATTAAGGGTTGTATCAGACGTAAATTGTTATAATTTACGGTTGCTGCAGGCGGAGTAGCCGGGGGGCGCACCAACCATTCACCATATTGATTAACCGCCAAAATTTCGCCAATTAATCGTTTTGATGTTACCGTGCTGTTATCTAACGGGTCAAAAATTTCTGGGGTTTGCCAGTGGCCCGTGGTGGCGATAGGTATTATCCATAAAATTTCATTTGGGTTACCCTCGGCATTTGCAGGTTTAGTGTTTGGGCGCAAAAGACATTGCCACAAGGTAACCTGGTAATTAGCACTTTGCACAAAGTTGCAGGTGCGCACATTATAATCATTTTTTGCTGGAAGCGTAGGTTCAAACCAAGATGTTGGTGTCTCTTGCGCTTTTAGGGCGGTAAAGCCAATTGGTATCCACAAATAAATAATGGTTAGTGATGCTGATAATAGCGGGGCTAAAATAGCTAGTTTTTTCACTGAAAACATAACACACCTTTTGGTTATATTGATTATTAACATTTAAAGACACAGCCAAATATAACAAAAACACAAGAAGCATACATAAGGTTTTTAGGGGTACAGCTGGTTATTAATTTTCGATCATCTTGCATTCTATTGAATACGGGTAAAAGGCAATTTTCAGAACAATTTTGATATATCAACCACAATTGTTTTTAAAGATTGGTACAAAATTGTGTCAAAATTATGGCCATTTTTAGTATAAGCGATAAAATTGTACCAATTGCCCATAGATTTTCATGATTAATGAGTGGGTAAAACATTTTTTAGATTAAAGCCTAATACCCTGTCGATTGGTATAAAATATATCAGGTAAGAATCCGATATTATATTATGGTTGGTTTGTCCATGCCAAGTCGGGCGTACAAGTTTTTTTATGTACACCTATTTTTTTGCTGTTATATTCGGCTTAATTACAGATATAAATAAGGATAATCAGGTATGCCAAGAGTACGACACGAAGATTTAAAAAAAATTGCCCAGCCATTGTTGGCATCTGGCGAACAGGTTGACCATATAGCCTATGGGATTCAGCAGCCGCCTTTTTGGGTTGTTCTTTTAATGATGACCCTTTGTGTAGGTGTGCCCGTGTTTTTGTTTAGGGGTGATCTTGTAACATCAGCTCTGGTGGCTGGTGTAGCAGGGGGGGTGGGCGGAATGATTATCTTTTTTATGAGTAAGCACCTGGCTTTTGCCCTAACTGGTCCAAAATTATTGCTTGTTCAGTTCCGTTATGCCAAGGGGTGGCCGGTTTTGCATAGTTGGAGCGTACCTGTAGCCGATTTTTCAGGGCGATTTCGTACTTTTGGCCTTGTAACCTCGATTAGATTGACATTAGCAGGCAAAAATTGGTTAATCCGTTTTAATCGCAAACTATCTTCTACGGTTAATGGAC
>CAYPXH010000051.1:2387-8725 GCA_964414755.1 uncultured Rhodospirillaceae bacterium | reverse complement strand
TACACACCCAACTCACCCTCATCATCCACTCAATTGTGGCTAAATTATGGCTGACAATTATTTAATAAAAAAAGCCTTGTCATAAGACACTCTCCCAATTGTTATAGGCTGTATAAAAGGAGCTACCAGAACCGCCCCCCTTATCTTGCTTGCAAAAGAGTGCTCGAGAAGCCGGAAACCCAAAAGACGATAGTAATTGCGGTAATTAAGCTGATCAATGAATACTACCCCCCTTGTCTTTCTGTACTTCATTTCAATAAGCCCCGCTCTGATTAACGCGCCACCAATACCTTGATGTTGAAAAGTTGGTAGAACGGCAATTGGGCCTAATCCATACCACCCGTTAAAATATCCATTAATCAGCACCGGTGAAAAAGCGGCGTAGCCAACAACTTCGTCTTCTTGAACTGCTACCATTGATAAAAACAACTTTTGCGTTTTACGCAATTCATCAACAATTAGATGCTCCCTTTGTTTGCTATAAGTTTTATTGGCAAAAGCCTCTTTGATAACCTTTGCTACTGCTTGAATATCTTCTGGCTGTTCCTGACGTATAATAAAATTCTGATTCACTGTTGCTATCCTTGATGATGTTTCCTCCCAAACCTTAAGGAATAAAGTGCCGTTGACAAAAATCAAGACCGATTTATTAATCTTGCTATCAATATAATTACTTAAAGGGTTGTTTTGATGCATAACTTACCAGCCTGGCGGCAAGCATTAGCACGTTTTATTGACCACCCGTATCTGAATAGAATGATTACGGCACTTATTTTAATTAATGCTATTACCCTGGGGCTTGAAACAGACCATTCCATTTATCTAGCGATCGGTTCAGCTCTCTCACTGATTGATAACGTCATTTTAATTGTTTTTACTATCGAACTTATTTTACGATTTTTGGCTTATGGCATCGGTTTTTTTCGCTCGGTCTGGAATGTTTTTGACCTGGTGATTGTTACCATTTCGTGGATTCCCAACAGTGGCTCTTTATCTGTTTTACGGGCTTTGCGTATTTTAAGGGTTTTACGATTATTATCCGTTGTCCCGCAGATGCGACGTGTTATAACCGCTTTGGGGCATGCTATTCCTGGCATGGCATCGGTTATTGGGGTTTTGGGGATTATTTATTATGTTACCGCCGTTCTAACCACTAAGCTATTTGGCGGGCATGCCGATGCCAATATGCAAGAATGGTTTGGGTCAATTGGCAAATCTGCTTATACACTTTTTCAAATTATGACACTTGAAAGTTGGTCGATGGGAATTGTTCGGCCAACCATGGCTATATTTCCTTGGGCTTGGATTGTGTTTGTGCCTTTTATTATTATTACAACTTTTGCCGTTTTAAATCTGTTTATAGGTATTATTGTTGACGCTATGCGCAGCGCCCAGCAGGACAGCGACAAAATTGAACAGCAAGAAATAAAACAAAAAACTGCCTTGGCAGAAGCAAAAACACACCAACAACTAGAAGATATTCGCAAACAAATAGATATATTACAGGAATCTTTAAATAAACGATCGCCCGAGTTTTCTAAAAAACACGACACCTAATAGGACAAGTCATAATCATTTAAAACAACCCCACTTGCGTACGATTTACTATGCTTCAGGCGCAGAAATTTTGGGATGTTGATTTTGTTCCCAAATAAATATATCCCGCAACCAGCCAAGCTTGGGTTAATTTTAAGACGCAATTGATCAATCAATTGTTCATGCAATAACTGGCCAGCCAATTGCCCGCCACCACATAACCAAATATCCCCCTGCTCTTGTTGCTTCAAGTACCGAATATAGGCAATAGCATCGGTTGTAATCAGCTGAACATCAGCATTCGAGACAAAGTTTAAACGCCGCGAAAAAATATAATGTTTTAAACCCTGATACGCCGGTTGGCCAGGCTGCAATCCAAACTTAAACCCGTAACGATACGTATTACCCCCCATCAAAACCAATCGATACTTGTTAATATGCTGAAGAAAATCGGCTATATGATCGCCACTTGTGGGGAAAAGGTTTGCGGGACAATCACCCTGAATATCGGCAATAAAACCATCTAATGTGCAGGCTACATGATAAATAAGTTTGGTCATAATCAATTCTTTCATCAAATATTGTGAACAGCCCAAAGTAACAGCCAAGCAATGTACCCTGGACACAAATTAAACAATGTTAACAACGATGATGATTGATCATAACACCTATGCACCCCAACTAATTAAGCTACAGGCCAGACAAGAACCTACGCAAAGCATTACACGAAATAATGTCGCTGATAGCCAAAACAAAATCAATATTTTTCTGTCGATTGCTGGCTAATGCCCCACGTAACATGATTGGGGTTAAATCCCGGTCTAAAGCACCGCGATAGGTTGATAAAACACAATATTCGGCACAATATCCAGCCAAAATAATCACATCCGCTCCGGCATGGCGCAATATTGCTTCAAGATCAGTTTTATTGAAGCTATTACCGTATTGTTTAGTAATTTTTTTCTCGCCAATTGCCGGCTTCAGCCCTTTAATCAAATTGAATCCCTTGGTTCCTGGAACAACGCCATCATCTTTATCCATATCCTGTACCCATATTACCGGTAATTTTTTGCGCCGAAACAGGGGTAGTATATGATTGATGTAATCGGTTGCTGCATCCATTAATTTTGCTGTTTTTCCTTTATAAAAGGCTTGTTGCATGTCAATAATGATCAAGGCTGGTTTCATTTCTTTTCTCTGGTTTTTCTTTTTGCTATTTTTGTTTTCTTTATTGTTCTTCTTCATACTCTTTCACACAAAATAGGCTTAAAACCAACAGCATATCTTATTGGAAAACTCTTGGATATTGGCTAACTATGCTGTCAATTTTTTTTAAATACCATTCTTTCTGATCAGCCTGCATCACGCTGGCTTGGAGAGAATTTTTTGCCAGTGTTCCAATATCTGCCACACTTAAATTTAAAGCCTTAACTATAGCCAGATAATTTTCATTCAAATATCCACCAAAGTAAGCTGGATCGTCTGAATTGACCGTTACTAATATTCCTTTATCCAACATCTTTTTAAGGGGGTGATCGGTTAATTGGCGTACTACGTTCAACTTAATATTAGATAAAGGACACATTGTTAGCGGCACTTGCCGCTTGGCTAGTATGTTTAATAAAACTTCATCCTCAATTGCCCGATTGCCATGGTCGATTCGCATTACCTGTAACAAATTGAGCGCTTGCCAAATGTAACTGGGCGGTCCTTCTTCGCCTGCATGTGCAACGGTTAAAAACCCTTCTTGTCTGGCTTTGGCAAAAACCCGTTCAAACTTACTGGGTGGGTGGCCATTTTCTGATGAATCAAGGCCAACTCCAATAATTTTGCTGCGATAAGATAGGGCGGTTTCAAGTGTTTTTATGGCGCTGATCTCATCTAGATGTCTTAAGAAACACATAAATACATGAAAAGTAATACCCCACCGTTTTTGTGCGTTTTCCAGGGCTTTTGTTATCCCGTTAATGATCACATCAAAACTAATTCCGCGGTCGGTATGGGTTTGTGGATCAAAGAATATCTCGACATGGCAAATGTTTTGTTGGTACGCCCGTTCCAGATAAGCCCAAGTTAGGTCGTAAAAATCTTGTTCGTGTATTAAAACCGAGGCACCAGCGTAATAAATATTCAGAAAATCTTGTAAGTTATTGAATTTATATGCTTGCCGCAATTCTTGAACCGTTTGATAAGGGATTGTTACTTGATTACGTCGTGCCATTTGAAAAAGTAGCTCTGGTTCCAACGTCCCTTCAATATGCACATGCAATTCGGCCTTGGGTATCTGGTTGATAACTAGCTGATAATTTGTTTTTTCTTTCATATCGACCATAATTTTTGTCTTAAAATAGTATCATTTTATTTATCAGGTACATATATCATCATTTTCTATAAAATGTCTAAACTTTGGCAAGTAAGATCATTACTTGATATTCAAGTTCTGAAAGTTGCCGCAAAAGATTAGAAGCCTTATTCAAAGCTGATTCCTGGCCTTTATAAGCAATTTCCATAAACAAGTCTGAAACCTGGGTCCATAAATGCGCAATAATGGTAAATTGCCGGTACCCCTCCTTGAGGTCGGGTACGCCAAGCAACTGATAAGCTTCCTCTAAAAAATCACGGTAAAAATTGCGAAATAGTGCACCGCCTGTTCCGGCACGTTCCATCAACATAGCCGCCGTTTCGAATTCAGCTGATGGATTGCGACTGTTTAAAAACCACCCAGTAATATGTTTGCTTGCCTTGGCGATACCTAAAAAACCAACATTTTGAATGGGTGGATTTATGTAATCATGTGCATTGGCGCGAATAGCATTTAAAATTGCCTGATGAAGCGAAAATGAACGTGTATCTTTTTCAAAAACATAAGACAGGTTTTTTGATGCCATCGGCCCCTTAGCAGCCCGCGCATTGGCAAGGCTTGAAAGTGACGTTTGAACCAGCCCGCCTTGCTGCTTGGTGTCAACAAGAAAGGCATGCGTTTGGTTATAACCATAACAGGCAACATAATGCCCTGCAAAATGAATTGGCTGCGTGAAATATTCCAGGTAATAGCTATCAAGTTTTAAGCCAACAACACGACCTTGATGCAACCATGTTTCAAGATTTAGCCATGCTTTTGCAGGGGATGACGTTTCATGGATGACAATCTTAAATGGCAAATACTTGGCCAAGTTATTGGTTATCTGCCCTGGCTTAATGCGCCCGCCTAAAAAAGGCTGTGGCATGGTTTTCATATGCCAATATATAAAGCCCAATCCCTGTCCAAGGCCAAATAACATGGGTTCAGATAATTTAATTTCCAGCTGACCCAATAAGGTGCCCGTAGCGGTTGTTTCACAATGCTGACCTTGAAACGGACTGATCGACAGATTGTAGGTCTGTTTCAATCTTGTCATATTCCCGACACGTACGTACTTAGATAGTTCATCTGGTGGATATAAACTGCCGTGATCATCATTTTGTAAAATTTTGCTTTATAAATTGTTCTATTGCCAGATCATCCCGTGGATCAATCGCATAATCTGGTGTATAGCTTTCGTTGTTTCCCCGTTGACGACCACCAAAAATTTTGATGGGAAAAGCAAAAATACCCTTTTCACTTGGAAGTTGAACACGACGAATTTCTCCATAAACAGTATCGGCACCGCTTTCTGCACCAACTAATATTACCTTGTCTGTTACAGCTTTTAATTCATCAATGAAGATAAGGGTTGAGCTAATGTTTGATTGATCAATAATTACTACGATCGGCGGCAATACAGGTGATGGCAGTGTAACTGGTGGCACGTTGGTGGCTGGTTCTTTCTGACGAAAATAGGGTTGCCCCCGATCAAGGGCTTGCTGGAAATCAGCTAAGAAAGCATCAATACTGGCGCGATTTTGCGGGGTATAATTTTTCATCATGGTGTCTTTCATATGATTAAAATTTCCAAGGCTTGCACGCCAATCAACAAACAAAGGCTGGTAATAAACAGCCAATCTCTGATTCACGTAATCACGACCAAACAACATATAAACTAGTTGCCGACCATAAGCTGAATTTCCGCCGCTATTACCCCGCACATCAATAACAATTACTTGTCTACTCTTAATTGCAGATTCCTGGTCAAAAATGGCCTGAAGGTCTTTTTCTTGATCCTTGTTTAACACAAAAGTTGGCAAATTAATCCAGGCTATTTTCGATTGATTAAGGTTAAGCAGTATTTTTCCAACCGGTCGTTTTGTTGATTGTTGACCCCGCAATTTGTGATACCAGCCAATTGCTACATGAATATCTTCAAAGCTTGCAACAAACTGTTCAATGATTTCTGCGCCGCGATCAAAATTCTTCATATCATCCGAAGACAAGTTTTTAAAAGCCTGCTGTGCAACCTGATAGGCTTGATCAGCCTTGTTTTTAAAATTTGGATCGCCCTTGTAATAAACCCCCGGGTGGTTATCAATAATTTGCTGATAAATAAAATCCAAATCGTGCATCAATAGATGCGGTGCCGGTGGTGTTAGGGGCTGCGACTGCGCCATAACGAGTGATGGGAAAAACGCAGAAATAACCATTAAAAATTTATGTGATAATTTGTTTAATTTGCTCACTAATGCTGACTCCATCTTTTAAAACTATGTATTAATTATTTCGTATACTCTATCAACCCCGCTTCTATTATTTATTATTATTGTGCTTATGCTTAACCAGTAAAAATTCCTAATAAAAACATTTTGCTGTTGCGATGATGTTGGTTGCCATTCATAACAAGCTTTGCTAACAATAACTTAATTCAACAAACTGTTACCCCAAACATGAC
>CAYPXH010000051.1:0-2287 GCA_964414755.1 uncultured Rhodospirillaceae bacterium | reverse complement strand
TAACAAGCTTTGCTAACAATAACTTAATTCAACAAACTGTTACCCCAAACATGACTTTGTTTAATGATCTTAATAAGGTCTTTTTCTGTCCCCGGCATTGCATTTTAATATATATTTTAATTTTATCTAACAACGAATTTTGATTTATCAATTTATTCCCATCGTCTAATGATATACGAAATATTGACTATTTTACTGCTTATTTTTCTTAATGCCTTCTTTGCTTTGGCTGAAATATCGATTATTGCATCAAGCCAACCACTGCTAAGACAATATGCGAAGCAAGGCAAAAAGTCGGCTGCATCAGCCCTAAAACTTATTAGCAACTCTGGCCGTTTCTTGTCAACAGTTCAAGTCGGAATAACTTTGGTTGGCATTTTTGCTGGGGCATATGGTGGGGCAACCATTGCCAATAAGCTGACAGAACCATTTAATCAGGTTTCTTTTATTTATCCCTACGGTGGAATTGTGGCAGTATTTTTGGTTGTTACCGTCATAACCTATTTTTCTGTGGTTGTGGGCGAACTGGTACCCAAACAACTGGCACTGAATAACCCTGAACGTTTTGCCATGTTTGCTGCATGGCCAATGTTGGTTTTATCGAAATTATGCACCCCGATTGTTATAGTTCTTGATATTTCGGCCAAAATTTTAATGTATATCTTAAGAATTAAGCCAAAACCCCAAGGTGTAACGGAAATGGAAATTAGGGCCGTTATTGCCGATGGCGTAACAAGTGGTGCCATTGAGAATGAAGAGCATAACGTTATTAGACGGGTTATCCGTCTTGGGGACCGCGATGTCAAATCTATTATGACACACCGCAAAGATGTTTGTTTTGTCCATATCAACGACAGTTTGGATGAAGTGACACAAAAAATTGCTAAATTTGGCCATTCACGCTATCCGGTTATTGAAGAAGACACTAGCCACGTTCTGGGCATTATTAAGACTAAGGATATTATTGCCCAAATCCCAGAAAAACATGATTTTCAGGTTAAAAATTTTTTAAAGCAACCATTGTTTATTCATGAACAAGCCACCTGCTTGGATGCTTTGAAAACTTTTCGTAACAAAAGGCTTCAGTTTGCAGTTGTGGTGGATAATGACGGGGTGCTTGAGGGGATATTCACCATTTCAGACCTAATGGAAGCGATTGTCGGTGTTATTCCTGCAAATTATGATGCACAAGATGATGCCCAAATTGTGGCACGGACGGATGGATCATGGTTAGTGAACGGCCTTACTCCAATTGATGAAATTCACCTAACAATTGGCCTAGAGGATATTATTTTAACGAACGAATATCAAACGATGGCTGGTTTTATGCTAAGCCAATTAAAATTCGGGCCAGCCACGGGCAAGTATTTTGAAATCAACGGTTATAAATTCGAAATTGTTGATATGGATGGTCAACGTATTGACAAAATTTTGATAACCCCTTTGAAAAAATAATAAAACCCTTGCTCAGACACTAATTTTTAGAAATTCAGCCTAATCAACCAACCTACCCTAAAACTTTATTATGCACGCTTGGGGTATATTGATTACAGAATATCTGTGCCAAATTGTAATATCACACCCTTTTCAACTAACAAATACTTCATTTAAAGTGATAGGTATTTCATTACTTTTGTGAAGGATAACGAAGAAATTCGGGTAATTTATGTGCCTCTGCCATCCATGAAAGCCGCTCGGCTGTTTGAATATGACACCGTGCAGGCCACTGGTTCGGATCATCTAGGGTTGCGCTTTGTACATCAATAAGACCAGGTATCATTTGGGCATTTTTATAAAATAATCCGGTACCACAATTGGGGCAAAAATCCCTACGCCCATGTTCCGATGATTGATATGTTTTCGTTTGCCCTTTAAGGATAACCACCTGCTTTTCCTGAAACATCAACCACCCCACCATGGGTGCACCAGCATGGCGGCGACAATCGCTACAATGACATAATGCATGCGTAATTGCTTTGCCGGTTATATGATAACGAACTGCACCACAATGACAGCCACCTTCCATAACGCACCTTTTTCGCTCATTTAAAATTTTTTACTGCAGCTAATCGAATGAAATAATGCAATAACGAGCAACAAATTTCAAAATAATAAATTGCCGATCACCCCAAAATTTATCAACTATTAATGTGGCATGTTCTATAATCAGCAAAACACCCACATATTTTGTTCAGAACCACAATGAACATCACACCCAAAAATAAGACAATCTGCTTGCGCCTTTTATAAACGAAACCAACAACAAATGATTTTGGCGGAGGGGGCG
>CAYPXH010000050.1:0-8895 GCA_964414755.1 uncultured Rhodospirillaceae bacterium | reverse complement strand
TGAAGCCATAATCAAGGGAAAACAGCCTTGAATAAAGCTTGTTTTTTGACTATTCCAGAATGCACACGCTTGTCTATTTACCCAGGTTATTAATAGCCTGGAAAATCGTTTGAGATGGGTTTTTATCGCACTGGGTGCCTAGGGCATCAACTACACGCGCAATTCCATCAAAATCAATAACGGGTTGTCCATCGGCAGAAAAGTATCCATCCAGCCAGAACATAATAACAGCTGCTTGATGCTCGTCTAGTTTAGCCAATTCAGCACAAGTTACCTTTGTTAAATCCAAAGTTTGTGCTTGAACAACGCCAGAAACCATAAAAAACAAGCTGCAAGCTGCTACGAACAATTTTTTCATCGGTTACCCCCACAAGATAATAAGATTAGTAAGTCAGTATGTAATATCATAATTATACCCGGGTTTTTGTTATCAAGCAATAGAATTGCACCAAAAAGATCTTAAAGATATCTATGTATAGTATATTATGATATCGCGTTGTTATTATAAAGTTGTTCCAGCCGTGCGCGGTATTTTTCACGAATTTTGTGCCGGCGAATCTTAAAAGACGGTGTTAGCATGCCATTATCTATGGTGAATGGCTCGGGTGTTAAAATAAAGCTACGTACTTTTTCAATGGTTGATAAACGTTCATTAACCCGGGTCAATACCAATTTGTAAACCTTGTTGAAGTGATCATTGGCAACCAGTTCGACTGGATTATTTGCAATTCCATTCTTACGCGCATATTCAGCCATAAAATCTGGGTGCGGTACTAAGAGCGCAACTAAATGAGAATGACGATCACCGTAAACCATGGCCTGGGTTACTTCTGGTTCCAGGACAAGAAAGCCTTCAACGCGTGCTGGCGCAACATTATCGCCACCTGAAAGTACAATAATGTCTTTTTTGCGATCTGTAATTTTTAGGTAACCATCTTGATCAATAACCCCAATATCGCCTGTATGTAACCAGCCATCTTTGATGGTTTGATTGGTGATCACAGGATCTTGCCAGTATCCGTTCATAACGCATTCGCCCTGAACCAAAATTTCACCATCATTAGCAATTTTTATACTGACACCCGGCATAGCCGGACCTACGGTATCCATTTTCACTTTTGCAGGTAGGTTAACGCTAATAACTGGTGCTGCCTCGGTCTGACCATATCCTTGTAATATAGGAATCCCAAGACTTTGAAAAAATAATCCTACATCATAATTAAGGGGTGCCCCCCCAGAAACCAGTGCTTTTAAATATCCCCCAAAACGCTGCCGCATTTTTCGGCGCACCAACAAAGTACAACAAAAGTTTTGTAGGCGTTCGCCCAGGGTCATAGCTTTTTTGTTTTCGTAAGCTTTACGCCCTAGGGAAATTGTTTTATGGATTAGGCGTTGTTTCCAGGGCTTTTCCTTAGCCACTGATCTTAAAATTCGCTGGTGCATTAATTCAAAAAATCTTGGAACAGCAGTCATAATAGTGGGTTTTGTTTCACGCAGATTATCACTAATTTTTTCAACGCTTTCGGCATAATAAATTTCTGCACCAATCAGCATTGGTAAAAATTGGCCAGCTGTGTGTTCATAAGCATGTGATAGCGGCAGAAAGCTTAGGAAACGTTCGTTCTTTAAGTTTAATCCCTGCAAAACATGTGCTGCACCTTCACAATTTGATAAAACAGCCCCATGCGACAACATAACCCCTTTAGGTGTTCCCCCAGTGCCCGATGTGTAAATAAAACAAGCTAAATCAGTTCTTTTAAGAACATCTATTCGCTGTGCAATCAAATCAATATTTTTAGAATTATCAGGTTTTTCGAGTAAGTCAGACCACAAAAATTGTGACAACGGTAATTGTTGTTCAAATTGTACCGGATCGATAAAAATAATTGCTTCTAACGCAGGTGACTCTAGGGCTGCTGGCATAAATTTTTGTGCAATCGACTGGTTCGATATAATGGCTATTCGTGCACCGCTGTGTCTTAGAATATGAAGATGATCCTGTGTGGTATTGGTAATAAAGGCGGGTACTGTAATACAGCCAGCGGTCATAATCGCTAAGTCTGCCATTGGCCATTCCGGGCGGCTTTCTGCAACCAGCATAATACGGTCACCTTCTTTAACGCCCATTTCAAGTAAGGCACTTGCAATTTTACGCGTTAGTTCGGCCGTTTTGCGCCAGCTTATACTTTGCCATGACCCATCTTTTCGCTGCCATAAAAATGGCCGATCTACTTTTTGTGCTGATGTGTTAAAAAACATTGCCGGCAAGCTTGACCATTTAGGAAACATTTGTTTTTTTAGCCCTTTACTACGAAAAAAGTGGTGATTCTTTAAAAGAATGATATGATTAATTTATGGTAAATCGAATTAGAAGCAAGTCTTAGATTAATTTGGCCAATCATGATAAATAAAAAACAAAATTCCAAGCAATTCAAGCAACAAAATTTACCTCACTGGCACCTGGGTGATTTATATACAGCCCCAGATGACCCAGCTTTAGCTCGTGATTTAAACATACTGCTTGAACAAGCAAATGCATTTCAAAAAAAATACCAGGGAAAAATAGCCAGTCTTCAAGGCGATTTGTTGGCGGCGATAAAAGCATATCAGCATATTGAAGAAATATCTGGTAAATTAATGTCTTATGCGTATTTAAGGCATGCGACAGATTCAAATAACCCACTAACAGGCAGTTTTCTACAAAACATACAGGATAAGACAACCCAAGCATCATCTAAAACCCTGTTTTTTATGTTGGAAATTAATAAAATCCCTGAAACTAATTTTCTACAAATCTTCAAGGATGTTGGCATAAAAAAATTTGCTGGATGGCTACGGCTGGTTAGAGCATTTGCGCCCCATCAACTTTCCGACGAGCTAGAAAAATTTTCCCTGGAAAAATCGCTTAGTGGTCGGCAAGCTTGGATTCGGTTGTATGATGAAACCATGGCCAAGTTACGGTTTAATATCGCTGGACAATCAAAAACACAAAGTGAAGCTTTCCATATGTTGCAAAGTCCGATTGCAACTGAACGTCAGGAAGCCGCCTGCGAAATAGCGCGTGTTTTGCAGGAAAATATTAATTTGCTAAGCTTAATTACAAATACATTGGCAAAGGACAAGGAAACAGAAGACCTATGGCGTCGCTTCAGTGCGCCAGCCTCGGCCAGGCATCTCGCAAACCAGGTGGAACAATCTGTCGTGGATACTCTAGTTACGACTGTGCGTCAATCGTACCCTAAAACAGCACATCGTTACTATCAGTTAAAAAAACAGCTGATGGGAGCGAAGAAACTAGCTTACTGGGATCGGAACGCCCCATTGTTTCATGATACAGAACGGGTGTTTACTTGGTCCCAGGCTTGTGATGTTGTCCTCGATTCTTTTGGAAGTTTTTCACCGCAATTTAGGGACATAGCCAAAAAATTTATTGATAATAGGTGGATTGATGCGGGTGTTTACCCAGGAAAAGATGCGGGTGCTTTCGCACATCCGACTGTTCCGTCGGTGCATCCTTATATTTTGGTCAATTTTCATGGATCAATACGTGATGTGATGACACTGGCACATGAACTGGGACATGGGGTGCACCAAACACTGTCTGCACAACAAGGGTTTTTGATGTCCGAACCTTCATTGCCCTTGTCAGAAACTGCTTCAATTTTTGGTGAAATGCTAACCTTCCAACATTTACTTGGGCAGTGCAAGAATTCTTATGAAAAAGCCGCGCTATTAAGCAGAAAAATTGAAGATATGCTTAACACAGTTGTTCGGCAAATTGCGTTTCATCAATTCGAAACTATAGTCCACCATGAACGTCGTCAGGGTGAATTATCACCAAAGAGACTGGGTGAAATATGGTTAGAGTTTCAGAATGAAAGCCTAGGACCTGCTTTTGATTTGGGACCCGAATATTCCTGGTACTGGTCATATATTCCACATTTTATTCATACCCCATTTTATGTATATGCTTATGCGTTTGCAGATTGTTTGGTAAACTCGTTATACGGGGTCTATCAGAATGCCGGTCATTCTTTCATGGAACATTATATCCACTTACTCTCCTCTGGTGGAGCTATACCCTATCAACAATTACTGCTACCTTTTGGTATTGATGTTGCGGACGGCAAATTTTGGCAACAGGGGATAGGGGTTATTGAAAAGATGATTGATCAATTTGAACAACTCATAGTGACTTCTGAATATGGCAGAAAACAATAATCAATATGGTTGGTTCCCCAAAGTAACACGTTGGACCAAACTGGGCTTGGCAACAGGTGGAATTGCCGCCCGCATTGCAGGAAATAAATTGGGTTTCAGCTTTGATACCAAAGCCCATGCAGAGCAACTAACAAAGCTATTAGGTACATTAAAAGGGCCAGCTATCAAGGCAGCGCAAATATTGGCTATGGTTCCTGACCTTCTACCGCCTGAATATGCAGAAAAATTAGCTGAATTACAGGCACATGCGCCACCAATGGGATGGTCCTTTGTTCAACGGCGTATGACGGGCGAACTGGGTGTTGATTGGCGCAATCATTTTAATGAATTTTCTGAAACGGCCTGTAATGCTGCCTCGCTAGGGCAGGTACACCAAGCAAAAGATTGTGATAACCAGTTGTTGGCCTGTAAGCTTCAATACCCTGACATGAAGCCTGTTGTTGATGCAGATCTTCAGCAGTTAAAATTGATATTGGGTTTATTTGAAAGACTTGACGGAACGATTGATACACAAGAAGCTTGGGTCGAATTACAACAACGTCTCTACGAGGAGTTAGACTATCAACGTGAAGCAAAGCATATCACGCTTTACAATTATTTGCTTAAAAGCGTTCAGCAAGTTCATGTTCCACAGGTTGTTTCTTCTTTATCAACTCCGCGATTGTTGACGATGACCTGGCTACCTGGAACACCAATTAAAAATTTTTTTAAAGATGTTCAGCGGGAGCAGCTGTTACAACCTGTTGCCAAGAATCTGTTTATGGCTTGGTATAAACCATTTTATCATTATGGAGTTTTACATGGCGATCCACACCCGGGGAATTATACAATTAGATCAAACGGTGATTTGAATTTGTTGGATTATGGGTGTATTCGTGTTTTTGCACCTACCTTTGTTGAAGCAGTTATAGATCTTTATCAAGCCTTGCAGGCTAATGATACAGATAAGGCAGCAGCGGCTTATGAAAAATGGGGTTTTCATAATTTATCAAGGGAACTGGTTACTATTTTGAACAAGTGGGCCCATTTTGTTTATGGGCCAATTCTTGAAGACCGTGATCGTTTATTGTCCGACCATATAGATGGAGGCGCATACACCCGTGATCTTGCGATTGCCATACGCCAACAATTGCGACAACACGGTACAGTAAAACTGCCACAGTCTTTTGTATTGATGGATAGAGCAGCTCTTGGCTTGGGTTCTATATTTATTTATTTGCGCGTGCGAACAAATTGGTATAAATTATTTAATGAATTAATTGACGGATTTTCTGTTGAGCAACTGGCATTTAAGCAAAATCAGGCCATGGCTTTCGCCGGACTAAACTTAAAATAAGCCATAAGTAGCTTATGAGGGGTGTTGTGAATAATGTTCAACTGATTCCCGAGAAGATGGAATACCAGCAAAAGATTGAGCAACTGTTGGACCAGGCTTTTGGCGTTAATAGAACCAGCAAAATATCATACCGGTATCGACAAAATGTTTCTGCAATTCATGAACTGTCTTGGGTGGCTATGCACCAAGAGCAGCTTGTTGGTACAATTCGCTATTGGCCTGTAACGATAAATCAGCAACATTTAGCGCTGTTGTTGGGTCCTTTGGCTATTGCTCCGGAATACCGAAATTCTGGGCTTGGTCAACGTTTGACAAATCAAACAATAGAGATAGCCAAGAAACTTTGTTACCACCTGGTTTTTTTAGTTGGTGATTATGCCTATTACCGTCGCCTTGGCTTTGAGCCGACAATACCCTATGGTATTTTCATGCCAGACGAAAAACCAGAAAGACTTTTGGTACGCGAATTAATTTCTGGTTTTATCAACAAGGTTAGCGGGCCACTTTGTAAATTTGAGGCCTCAGCCGCCAAGGCTGCTGGTTAGATGGTATAAATGGTTAAATTTTGTTTTCTCTAACGCAGGGTTGGGATGTTAAAGTCAGCGCCTTGTCTAATACCTGTCGGCCAACGACCAGTCATGGTTTTAAGTTTTGTGTAGAATCGTACCCCTTCCATACCGTGCATGTGATGATCACCATAAAGCGATTGTTTCCAGCCCCCAAAGCTGTGAAAAGCCATTGGTACAGGAATGGGCACATTAATACCAACCATGCCAATTTTTATACGGTTAGCAAAATCGCGGGCAGTGTCTCCGTCACGGGTAAAAATGGCTGTCCCGTTACCATATGGGTGATTATTAATCAGTTCAACCCCCTGTTCATAGGAAGGAACACGTACAACAGCCAGAACAGGACCAAAAATTTCATCCTGATAAAGACGCATATGTGGCTCTACGTGATCAAATAAAGAACCACCCATAAAGTAACCTTTTTCATAACCTTGCAGTTTCACACCACGGCCATCAACCACCAGCTTGGCACCTTCTTTGATTCCACCTTCAATATAAGACATAACTTTCTGATGATGTTGCCCCGATATTAAAGGACCCATTTCAACATCAGGATCCGTTCCTGGGCCAATTTTCAGCGATCGAACACGTGGTGCTAGTTTTTCGACTAATTTGTCTGCAACTTTGTCGATTGCAACCGCAACAGAAATGGCCATGCACCGCTCGCCAGCTGAACCGTAGGCAGATCCAATTAAACTATCGACGACCATATCTAAATCTGCATCAGGCATGACCAGCATATGATTTTTAGCCCCACCCAAAGCCTGAACCCTTTTATAAGTTGCTGAAGCTTTGGTATAAATCGATTGGGCGACTGCAGTTGATCCAACAAAGCTAATTGCTGCAATTCCTGGATGATTTAGTAGTAAATCAACGGTATTTTTATCACCTTGTACAACATTCAAAACCCCATCTGGCAGACCAGCTTCTTTCATCCATTGTGCTAACATAAGTGATGCTGAAGGGTCGCGTTCAGAGGGTTTTAGAATAAAAGTGTTACCACAGGCAATAGCCATCGGAAACATCCACAGACCGATCATTACCGGAAAGTTGAAGGGGGTAATGCCGGCACAAACCCCCAATGGTTGACGAATAGCCCAACTGTCGATACCCTTGCCTACGTTTTCGCTAAATTCACCTTTTAGCAAATGAGGTATTCCACAAGCGAATTCAACAACCTCTAGTCCGCGCATGCAAGATCCTTTTGCATCGCTCAGTGTTTTACCATGTTCCTCGGTTACAATTGCTGCTAATTTATCGAGATTAGCTTCAAGAATTGCCTTAAAACGGAACAAAATGCGCGCGCGTTGTAAAGCAGGGGTTTGGCTCCAGGATTGCAGAGCAGTTGTTGCGGACGCTACTGCCTGGTTAACCTCGGACGATCCAGCCAAGAAGACCTTACGCAATTCTTCACCCGTTGCTGGGTTGTGGATGGCGGATGTATGATCTGGTCGTCCATGAACAAGTTTACCGTTAATATAGTGCGAAATGTAACCAGGCATTGTTTCCTCCAATAGGTAATTATTTAAAATTAACACCGGGGTTGATACCACCAATATTTGTTAACGAAAAGGTGATACCAATAAAATTATCGGTTTTACGGCTATTTTCTTGAATAGTACGTCTTCTAAAATTTACACCGAAATTGAAGCATTCATCGTCATAAGTCAAGAAACCACCATAAGAATAAAATTTATTATCCTTGGCATCGAACGATGTTGATACACCAATTGTCCAATATGAACTAAGTTTCAGCGATAACTGAGCGGTTGCCCATTCATAATTTGAAGGTTGTAATGTAGAAACATAATAATTTTGCAGTGAAATATAAGATGCATTCAGGGTAAAACGCTCAAAATTTCCCTTGAGAGTAATTTCTTGGCGTCGAAACTTTTTGTTGTTTGGGTCAAACTGGAACTGATAGCCAATGTCGATTTGCTTTGATAGGATAACTCCGAACGTTCCAACCAAATCGGTGACGTTTCTCGAAAGCCCTGTGCCTTCTGGGAAAAGGTTTTTGTTAAATTGATAAGAATGTCCCATTGCAAGATAAATTTGCCAATCTTTTAGATAATTATCATAACGAAACTGAAAACCATATGTTATCCTGGATCCGCGATCGGGTCGATCAACCCCGACCAAACGGTTGGCAAGGAAAATGTTCGTAGGGTCCAGAATAATGTCTTGGCTGTCTTCATTGGGTACTTTACCAGAAAATTTGCGACTTGGGGCAGCAGTTATGGATAAAATGGGTTCTATTGATATGTTTGACGCATCAGACAAACTTTTAACCATCGGATAACGCCATTCAATAAAAGCCCTTGGTGTAAGACGGCCTTGCCAACCAGCAAACTTATTGGTGTTTGGGTTGAAAATATCAGAATCTGGGTCAACGCCTTGAACATGGTAAAGATCGCTTTGCACAGCTAAGTGACCATTCCAAACGCCTCCAATACGATCAATCGATGACCAATTTAGTCCCGCATCAATTGACAATTTTTGACTTTCACGCCCGTCTACCCGATGCAACGCGGTAAGTTCGGAACGCAAATCCCAGTAAGTGTTATAAACACTAGGGTTACTTCGATAGTAATGTACCAATCTTGGTAAGGCAAAGGGCTGTTGTTGGTTAATATCAATATCGCGTGTTCCATAAAAACCAATTCCCTGGCCTTTGAAATAAGAGTTGCTTGACAAAAACCCTTCGGTAAATATGGTGCTTGCAATCATGGGGTCTTTGTTAAAAGATAAATCAGACAGATAACTTTT
>CAYPXH010000049.1:0-9124 GCA_964414755.1 uncultured Rhodospirillaceae bacterium | reverse complement strand
TGGAAAGCGTGTATATGGCAACATATCGCGGGTTCGAATCCCGCCCCCTCCGCCAGTTTCTTGTTTTATATCATCCAATAAAGTCTATAAATAAAGCTATAAATATCTAATTCACTGTAATTCATTATCCAATTTAATCTCATAATGTTTATTGACATCCAAGAAGAATTGGGGGTACTTTTAGGGGTATAAAGTATTATATAACAAATTTATACCCCCAGTTTCCATGCCATTAACTGATATTAAAATTAAGACTGCCAAATCAGGCCAAAAACCTTATAAACTAACAGATGGAGAAGGGATGTTTCTCTACATTCACCCTTCTGGAAGTAAATATTGGCGCTTAAAATATCGATTCGCTGGGAAAGAAAAATTACTAGCATTAGGGGTTTATCCTGAAATATCTTTATTAGAAGCACGTCAGAAGCGCACTGAAGCTAAAGCTCTGTTAGTTTCTGGAATTGATCCCTCTGAACGTCGCAAAGAGCAAAAACTTCTTTCATCTTTAAAATCTGGCCGCACTTTTGAAGAAATTGCTGAAGAATGGCATCAAAAACAAAAAGAACGCTGGACAGAACGATATGCATTTCACATATGGAGAAGGCTTCAGGCTGACCTGTTCCCAGAATTAGGTAAAAAAAGCATTCAAGATATTAATGCTCCACAGCTATTGTTAACTCTTAGAAAAGTGGAAGCACGTGATGCGATAGAAATTGCTCATCGTCTTTTACAAATTACTGGACAAATTTTCAGATATGCCATTGCAACCGGTAAAGCTGAAAGAGATATATCACGTGACCTTCGGGGAGCTTTGCAAACCCGCAAGAAAATTAGCTATCATCGCTTAAAAGAAAATGAAATACCCGAATTTTTGGATAAATTAGAAAATTATGATGGTGAATTGCAAACTAAATTAGCCCTTCAATTAGCTTTGTTGACTTTTGTACGTACAACAGAATTAAGAGGGGCAAAATGGGAAGAGATTAATTTTGATAAGGCGGAGTGGCGCATTCCAGCGGCCAGAATGAAAATGCGTGAACTCCATATAGTTCCCTTGTCCATTCAGGCAATAGCAGTATTAAAAGAAATTAGAAATATTAATGGAAATCGGGAATTTCTCTTTCCCAATCGCAATAATCCAAAAACCTACATAAGCGAAAATACCTTACTTTATGCTTTATACCGGATGGGATACCATTCCCGGGCCACTGTACATGGATTTCGCGCAACTGCCTCAACCATTTTAAATGAAAATGGATTTCGCGCTGATGTTATTGAACGTCAACTTGCCCATGCTGAAAGAAATAAAGTAAGAGCAAGTTATAACCACGCACAATATCTCCCTGAGCGTCATCAAATGATGCAATGGTGGGGAAATTATTTGGATGGCTTACATCCAATTTAATTAATAATAAAATTAGTTTTTCTGAGAGAAATAATATGTCTATATCTTCTCAAGATATTAATTCAATAGATCAGATAGATTATCTTATTGAAAGAACCGCACCCCATCTTAGAGCTCTTGAGCTTAGCATTTTTGCTAAGCGGTCTAGGAACAGGTTATTCTCTGGAGAAGAAGCTGCGCATTATGAAGAGCTTTTAAAACCAATACGCCAGCGTAGATTAGAGTTAACTAATGATCTTATTAAAAATCCAGAAAAATTTCATCTCCTTTTGAAGGAAGAAAAAGCTAAAGAGCAAGAGGAAATTCGTTTAAAGCATGAAAAAGAAGAACAAGAACGATTTTACAATCAGCCTTGGGCTGCTGCTTATTTAAATCATTGGTGTAAAGCTTCTTATTGGACTTTAGATGAAGCCATTTCTTTATCTTTTGGTAAAGATCCTAAATATGTGGATTGGACAAAAGTACAACCATTGCTTCCATATAATATGTTTGCAAGGAAATATGAGCAACTGCGTGATCTAGTTTTGCGTGCTAGAAATTGGAAACAGCTTACTGATCCTGTTTCTCCAGGTTTTTATATCGCTTGGGTTAGAAAAAATAATATCGATTTCCCAGCCCAATTAGAAAAAATGGTAAGAGATCGAGGAGAAATTATTGAGAATTGGGAAACTGCTTATGAAAGCCTAAAAAAAGAATATGCGGAATATGTCCAAAAAAGTGAACAAATTATAAGAAATCAAGAACAACAAATAAATGATTTATCAAGCGAAAAAGATTCTTTAAAAGCTACAGTTGAGAAAAATCAATACCCAGGCGAACGTGCTGAGACAACCTACCTTAATATTATTGGAAGCCTTCTGTATATTTTATTAGGGGAAGATTTAAAAGGAAAAAAATATTCATCGTTTAAAACACAGGATTCTATAATAGAAATGATGTTAACGTGCCATCCAGATAAACAGGGTATTAAAAAGCGTACATTAGAAGAAAAATTTGCGGAAGCAAAAAGAAGTTTAGAAGATAAATGACCGCAGGTGCGGTCTCTCTTAACGCAACTGCGATGACAAGATATTACTAAACTTTTTAGGATTACTTCAGATCAATTTAAACACTGAGGTAATCATGATCGATAAAAACTTAATTCCGGAAACCGGGTTTTTACGGCTTCCAACAATTTTAAAATTTTTTCCTGTAGGTAAATCAACCTGGTGGGCAGGCGTCAAATCTGGCCGCTTCCCTAAACCTGTTAAACTTGGATTACGTACAACGGCTTGGCGTGCTGAAGATATTGCCCACTTAATATCATCTTTTGATAATCAACCTTCTTCCGAACGTAAAACATTTATAAAAGTCAATCCTTAAAATTCATTAGTAATTTTATGAAAATGCATTCAATGCCGGCGCATTCTCTTCCGGTAAAGCAAAATAATTGAATATTAGGATTACAATGATGAATGATAATAAATCTAACGAACTGACTTTTAAAGAAATGCTAAATCAGCATGCAATACCTTTTCCGGATAAACCTATTTCTGAGGGACGTTTTACCCGATGGGGACCAGGAGATAGTTATTACGCCATAAGACTCTCAAATGGCGGAGTCTACTTTGGAGATTGGCGTCAAGATATAAGTAAGGCTTGGTTTCCTAACAATCAAAATCAGCGTCTTTCTAATAATGAATTAAAAATGCAAGAATTGCAGTTTAGGAAAGCGCAGGAAACAGCCGAAATCGAACGGCAGAAATATCAAGAAAATGTGGCTGCTATTGCTTTGGAGCGTTGGAACCAGGCTTCATCAAGCCAAGTCCCGCAACATCCATATATTCTTAGAAAAGCCATTCAGCCTTTTAACGTTCGCTTGGAAGGCTCAAATTTGATTATTCCATTGCATGATGAGACAGGTAAATTATGGACTCTTCAAACGATTGACCCCACTGGTAATAAACGTTTTTTGCCAGGTGGAAAAAAGAAAGCCTGTTTCCATACACTTGGTTTATTGAAAGAATCAAACCTGCTTTATTTATGTGAGGGATTTGCAACTGGAACCAGTATTCACATGGCTACGGGCATTCCCACAATTATCGCTTTTGATGCTTACAACCTAGATCCAGTAATAGAAGTTGTAAAATCCAAATATCCAGAAAAAATAATTGTTATCTGTGCTGATAATGATCAATGGAAAGAAAATAATGTTGGTAAAGAAAAAGCCGAAGCAGCTGTAGCGAAATATAATTGTAAGGTTGTTTTACCCAATTTTTCACCTGAGTGTTTAAAAATGGCCAGTGCTAAAGAATTTAAGCCAACTGATTTTAATGACTTACATATGTTACAAGGATTGGAGGAGGTTAAAAGGCAACTAAATAATAATGGTTCCAGTAAACCGAAAAATATTCTGCCTACTGGATTTATTTCCAATGACAAAGGAATTTTTTATGAGGAGATATGGATATGTTCACCTATAGAAATCTTAGCCCATACGTGTGATGAAAATAATGAAAATTGGGGAAGATTAGTTAAATTTGCAGATTTACAAGGCCATATTCACCAATTAACAATTGCTATGGAATGGTTAGGAGGTGAAGGGGTTGAGTTATTCAACCATTTATTATCATTAGGATTAAGGCTAAATACTAAAAGAAGTGCGAAAAACAGATTTATAGAATATTTACAAGGGATTAAGGTAAACAACCAGGTTTTATGCACATCCCGGGTCGGATGGTATAAAGATTTATTTATCCTTCCGGATGGACCCATCCCTCAAACACATGAAGTGTATTTACAAAGCGATAATAATAATTTTATTGGATTCCATAGGTTAGGTACTTTGGAAGAATGGCAAGAAAAAATTGCTAAGCCATGCATAGGTAATAGTCGATTAATCTTTGCTCTCTCATGTGCTTTTGCAGCCCCGCTATTACCATTAGTTCATGCAGAAAGTGGGGGATTTAATCTTAAGGGTGCTAGTTCAATTGGTAAAAGCACTGCCTTAGCGGTAGCAGCATCAGTATGGGGAAGTCCAAAATATATCCAACAATGGAAAACAACAGGGAACGCATTAGAAGCCGTTGCAGAAGCGCATAACGATTGTTTGCTATGTCTGGATGAGTTAGGACAAGTTGATGGCAAAGAGGCGGCAGAAATTATTTACATGCTTGCCAATGGTTCAGGAAAAAATCGGTTAAAAGCCAAAGGTGGTTTAAGAAAGAAATATCAATGGGAGACCATATTTTTAAGCTCGGGTGAAGTTTCGCTTGCAGACAAGGTCAGCGAGGCAGGAAAAAAAGCTCAAGCTGGCATATTTAACCGAATGGTGGATATACCAGCAGACGCAAATAAAGGTTATCGTCTTTTCGATACCATTCATGATTATGCAGATGGGAATGCTTTAGCGCTGCATTTAAAAGAAAGTTGCCGTCAATATTATGGTACACCAATTCGAAGTTTCTTACCTTACTTGATTAGAGTTAAGGAAAAACTTCATCACGCTATCCAAGAACTTAAAACGGATTTTTTAAAAAAATATGTGCCGGTTAACGCTGATGGGCAAGTCAAACGTGTAGCGGAGCGTTTCACATTAATAGCATTTGCAGGCGAGTTAGCAATTAAACTCAAAATTTTGCCTTTTGAGATGGGAGCTATTTTAGAAGGGGTTAGTATCTGTTTCCAAGCATGGTTAGAAGAGAGAGGTGGAATTGATGCACATGAGATAGAAGAAGGATTAAAACAAGTCCAGGCTTTTATTGAAATAAATCAATCAAGCCGTTTTGCCATTATGGATAAAAACATCCATAATCATATCGAACAAAAGATCATTAATTTGGCTGGTTATAAACGTCAGGCCAAAGAGGGAGGTTATGAATTCTTTATATTTACAGAAGTCTTTCGCAAAGAAATATGTAAAGGATTTGACCACAAAATGATATGTAATGAGCTCGTTAAAAAGGGCTGGTTAATAAGGGGCTCTGATAGACAGTTTGTAAGTTCGCAACGATTACCTACAGGTCCAAAAAAGATTTATCACTTAACTACAGCTGTTTTAGTGGAAGAGTGATTATGAAAGATTATTTTGCAGATATTATTTCTCCTGAATTATTAGGGGTAACAGGGGTTACACAGGATAATATTGTCGGGAAAGAAAAGGCTGATAACAGCGTTCCCTCTACCCCTAATTTATCAACTATAGGGGGTAACAGGGATAACAATAATCTAAGTTTGTTACCCCCTGTCACCCCTAAAGAAAACAGCAGCATGTTTCTAAAGTTCGCCGAAAATAATACTATACCCATTGTTACCCCCTATTTAATGAAAAAAGATGAGTTTTATTATTTTTATCACGAACGATATGGAATACTGCAATTTGATGGCAATTTCAGTCAGGCTGAAGCGCAATTAAAAGCTTACCAAGAAACGTTAAAAAACTTTATCAGCTTATATTATCCGGAAATTCAGGCTGTTTTTGAACAAATAATTTTTCAACCAGTTATACAATAAGGTGCCGTATGTCAAAAGAAGCTAAAATTGTCAAACAACAGAAACGTATTAGTTTACCGACGATTGCGGAAAACCAACCCGTTCACTCTTTTAGTGGGTCTCGTGTTGAAGACTTTAGCCAAGTGTTAATTAATCAAGTAGGAAATGCTTTATGGTGGCCTCATAGCAATGAACAGGAAAAAGATCAGCAAATACAAGCTATTCTAGCTGCTATGATTGGTATCAAACCTCAAGATGAAATAGAGGGGATGATGGCAGCACAATTGGTTGCTGTTCATAATGCTACCATGGAGTGTCTACGCAGGGCAATGCTCGCAGAGCAAAGCCATATTGGAAGAGAGGCTAATCTTAACCAAGCTAATAAATTAACGCGCTCTTATGCTGCTCTTGTTGAAAGTTTAAGTCGCTATCGAGGTAAAGGGATTTCAGAACAAAAAGTTACGGTACAACATGTAAATGTTTCAGAAGGTGGGCAAGCTATTGTGGGAAATATTGAGAAAAAATAGCTTATATAGGCTTAACTAACATATATTCGGGGTTACTCTGAGCTATTTTATAGACTAAAGGAGAAATATAATCTTCCCATCCCCAACGAATACCCTCTTTATAACCCTCAAATAATTGTAGCTTAATAAGATTAGGCGTAAGAATAGGTGGTTTAAGTAATTCATAAAAATCACGCATTTTTAACCATAATTTGATTGAAGAAAAATAATCTTTATTTTTAACCAGACCTAAAAATTTTCTTATCTTTTGTTTTATAATCAATGCAAATTGAGCAATTTCTTGATAGGTCAAAAAATTAAGAAATAGCCAGTCTATATATGGATCACTAAGTTGATAATTTTGAAGATATTCTTGAACTAAATTATTAATAAGCATAACTTTGGTGGAATCAATTATATACCTAGTGTCGGGTTTCTTATATTTATCAAAAAAGCCTAATATATCTTGATGTTGCCAGAATATTTCTGACTTGGAAGGATTCTTCAATAAAGAAGGATTTTCAAGTGCTTCATCATCATTTTTTACAGGGAATATTGTACTTTTTAAAAATCTAAGAAATTTTTCCTTTTCTTTTTTAATATTTTTCTGAAAATCTATCTTCTTTTCTTCTTGGTTTTCTGTAAAAAGATTTAAAGATGTTAAATCAGCCTGGTAAAATTTATTTTCTTCAAGAAAATAAGAGCCATGTTTTCTATCATCAAAAGCACGTTCTACGTCATATCTAAATGCTTGGATCCTGACCACTAGACTCGCTATATACCTTTCATCACTTATGGCTTTCAATAATAGTTCAAATTGATCTGGTGATATTCCTAATTCAAAATAAATACTATCTTTATTTTCAAGGCGTATATGTCCGCATATAGGCTTTTGTTGGTAATTAGTTATACTTATCTCTATGTCAGAAAAGGATTTATTTGAGTTTATTAAGTATATGGAATTGCGGTCTTTCAGTTTACCAATACAACGAATTGATTTTTGATGAATAGGTATTTCACCCTCAATAAGGATTTGTTGATTTTTTAAGAAACTTTTATGAGAATCTCGCCTTTCTTCTGAAAATTCAAAGTTCTCCCCAAATTGAAAATCCTTTAGATCAAGGATTAACTGGTCGGATGATAAAGACAATTGATGTTTAGAGTCAGCTATATCTTTTTCATAAACGCTTTCATTAATTTTTTTCCAAGATGTGTCTGTCATAAAAAACCTGATTAAAGAAAGTAATTCTTATTATTTGTTTTTAATTGGATTATCAGTTGATTGCTTAAAACCAATAATTGGTTACAACACGAGTTCAAAATTAAAGTTGTTTTTTCACATGTCCTGCCTGTACTAATAAGTTATTCTTTAAGACAAGGAAAAGTTTCAGTGAATAGATTATATATCAAACCAGCAGCACCAAATTTAAGTTGAGGAGGGTTTTCTTTTAAATATTTAATAGTTATTTCATTAATTTGATTGCCTTTAAAGTTTACCGGTATTTTAAATGAGCAATCTTCAAGCCACATATCAACATTCACAAATGCGTCAATTGTGCCCATAATATACATAGCGCAGTACCTATTATTCTGGTTGCACATATCAAGCAACGCTTTTCCTGTCAAAAATTGATTTCCACCTTGTAATGTAGGATTTTGAGCAAAACAGTTAGTATGCAGAAATATTAATAAGAGAGATGGAAAAAATATTTTTTTCATTTGGCCTCATTATTTAGATTGGGAGGAATAACAAGGAAAGGTGGAACGCAAGATTGAAATAACAGAAAAAACCACACGCTCTTGTTGTCTTTTAGGATTATTCGTTAAACCTCCAAAAATTATATCTTTTATCTGAGTTAAGATTGTACCTTTGAGAATTTTAAAAATTGAACAGTCAATCTGGTCGACTGTATCAATAAGGATAGTAGTATCAATAACTGCAACAATAAAAGCTCTGCAAGCCATATCGATATCTTTACAAATATGAAATAAGTTCTCATCAGTGAGCGGTGATATTTGGGAGTAAGCACCAGTTGGTAGAATGTAAAATAGTAGAGGAAGAAGTTTTTTCATTGATTAAGATTTCCAAAAATGCCACGGGCTGTGATAAAATATTCTGGTATATTCATGTAAGCGATCTTTGCGGCAAGGAAAAGAGAAGCCTTGTAAAGCAACTCTGGGAGAATAAGTATGAAAAAAATGGAAACCCATCCAAAAACTTGTAAATAATAAGAAAAAACCTGGCAAACTAAATATAAAGTAAAGCTCTTCGTATGGGCTAATCATCCAGCTTAAAACAAAAAAAGAAAAAAAAGATAATAATGTTAAAACGCCTGAAGCTATACGATGTTGTTTTACCTTATAAAGAAAGTATTCTTTGGTGATTTCTTCACTAGCTTCCTTAGCTTTTTCAGAAACAAGCTGAAAATCTTCAGGATGGGTTATTTCTTTAACTTCCCCATGTTCTTCAATATATATTTTTTTGCTCATTGATATTTCTCTCACCTGATTTTATGTGTTCTTTATTTATTAAACTAGTTTTCATAATATGATAAATGATATGAGCTATTACAGCGGCAATAATTAAACTACCTATATTAAGAACATAAGGATTTACTTTGCTATAATTTCTTGGAGTCCAGAAAATTGAAAATAATAAAAAGGGGATTAAGAAAGATAATACTAAAATCACAACACTGGTAAACATCCACCGTAAATTATTGGTCTCTCTGAGCTGAGTTTT
>CAYPXH010000048.1:0-9314 GCA_964414755.1 uncultured Rhodospirillaceae bacterium | reverse complement strand
GAGGTGGTACGGATTTGAACTTTGAAGGGATGATCAGCAACACCCCCGTTACCTATACCACAGCTGGTATCCGTGGTAAGTTCGTCCAAATGAATAACATAGCACCGGAACCACCAGCAGATGGTATACCTACTTTTATGGTTGGTAATGCCAACAATATTTATGTTAACCGTCTGGATATCGAAGATAATAACTATGATGTGTCTACACAGATTTTAGGAAGTACCAAAGTACGATTTGAAGATATGAATATTAAGGTTAATGAGGGTAATGGCGCTGGTTTATTGTTATTGAATAATCAGCAGATCACCATCCGTAATGTTGAAATTTCGGGATACATCAAAGATGCAGCCCTAATTGTGAACAACACGGATAATAGCTTGATTGAAAATGTTCGGGTCAATCTGGTTGAAAATCGAGGTGGCAGAAGAGCACCAGAATTAACAGCTGTTTTGATTACGCAAGGTTCGGAAAATGTTACCTTTAAAGACCTAATACTCGATGGTTTTAACCAAGTAAAAACAAGGGCTTTTGTGAGCTATCAAAATCAAAATATGCTATTTAGCGTTAGCAATATTCAAATTTCCAATTTCGCTGAATATGCCTTTGTTTTAGATAATCAAACCAACGTCCAAGACCTGACACCAAATGTTCATCAGGTAATTAACGTAGGGTCTGTATGTGTTGCTGATAGTGTCGCAGGTGTAATTACCCTTAATGATGGAAGTACTTGCGGTGAAGATGATTAATTGAACATAAATACCAAACACCAAAAACCCGCCAGCATCTAACTGGCGGGTTTTTTGTTGTCATGCACTTGATTACTCTTGATTAATTTTTGTGTTTTGGCAGTTATCGTATCACCAATAAACCCTAAAACATTCTGGGATCAGGTATCATTAAAAACACCTTCCCCCAACAAACCCCGATCTTGTAATTTTTATTGCATAATATTAATTTAATTAATATTCTGTTAACTATAACCCCTTAAATAACCCTTATGGAAACATCAGGCCAGATTAGAATGCCTTGGTACACCATATTGACATTTATAAATATAAAATAATTTTGGAACCCGTCATGAAGAATATTTTTTTGCGCCATCAACCTTTTTATTGCCATTTGTCTGGGGGTGTATTGATTGCAGCAGCCATGGCAATTAACGCCCCGGCAACTGCCCAATTTGCCGGATCAATTGGTGCTGGAACGTGGGTTCAGCCCCAGAAAAATGACTGGCAACCTACGGCAAATTTGATGTTGGCATATCAGTTGCCCTTGGGCAATCAAGCCATTTATGTTGTTGCTGGTGGAAAAGCGGATGATGGTGTATACCAGGATGCGTACGTATCGCTTAATGCCGGATATCGATTGCTGTCGTTAGAAAGCGGTTTTGGTTTTGGTTTTAATGGTGGGGTTGAGCGGCAGAAAACCGGAAATCGCAATCATTTTACCTGGGCTGCTTTGGGTGTCGAAATTTTTATGCCAGGTGAAATTAGCCTGCAAATTGGTGGGCGTGTGCCGCTTAGTACCAAAGAACGGGTTGTTCCTGGAACAGCGCAGCAAGGTGGTTTTGTCCTGCGTGATAAGGAACCTGGATCCTGCGCGCCTGATAACCCAACCCGCGTTTGCGTTCCGGTTTTTCAAAATCGCCAAGAAAGTGTTGAACGCAGCAGTAAAACAGTTGATGTTTTAGTCAGTTACCGCCTGCCAGTTTTTCAGAAATCTGATGTTTTTATTTATGGCGGTGCTTACCGGGTGCAACGTCCAGGCAAGGATTTGGATGGGGTAGTTGGCGGGGTTGATGCCCGCATAGAATTGTTTGGGGGCTTACAGCTGGCTGCCTTTAGCCAGGTACAACATGACCGCGATGATAAAAAAGCCTTTTCCGCCGGTGTTGGGATACAATGGAATTTTGGTGCTGCCGCCGCGATCGATATGCCTCGGCAGCGCCAATTATTTCAATCACCAAGGCGCCTGTCACTTGATCAACAGCGTGTAACCGTTCAGGAAGGGGCTGTTTCAGAAGAACCAGCTATTTGGGATTATTATCAAAAACCAGTCAGCGAAATAAGATTTGTTAATACCAAGAACCCTGATCAAATTATTGCCCAGGCAAATGCCCTGGCCGATTTTGGTGTGTTATTGGTTGATGGCACCATCAATGTTCCTTACGGGTTTAGTTTAGAGCTTAAGGCCAAATATAGCGCGGTAATGGGTGGTGGTATTAATTTGAATTTTACAACCAAGGCTGGTGATCGTCGGGCGGTTTATCAAACACCGGGTGGGGGTGGTCAAATTATCCAAACAAATTCGCTTCTTGATACAATTGTGTTAAACAAAGCCGAACATGTTTTGCTGCAGGGTTTTGATATTCAGGGTGGTGCAACCGGTTTAAGAATAACCGAAAGCCAGAATGTTGTTGCCCGAGATGTGCATTTTAACCAAAATGCTACGGCAATTGATGTAAAGCAAGGTGCAGGGGTTGTTATGCAGGGTATCAGCATCGACCAGCCAACACGCACCGCATTACGCATTGATGGGCTACGCGGTGGTATTTGGGACGGGGTTGATATTTTTACCACTGCTACCGATGCTGAAGGTATTGTCGTAACCGGCAGGGCTGAAGAAATAACTTTGCGCAATATTCGGTTGCAATCATTTACGGGGGTAGATTTAAATCCAGCCATTCAGGTAATTCGTAACGGTGGAGCAGCTATTATTCTTGAAAACATCAATGTAGGTGATTGGAACGTTACCAGTAGGGTTAGACTTGGTGCTTTTGTTTTTGACCGTCAGGCAAATATTGCTGATGGAGGTGGTAACACATCACGCGGTATTACTAAAATATGTGACCGTGATGGATTGAATGCAGTAAATGGTTTGCAAGTTACCAATCTTGACAATGGTGCTTTGCTTACTTGCCAATAAACACCATCAAGTGATACTATTAAAAACCCGCCATATCCGGTAATAGGGCGATGGCGGGTTATAAACCGGGCATGTCGTATCTTGACCTTAGATAGTACGATATGTCATGCTATAATCGTTGTGTGTAAGCTTACATATTTGCTAGAATGGCCCTACAGAAATGCTGCCATTAATGTTGTAGCCAACGATAATCCACTTGTTTTCTGGTCGGTGGAAGGTAATTTCGACAAGCACCGGACCAAGCTGATAGTGAACAAGGGTACGGTAGCGCATAAGATTTTCGCCCAGTTTCTTGGTTTCAACCACTTCGGTTTTACTTATTTTGCCAAGTAATGTTTCGGCGTTAGTTAAGGAAGCAACCAGCTGTTTTTCAATTTCAGCGCGGTTCGAGCGAGTTTTATAAAGGCTTTCGTCCATCAACAGTGTTACTGCAGCCTGCACACCCCGTTGCTGCAAGGTTTGCAAAAATTTGCCCACCCATGCTTTGGGGTCGGCAACCGATGGGGGTTGCTGTATTGTTTGTGCAGTACCTGTGGTTGGTTGTTGTTGGGCCAGTGCAGCGGTTGCGCCGCCAATTACCAAGCCAAAAAGGCATACGGTTAAGCGCAGCGTTTTAAGGGTAAGTAAATTCATTACCAAATCCTTTCTTTTAATTTTTCTAGAATACAATCGACCGTATCATGCCATATTATCTTTGGTGTCGCAAGTCAGCCAGAAATTTTCCTTTAAAAACATGCCCGTGTCCGATATAGCGGGGCATGATTGTTCATGTGCAAAAATGGTCTTAGGTATAGGTGTGAAGCAGATTATATAATATTTATAATACAAAAACAGTATTTTATTTCTTAGTTTTTGGAAGAACCATGGAGGTGCACATGCCGATTGCGGCAAAGTCGATGTCACGAACATTGGCAACTAAAAAAATATCCAAGCTATCAAACCGTTATCATCAAGAAAAAGCCCAGGAAATTTGCAACCGCCTGATTAATGGTGAAAGCCTGCGCCAGATATGCGGCAGCCCCAATGCCCCAGCCAGCAGAAGCACGGTTTTTCGCTGGTTGGCGGTTTCAGAAGAATTTCGCGATTTATACCGGGCAGCACGTATGGTACAAGCCGATCTTCTGATGGAAGAAATTTTGGAAATTGCCGACCAAACCAATCAAGACTGGATTTTAAAGGCAAAAGATCGAAATGGTGCGGAAAGTATAACATTTAATAGCGAACATGTGCAGCGGGCTAAATTGCGCATTGATGCCCGTAAATGGTTTATTATGCGCATATCATCCCAAAAATATGCATCAGACACTGTATCCCTCAATACCCCACCATCAACCCAGGAAAACTACCAGCCACAATCTTTGCAGGTTGAATGGTTGGATGATGTAAGCGATTTTTAAGGATCATTTAATCCCATATTCAAAAGTTAAAGCCGTTCCAAGATATGGTATCAGCTAGATTATTGATTGCATTGGTCGTATATGATACAATGTAGCGGGTAGTAAATGGGTGCATGCTTATGACCCAGTAAAACGGTTGAAGCACGCGCCAAAAAATATAATCCTAGATTATGAGGCATGATGCGTATTTTAGCCCTTTCAGCTGTTTTGATTTCCGGATTGACGTTACCTGCTTTAGCCCAGCAAACTAGGCCAGATTTCACAACAAGACCCGAATTTATGATGTGTGTTATGGGCGGACATTGTTTGACCGAAAATTTTAACTTGTTAAATTGGGAACGGGTACAAGCAGGGCTTGAAAAAATTTTCCCCCTGGGTAATCCACCCCAGGTTAACATGAAGCTGGATCAAATCCGCACCCAAAGTTGGGTTAGGGAACAACGTTTGGATATAGCCATTGGTTTTTGCCCGCCAAGCCCCACAAATCCAAAGGCTGCTTTATGGGATTGCGACGATGTCTTGGTTGTATCATATACTTGGAACAAGCCATTGACAGAAATGTTGTCTGAACAACAAACAATACTTGTTTCCACATCGGTGTCGCAGCTGTTTAGCCAAACCTTATTGGGGCCAGATCAACGGGGTGGGCAGGTGCAGGTGCTTTATGTCTCAACTTCACACAAGAAAGGTGAAGCGCTGTATTGGCACGAGGGGCAGGCAGACCGTTTTATTGTTAACCTTGAACTTCTTAAAAAGGATTTAGAACCTTGCGGTGCTGCCCCGCTTCATGGCCCAGCCACTTGTATGGATGCCCTAAAAAAGTTATTTGAATAGATACCAAGGCAAAAAACGGTTTTGCATAAATAATAGGGGGCATGATCGACCCAACAATATGCGGTAATTAAGTGACAATTGCCGCATGTCTGTTGTTCTCCCATCATAGTGTACCCTTAGCAATAGATGTTTGTTAAGCTAAATCCCCCAGGCGCAAATATTAAAAGCCTTTTTATAAACCCATTAATTGATAATGAAACACGTATTTTTAATTAAAAACAGCGCATAATTTATATGCGTGGTTCGATGACTTATTTTTTAGCCACATGATAATTAATTGCGCGCTGCGTTTTTTAAAAATTTGTCTGCAATATTACCCCTGATGTTGTCAGGGGGGTATTTAAGATTCATCAGTCTTTTTATCGTAACAGTCAGGAAAATTATGTCTTCCATTGTTATTCCTTACCGCCCAAGACAAGCTTTTTTACCATTACACCGGCGGCAACAGCGCTTTGCGGTTGGTGTTGCCCACCGCCGCGCTGGTAAAACAGTTGCCTGCATTAACGAACTTATTCGTGGTGCCTTAACATCAACCAGGCCACAGCCACGCTTTGCCTATATTGCCCCACTTTTTGTTCAGGCCAAGGATATTGCCTGGGAATATCTAAAACAATATAGCCGGGCAATTGATGGGGTGAAATTCCACGAAAGCGAATTACGGGTTGATTACCCAAATGGTGGCCGGGTACGTCTTTATGGTGCCGATAACCCCGAACGATTACGTGGATTATATTTAGATGGGGTGGTATTGGATGAATATGCGCAAATGTCGCCACGTTTGTGGGCGGAAGTAGTGCGCCCGATATTGGCCGATCGGCAGGGATGGGCAATTTTCATTGGTACGCCAATGGGGCGTAATGCTTTTTGCCAGCTTTATGAACAGGCGCAAACAGATCCATCATGGTTTACATTTTGTTTAAAAGCCAGTGCAACCGGAATATTGCCGTTAGATGAGCTGGCAGCCGCCCGCCGCAGCATGACAGATGATCAATATGATCAAGAGTTTGAATGTAGTTTTCAGGCAGCCATACAAGGGGCTTATTATGGAGATTTAATAAACCGCCTGGAACAACAAGGTAGCTTGTGTAGCCTTTCCTATCATCCCGATCAACCCGTACATAGCGCTTGGGATTTGGGTCTTAGTGACAGTACGGCCATTTGGCTTTATCAACAATATGGGGGTGGGTTAGCAATTATTGATTATCTTGAGGCCAGCGGGGCGGGGTTGGATTATTATGTTAGCCAATTAGCTGCCAAGCCCTATCGTTACGGCGAGCATCTATTACCCCATGATGCAGCCGTGCGTGAATTGGGTACCGGTCGCAGCCGTATTGAAACCCTGCAACACATGGGTATTAAGGGGCGTATTGTACCGAAATTATCGATTCAAGATGGCATTAATGCGGTGCGCGTGCTGTTGCCGCAATGCCGGTTTGATCGCACACGCTGTGCCCGTGGGATTGAAGGATTGCGTCAATATCGCCGAGATTGGGATGATAAAGCACAAACTTTTCGGGTAAATCCGCTACATGATTGGGCAAGCCATGCGGCCGATGCGTTTCGGTATTTGGCGGTGGGCTGGCGTGACCGCACCCGTCCGCAACCACCCATGGGCAAAACCCAAGCGGAATACAACCCATTCGGGTGGTAGGAAAATTCTGGCCACAAAAAAGCCATAATTAAAGATTAACTTTTTCGTGGATAAATTGATTTAAAAGGGAGAATTATTTTATTATTTGATATTACCTTTTCAAAGGAGATCGATCGAGATATCCTGCGTATTAAAGCAATATATAATTCATTCGATGTTACGGTTCATGAACCTGTGTTCAGATATGAATATAAAGAGGCAGCAAACGATACGAAATATTATGAAGTGAAAAGGGGTTGTGCAGACGGGTTTGCCAAATTGGCGGTTGAACGTTGGTTAGAAACGCAGCCTAAAGAAACTAGCAATCCTTTGATAAAGTAAGCATGTAAAACCGTAAAGGATAAAATAAATGTTCAGAAATATTTTTAAAAGAGCATTTCTTTTTAGTTGGTTGTTGGCGATGATGACATATACCAATACCATCTATGCGCAAGCGATAAATCCAATTACCGACCGTGTTATTTGGGCTGATTGGGTTAATTTGACCCAAAATTTAAATTATGGTTCTGCTGATTTATTTTCTTATGCACCTTTTCAAGCTGAAATAACAAAAATTTTGCCCAAAGGTCTGTGGCAGGACATATTACGTTCT
Organism: uncultured Rhodospirillaceae bacterium; assembly: GCA_964414755.1. Taxonomy (GTDB): domain Bacteria; phylum Pseudomonadota; class Alphaproteobacteria; order JAEUKQ01; family JAEUKQ01; genus JAEUKQ01. The sequence continues at coordinate 1,912 of CAYPXH010000048.1, read as the reverse complement.
TATCAATTTGACCACCAGATAGTAAAAGTTGATCAGTGGTTTGTGGTAACAGGATATTCACGCTATGATTCCAGAAAAGATGAAGATCTGGTTATTATTATCGATTTTGCTAATGGCCGCATTGAAGCATTATGCCAGGCGCACATAGTAAGTGAATGGTACGTGCCGATGAATTGGGATGGCATGACACCCTATCAGGTGGCCAGTTCGCCTGCTTATGTTGAGCTTACCTATTACCAGCATAATAAACCCCAACAAACCCTTCAACGCCCACTTGGGGAAAATTGTGCTAATGGTAATCCGGAAACAGCAGTTAAACGTTGGCTGAAAATAGCGAAAAAGATCTAGAAAAGGTTCTGTTTGTAGGGCAAACTACCTAAAATTATTTTTTTGGGGTGTGTAAGAAGAAGCTTTGTTTTTTTGGGATAAGCGGTATATGCGCAAAAGCAAGAAAAATTTTGCCACAAAAAAGCCATAATGTTGATATATAAAAACAAGTAAACACTTAACAATATGAACGGCAAAACAGCATGTCTATAACCAGGTATATTCTTGCGATAGCCATGTGCCTGTCAGTGAAACAGGCTTTAGCATTTGATTTTTGCGTTCAATGTTTGCTGTATGAATTACAGCCGATATGCACCGAATTGGCACAGACCAATCTATTATTGCCTGATGTTCAATATTTGGGGCTAAGAAATACAACAGAAAAAACAGGCAGGATGCCAACAAAATTTTGTGAACAAGCACTGACACAGCGTTATGTTACAGGCCAAATAGATGCCTACAGCAACCAAATGGTGGCTGAAACACCCGAAACATTTTGCCGCTTTCTTGTTGGTAATGCCATTGTAGCAGCAAAAAAACAAAAAAAATGTCAAGGTTTTTACCAACAAAACAAGATGCCGTGGAATTAAATAAATGGGCTTAATAGGTGCATTGATATCATTACTTTTGATGATCATGACAAATAGGAAGAAAGGCAAAAACACATGCGTATTATTCAAATACTGATTCTTGTAATCATTCCATATTCGGCGTCACAGGCTTTATCAATTTGTTTGGAATGTGTTTTGCGCAATATGCAACCCATGTGCAACGCATTGGATGAAGCAGGGCTTTTAAAAAACGATGTACAACATCTTGTGATTCACAAGCAAGGTAATGTTACCCAGCCCGAAGGGAAAATATGCGCGGCTATATTAGCCGAACGCAATATCGACCAACGAGTTGCCGAATATGGGGGTGAAAACGTACCCGACGATACACCCGAAACATTTTGTCAGTTTTTAATTGAATCCCAGCTGGTTGATGTACAGCAGCGCGAAAATTGCATAACTTTTTACCGCAAATTATAAAAATTATTTTGTAAAAAAGAATGTAAAAATGAAAAAAATTACCGCCTGGTCTATTGGCTTTGTTTGCATAGCTTTGTCAGGAACTTTGGCACGTGAAATCAGCTTACCTACATTTGAAGAGTGGGTTGGTTATGATCCGCATCAAGAGATTTTAGGAATGAATATGTTCACAAATCCGAATTTCCGAATAGAAATTAAAAGGGGTTGGTAAAGATTAGGAAATATTAGACCAACGTTTTAAAATTTTCAGTTGGTTTGCAACGGAGCCATGATAAAATCGACGGCTCATTACATTCTAGCTTTTCAAAAAACCTTTGAGCTAAAGGAGTAATCAAATGCCAAGACCAAGCAGAGTATTCAGCAAAACAATTAGGCTTGAGAGAGATAATCATGTTGATTTTAAAACATGGATTGCGCCTATAGTGAATATTGGCAGCAAGAAATTCGCGATGATATTAAGCTTAAGTGGCAAGTTTATCAGCAAATCAATGATCTTTAATTGGGGATAATAACTAATCAGGATAATGAAAATTTTTGTTTACTTTGGTAAGACT
>CAYPXH010000047.1:0-10930 GCA_964414755.1 uncultured Rhodospirillaceae bacterium | reverse complement strand
CCTAAAACACCTACTATCAGAAATAAATGAAGCTTAACTGTCTGTGAAATATACTCATTTAACAATAAATACTGCGATAAACAACCAGCAGCCAGACACCCCAAAATATTCACCGCTAAGATAGGCCAGGGAAATTGACGTCCCATCCAAAAAGCAATTTGATTGGATAATCCGTATCGAACAAGCGAACCTATCGCCCCACCCAAGGCAACTAAAAATAGATTATTCATTTCGTACCATTGTTTAAATCTTGTCGTCGTTGCCGCAACCAATTAAGTTTTTCTTGAATTTTCTGCTCGTTACCAAAGTTAGTTGGTTGATAAATTGGCTGATCAGGTAACCCAGCCGGGCGAAAATTTTGACCCGAGAAAGCATCGGGACAATCATGATCATATTGATAATTCGCGCCATAGCCTAAATTTTGCATCAACGATGTTGGTGCATTGAGAATGGATAAGGGTGGCATCAAAGAACCATAATCCCTGGCCAATTGCATGGCCTTTTTAAAAGCCATGTAGGATGCATTTGATTTAGGCGCAATAGCCATATAAATTGTTGCCTGCGCAATTGCCAACTCGCCTTCTGGACTGCCTAATTTTTCATATGCTTGAAGGCAGCTAACGCCCTGATTTAATGCCTGCGGATCGGCCAGCCCAATGTCTTCAGTTGCAAACCGAATAAGCCGTCGGGCAATATAGCGGGGATCTTCGCCGCCATCCAACATCCGTGCCATCCAATAAAGTGCAGCATCAACATCAGAACCGCGTAGTGACTTATGGAAAGCACTAATTAAATTATAGTGACTTTCTTGGGCTTTGTCATAAAGGGGGGCGCGTCGCGATAAAATTGATGATAAATTTTGTGGTGTTAGAGGTTGCTGTCCCTTGTAACGATTTGATATTGCTTCAATCATATTAAGAAGGTAACGACCGTCACCATCAGCAAGGCTAACCAAACTTCGCTTAGCTTCATCGCTTAAAGGAAGTTTTGTACCTAATGTTGTCTCTGCTTTATCGATTATCTGATATAAAAATGAATCTTCTAAACGTTTTAAAACAAACACTTCCAATCGCGAAAGCAAAGCAGGATTAAGCGCAAAAGATGGGTTTTCTGTGGTTGCACCAATTAAGATGATTGTTCCATCCTCAATGACTGGCAAAAAACTGTCTTGTTGGGTGCGGTTGAAACGGTGAATTTCATCAACAAACAAAATTGTTGCACGCCCTAGCTGACGATTACGACGCGCCTGTTCAAATAAATTCTTTAAATCTTGTATCCCAGAAAAAATGGCTGATAATGGATGAAAATCTGCCTTAACAGCCGTGGCAATTAATTTAGCTAAACTTGTCTTACCACAACCTGGCGGCCCCCACAAAACCATTGAAAACAAACGGTTGTTTTCAACCATTTGCCTTAATGGTTGACCGGGATTTAACAAATGGTCTTGCCCTACAATTTGTTCCAAGCTTGTTGGCCGCAGCATATCGGCCAACGGCCTTACAGTGTTTTTTTGAAACAAACTATCTTGTAGCTGCACAGATTGCTTCATCGAAAATTAATATTCCGCACCTCGCCCTGGCGCCAAATGCGTACTTGCAAAGGTCGTATGGCTTGGTTCTTTTGCAAAATGTCTTGTAACTCAGCAACTGTCTTAATTTCTTGTTGGTTAACGGCAAGAATAATATCACCCCTTAAAAGACCAGCTCTACCAGCCAAGCTCCCACGTTGTGTGTTTAAAATAATAACCCCTGACCAAAACCCTTCGAACGAATATCTTTCGGAAAAAGCTGGCGAAATATTGCCAACAATTGCGCCTGCCAAAGGTGTTTCGCCTTTAAGTGTAGTTTCATTCAACGGTGGTGTATTTGGTGGTGCAATAAGGGTTATTTGTAGGCTGACATTTTGCTGGTTCCTCAGAACAGCTAATGTTACCATGTCGTCTGGTGCAATTGTCGCTAACTGAAATCTCAGTGCCTGTGAGTTTTCAACAATACGCCCATTCAAACTTAATACCACGTCTCCCACCTTAAGACCGCCCTGATCAGCTGGCCCGTTTGGAAACACCTGAGTTACAATAGAACCTTTACGATCCCTTAACCCAAGCTGTTTCATTTGCTCTGACGATAAATCCTGGCTATAAGCACCAAGCCACGCTCTGATTAAACGTCCCCCCGTTTTCTCGGCCCTAAGAAACGCTTTTACCATGTTCGATGGAATAGCAAAACCAATCCCGACCGAGCCGCCGCTACGACTGTAAATGGCGGTGTTGATACCAATCAGTTGCCCATCCAAGGTAATTAATGCTCCACCTGAATTGCCGGGGTTAATGGCTGCATCTGTCTGAATAAATGACGTGAAATCGGCAATACCAACATCAGTACGCGCCAACGCAGAAATAATACCACTGGTAACAGTTTGACTAAATCCATAAGGATTACCAATAGCCAAAACTAATTCACCAATTTGTACTTTGTCAGAATCGCGCAAAGTTAACGTGGGAAATTGTTCTCCCTTACTATTAATGCGTAGTAAAGCAAGGTCAAACCGCTGATCTGCTGCAACAACTTTGGCGTTAAACTCACGCCCATCACTTAAGACAACGACCACTTCGTCACTGTCCTCGATGACATGGTTGTTGGTAACAATAAGACCCTCGGGCGACACAAAAACGCCAGAACCTAAAGATTGTTGCACTTGGGGTGCTTGTCTGAAAAGACTGTCTTCAAAAAATTCTTTGAAGAACGGATCATTAAAGACTGGATTTTCATAAATAGGATTTTTGTTAATAGTCTTAGTATAAATATTGACAACAGCCGGTGAAACCTGTGCAACAAGGGGGGCAAAACTAAGCTGAATTTCTGCCCTGCTTGTTGGCAGCTGCTGCGCCCAACTACTGGTAGCGCCAAGTAGCAAAGAAACGATAAAAACTAAGCCATATTTCCTAATCATGTTAACCTTCCCAATTTCCGACTTGAATTTATTAAGTTATTAAATTAATGCTTTTACCTTACTTTTATTAACAATCAGTAAAAATATGCCCCCTATATTAGGCAACAGAAGCGGAAGATAATAATGGCTGCTGCCGAACCAATCGGCTATAATCATCCATCATCGTTCGGGTGATGGCACCCACGCTAAAGTTATGTGTTTTGTTTGGCATTACAAGCTCAGCAACCGGCGTAATCTCGGCCGCTGTACCCGTTAAAAACATTTCTTGTGCTTTGGCGATCTCATCTGGGTGAATAAATCGTTCAACAACCTTAATACCACGATTACGAGCTAAATCTATAATTGTTCTACGGGTTATCCCATCCAAAAAACAATCAGGTATTGGCGTATGCAACTCGCCATTAATACAAAAGAAAACATTAGCACCGGTTGCTTCGGCAACCAAACCACGGTAATCCAACATCAAGGCATCTGCAAAGCCCTGAGATTCTGCCTTTTCCTTACTAAGGGTGGCAATCATATAAAGCCCCGCTGCTTTGCTAACGGTTGGCGCCGTATCAGGTGCCGGACGACGCCATGCCGCCAATGTAAGACGAACACCTTTTGCTTTGGTTTCTGGCGTGAAGTACGATGCCCAAACCCATACTGCAATTGCCAAATGTACCTTGGAATGTGGGGCAGATACACCTAACATCTCGCTACCCCGCCATGCAACAGGTCGTACGTAGCAATCTTTCAGCTGTTGAGCCAAAACAACCTGCTTTGTGGCTGCATCAATTTCAGCTGCTGTATAAGGAATCTTGAATCCAAGAATTTCTGCTGACTTAATTAAACGCTGACTATGTTCGGTAAGCTTAAAAACCTGTCCATTATAACATCTTTCCCCCTCAAAAACCGAGCTGCCATAATGTAGGCCATGACTAAGCACATGTATCTTGGCCTCACGCCATGGTAACAACCTACCATCAAACCAAATAAACCCATCACGGTCATCCATTGGAATTAACTTCATTATCCTCCCCTCTCTGTTCGGCTTTACTTAAGCAATAAAAAAACTTTCCTGTAAATAAAACAGGGGTTATTATCTACAATCAATGGTTATCCTGCAAGACCAATTTTGTTTATGGTTTTTTCGTTTTTCTGTTATTTTTTGCCCCTAAGATTGCTAAAATATTTATTAACCTGTTGCGTAAAATAAAGCTAAGAACTGATACTTAAATAAGATTTTCGGATCTTTTATAATGCATGTTTGCTAATCACAAAGTTGATACCGGTAATTGATGTTATAATGGAAAATATTTTATCTACCAATAAACCCCATATTTTGATTGTTGACGACGATCGCCGCTTACGCGATTTACTGCATCAATACCTTAGTAATCAAGGATTCACAGTTACTATAGCAGATAGTGCTGCCGATGCACGTGTTAAGATTAGTAGCTTACAATTTGATGCGATAATCATTGATTGGATGATGCCTGATGAAGATGGTATTAGCTTGTTAACAACCATCAAACCAGAAATGACAACACCGGTTCTCATGCTAACGGCACTTGATGACCCTGATAATCGTGTTAAAGGCCTTAGTAGCGGAGCTGACGATTATTTAAGCAAACCCTTTGACCCCCGGGAATTGGTTTTAAGATTACAAAAGTTACTGCAACGACAAAATGCCGCACCTTTAGTTCAGCATGCACCACAGCTGATATATTTTGGATCATTTGTTTATGAACGTGAACGCCGATTGTTGAAGGAGGGTAACCGGTTAATTAAACTTACAACGGCTGAAGCAAACTTATTATCAATCTTGGCTTCCAGCCTTGGGCAACCATTACCACGTGAAGAAATTGTAAAACGTCTGAGCGATCAAACCGTTACCGAACGCTCGATTGATGTACAAATTAACCGCCTGCGGCGCAAGATAGAGCCAGATCCAACCATACCGCGCTATTTGCAAACTGTTCGAAATCGTGGGTATGTTCTCATCGGAGATTAACAATTGTTCAATCAGGTACATGCACAAAAATATACAGAGGCACGCAGAAAATCGCATAGGCCTTTTGTAACACGTTTATTGCCAGGAATTCTACCCAAAACACTACTTGGACGTTCATTACTGATTGTAATGACACCATTAGTTTTACTTCAGGTTATCTCAACCTGGTTTTTTTATGAAACACACTGGCAAACGCTAACAAAAAGGCTAACTGCCAGCGTTGCTGGTGATATAGGTCTTGTCATATATATGTTACAACAAACAGAACAACATAACTACAACCATATTTTGGCTGTCGCGGAAGAACTAACCGATTTACGGTTTGCTATTATTTCTGGACAGATATTGCCCATATCATTAATGCCCACCCGCAGTAACCCAGTTGATAACCAGCTTGGCCGTTATTTAGAAAATATTACGCATCGTGCATTCCTGATTGATAGCCGTTCCCTAGAAAAAGAAGTGGAGGTACGCCTGGAAATGGAAAAACCGAATGGTATGTTGCAGGTTTTTATTCCCCGACGGCGTCTATTCAGCTCAACCACTTATGTCTTTATCTTGTGGATGATTGGCAGTTCCGTGGTTCTCTTTACTGTTGCAACAATTTTTATGCGCCGCCAAACCAAACCAGTTGGACAACTGGCTTACGCCGCCGAGGAATATGGAAAGGGTCGTGACTACAACGATTTTCAAATCAGCGGTGCAAGCGAAGTTCAAAAAGTTGGATTGGCTTTTCGGCGCATGCGTGATCGGATTAAGCGTCAAACAGTCCAAAGAGTTGAAATGCTTGCCGGCGTTTCGCACGATCTAAGAACACCACTAACACGCATGCGTTTACAATTGGCAATGATTCCTGAAACGGCCCCTGTACATTCTTTGCTACAAGACATAGATGAAATGACGCGCATGATCGATGGTTACCTAGCTTTTGCGCGGGGCGAAGGAACAGAAAAAGCCCGTATGATTAATCTATCACGATTGATTGATAGTGTTATTGAAAATTGCAAACGCCAGCATCAGGATATCGATAGTGCTATCCATGAAAATATAATTCTACCAGTACGGCCAGATGCCATGCGACGGTGTTTATCAAATTTACTTGATAATGCACGCTGTTATGCATCTAAAAGCTGGGTCCAAGCCTTTCTTTTGCGACATGTAGCGCATATTATTATTGACGATAACGGTCCTGGTATTCCAGCAGAGCAGCGCCAAAATGTTTTTAAACCTTTTTTCCGCCTGGCGCAAGATGTACCAAACAATCATCATATGGGGCTTGGGTTAACCATAGCCCGAGATATCGTACATAATCATGGCGGACAGCTTGAATTATTAAAATCTCCCCAAGGTGGTTTGCGCGTTCACATTAAACTACCCATTTAGGCTTAATATATTTGGTTTACAAAAAGCAAAAAACCACCTCCGAAGGGTGGTTTTTTGCAGTCTTATACAAAAGTATAAATAGTTACTTCACGCCATGTAACATTTGTTTGGCATCATTCAAATTTTGTTCAAAATAATGACCGACAACCTCGATTGTACGTTCCATGGATTTCTGGGTAGTTGTTCCTAAATGGCGCAAGCTATCACAAGCATGTTCCATAACCTGTTTTGTGTTATCAATTTGCTTCGAGATACAGTTTTCGACCGGTTGACCACCATAGACCATTTGCGTTAGCGAGTTCATGCCTTCTACAAATTTCTGAGCCACTTCAACCTGCTGTTGTCCGAGAGACAAGAAATGGTCATAAGCAATTTGCTGCGATGATGAAATTGCTTCGGCACCACGTTTTTGTAAACCAATAACTTGATCAACATTTAACCCGGGAATTTTGGCAACCGAAAATAATTTTGAAGCACCATCAACATATTTCATAGCTTCTTGATAAAAAGCCGCCATATCAAACTTACCCATACCATCTTTCCAGAAAAAGCCCGTTTGATTTGACTGTTCTGTTCCGTTATCATTCCCTTTATTTTGGGATTGTTGTGTTGATTTTGTCGCCATAATAAATCTCCGTAAGTATTAGCTACTTTTTGCTATATCAATAATGTTGCACTGCAGCATGGATAGCAACTTAATGGCTTTCTGAATTATTGTCAACACTTTTGTGCATAGCAGCAAAACGAGGTGATCCTGGGCGCATCAAGTTACGCAGAATGGCCGGCAATCCGTTCCAGTACCCTTGAATCTGCGCTAAAAACTGATCCAACTTTTTCATTGTTAAGCTTAAATCGGCCGTTTGATCCTGGTGCCAACAATTAATAACGTCGCTCCATCCCTTCAGTAATACGGGTGTTATAAATTGCACTGTCGTTTTGCTAAGCAAGTTTGCGCGTGTCATCGCTTGGAATAATAATTTATAAGCATGCTTTAATAGCATCGCCGCCAATAGTGGATGGGATATCAATTGTTTACGCATTTCTGCATATGTCGGCCGATTCGCTTGCAACAGATCAAAATAACACATAAATACATCAAACAAATAATCGCGATGACGGCTATGCACCGATTCAGTAAAAGAAACCATTCCTGCTTTGCTAAACAAGCCAAGCAATAAATCATCCAAATAGGATCCCATTAGTTGATCACAAGTTGTATATCGTTGCTCTAAGTCAGCTATTGGATATGAAGAGCGCGATGCGATCTCGGCTATTTTTGTTCCGTCCCAACCCTTTTCAGCAATTAATTCAAGCATAACCTTGTAGACTGCCTTCAAATCTCGATCGAGCCGCTGAACTAACTCAATTTCAACAAAAGAGTTACAAGAGAATTGTTTTAATAGCGAATTGATTTTCATGACAAACTTACTCATAAGCACTTATTAATAAGAGCTTTTATATTAAAAAGATATTCCTGAAAACAAAAATACTTTTTATATCTAACATTATATGACTGCTTAATTTGAGTCTTTAAGATATCCAACACCCATCTTTAAATGGCCTTACTTATTAATTTTAAGTATCCGTTGTCAAATTAGAAACGTTAAGTTTTTAACTGGCGTGCCCGGGCAATCGCTGCCGCAACGGCTTGGGAAAATAATGGTTGTAGGCCGGAACTTCCCATCAAAACTTCAAGCGCTGCGGCTGTTGTTCCTTTGGGGCTTGTAACTTGTTCGCGCAACGCGGCTAAGGAAATTTTATCTTGGCGCATCATCATGGCGCTGCCCAAGAAAGTCTGCGCTATCATTTTTTTGGCGGTAAGAGCTGGCAACCCCAGCTGCTCTGCAAGTGATGTTAATATCTCGGCAACCAAAAAAAGATATGCAGGGGCACTACCACTTAACGCTGTAACTGTATCAAGATCACTTTCACGTAGTACTGTTATTGCTAACCCTAATTTTTCTAAAAGATCAGTCCATTGCCGGCTTATTGTTGGATTGGCTTCGGAAGGTGCATAGCATCCAATAAAGCCACAACCAAAAGCAACAGGCAAATTAGGCATAGCACGCATTACCATTGGTGTGTTTAGGTGTTGTTGCAATACATCTATAGTAATGCCAGCCGCAACGGATAAAAAATCGCATCCTTTTACAGCCGCTTTCTGGTAAGTGGGAAGTATCGATAGCATTATTTGCGGTTTAACTGCTAAAACAATTTTATCGTTTTTTAATTCAGGTAAATGATCTGGACTACACCGATAAACTGAATCTGGAATATCTTGAAAAAAAGCCTTATTATTGGCTTTAGGATCGATAATACCAAGCCTATCCGGGTTTATCCCAGACAGCAACCAGCCTTTAATAATGGCTTGTCCCAACTTACCCCCACCAACAACCCATATTTTTTGGTTATTGGCAAAACTATCATTCACCAACAATGCACCCATTAAGCTTCACCAACTGTTTCAAGAATAGCCATCTCCATGGCTTTTTCAGGGGCATGGTTTGCCCATACAACAAACTGAAACACTGGATAAAAACGTTCGCTTTCGTCAATAGCGGTTTTAAAAAAATCCTCAATCTGTTCAAATGCTAATGATTTTATACCACGCAATGGCAACGAACACCGAAAAATCGGCCCCGACAATTCTGACGAAAAGTCAAAGTGACCTAGCCAAATTTTTTCGTTAATTCGTGCGATCAGTTGGATAACATCAGATTTGCGCGGCGATGGTATTTTTAAATCAAAACGACACGTCAAGCATAGATAACTAAGCTCGGGACGCCAAAAAACACCCACACGGTAATCAGCCCACTTACCCGTAATTTCAATATATGCTTCCTGATAATCGATTCGCTCAAAGGCCCATCCTTGCTTATCAACATAATCTTCGACTGTGTCTATTGGGTTATAATCAGGGGAATCTGCAGAACGACGACCAACATAAGACATGTTTTTTCCTATCAATACGCGTTTTTTGAATGACGCCCAATATTGTTTTTACCGATACTTTTTATGACCTATTCCCAATCAAGAAAAGGGGAAATATTTTTATACTTGTATTAATTTTTTTATATATCCGATTTATCATCGGGCAATTTGGTAATCATGGATTGCTTCAAGTGCATTTCAAGCTGATCTAGTCGTTCTTGTAATTTTTGCTGTTCAAGCCGCGCCTGGGCTGCCATCGATTTGACTACCTCTAATTCACTTCTTGGAACAACATCCAACCGGTTTATCAATTTTTGCGACAACAAGCGTCCCTGATGGACTAATTGCTGACGCAGCGCCATTGTTGAGTCGATGGCACCAGTTAAAACCTTAAGGGCGTCATCTAAAATTTTGGGTTGCTTCATCTTGTGCTCGCACCATGAAAAAGTTTAAAAAATATGCTTCTTTTTGTTTTTTATTTTCTATGCTAATCGTTTCATAGAATTAATAGAGTCGTCAAGAATGTTTTTGTTATGGTAAATCCAAGGCATCAAAGAATCTTGCCATGGTTTTGGTACCCTTATAGTACTATAAGGGATCTAATAAGTTTTCTGAGAAAAGAAAGTAATTTATGCACATATTCTTGTTAGCGTTACTTATCCTATCATTGCTTGCAACCTTATTTGTGATGATGGCAGGCGTTTTTGGCATGAGCCGCGGCAGCCATTTTTCGCAAAAACATAGCAATAAATTAATGCGGTGGCGGGTTGGTTTACAAATGCTGTCAATTATTATTCTGATCATCTATCTGGCTTATCCTTAATCTATAATCAGGATTTGATGATGATGGGTTTTGATAATTCACAACAAAATAAATCGGGTGTCTGTTATGGTTCGCTTAACTAAAATTTATACGCGTGGTGGTGATCGCGGAAAAACTTCGCTTACAGGTGGATTACGCGTTGATAAACATAATATACGGGTTGAGGCTTATGGCAGCGTAGATGAAACTAATGCTTTTATTGCCCTAATTGCGCTTTACGAACCAAAAACAAAACAAATCATTCAACATATTCAACAAGACTTATTCGATTTAGGTGCAGATCTTTCAACCCCTATCCAAGCGCAAGACAATCAAGGTAAGGCTTTGCGAATCACCCAAAAACAAATTGATTATCTCGAGAAAACAATTGACCATCTCAATAGTAAGCTAGAACCGCTTACATCCTTCATACTTCCTGGTGGAAGTGCTGCATCAACTTATTGCCATATCGCAAGAACCGTAGCCAGACGCGCCGAACGCCAGATTAGTAGGCTTGCTGCACGTCAAAAAATAAATCCACTATGTCTTATATATATAAACCGACTATCAGATTTATTATTTGTTATGGGTCGGTATTGGGATAATAATGATACCGGTGAAATATTATGGGAAGCAGGAAAACACACCTAATGCAAGCTTGCCCAAGCTTTGATTCAAACTAGAAATAGCTAATACTAATACATATTCATATTAAATTGAATCTTTTTATAAAAAGTCAAGAAAGATAGAAATCGTCTGGAAGGTGTTCTTATAAGACGTTTTACAATTATAAACTTTTTTTCACTAATAATACATTCTGTTAATAATTTGTTTACCTTTCGTCTTTATAAACTTGGTTATCAGGTGAA
>CAYPXH010000046.1:0-11372 GCA_964414755.1 uncultured Rhodospirillaceae bacterium | reverse complement strand
GCCCAAACAATTGCCCATGGTTCTTGCTGAAAGGCAATTTCACGAATGCCGCCTTGTGTAATATGCCGCGACAGCAACGTCATTTCCGGTGCGGCCATGCCATCGCGTTCAAGACTATAGGCACTTTCATATAATTTGCGCCCAGCCCGCTGTACAAATAGTACCGCCTGATTGATGCGGATGGCCATTTGGTCGGCCGAGCCCACCGTACTTTCACGCCGCACGGTCATATTATCGGGGGTTAATGCCTCGTTCAGGGTTGAAGCCCTAACCGAAAATTCGCCCCCGACCGTTCCAACAGCCAAGGTTTTTCCTGCACTTAGCCAACGAATGGCATTAACTCGATCATCGGAAATGGTGAAATTTAATGAATTATCAACCAGCACCTTGCCTTCGCGGTTGGATGGCGCAAAATTTTCATAATCCCCCGCCACCGATGCCCACAAGGTTTGTGGCTGACGGGGCGTGCCAGCAAAAAACAACCTTTCTTCATAAAAAGTAACACAAGAAGGCCATCCATACCCTCCACCCCATGCACCCATGCGCCAAACTTTGGTGGCTGTAGCCGCATTAAAGTTTCCTTTTACATCAACCCAAACCTGTCGGCTGCTGCTGAAGGATGTAATTTTTCCCCAACCCCAAATGTCTGCATGCTGCAAGCGAATGAGGCGACCAACATCGCTGGCTTCAAAAATATCGGCACTGGCCGTAACCGTAACAGAACCGCTAACCGCCGATGGCAGCAAGGTAGTGTCGGTTCCGTTCACCTCAAGATATGGTCCATCTTTTGGATCAATTTCACGCAATTGCCAATTGGTGTGGCTTAGACGCGATAATTTATAGACGGGGTAATTTGGGTGGCACAAATATAAAACATCGGCGGATTGCGCCCATTTTATTTGCCCCAAATCCTCGGCACGGTAGGGTGTAATAATTTCCACAGGGCGGTTGGGCGCGGTTTCGATACGTCCGCGATCCTTATAAAAACGGAAATAACGGTCGCCAGCTTCAATAATATAAGCTTGGGTGGTTGAATATTCGAAAGGAATTAAGCGTACGGACTGGTTATTTTTGGCGGTGGCAATGAAGCGTGTTCCCGGCCGCCGGGTGGCCGCACCTTGCGGCAAGGGAATAAAGTTTAACAAGCTGCGGCACGCATTTTGGTATTTGGGCAGATCAACGCGCCCATAAAGGCTGGGCGACCATTCCCCGCCATTAAAGGTAGTAAAGATAGGTGATAAACGTGACATGTCTGCTTCCTATTATTGGTTTTTATAAACGACTGTTCAGCCAATCGGCTGCTTCAATTTGACCGGCACGCCCTTCTTGCGCGTCCATAGCGCGCGCCTCAAGCAATACTTCACGGTAGTGCTGGCGCATGGTATCGATGCGGCTTGAACTTTCGGTTAAATTGGCCGCCAAATAAACAGCCAAGCGTGCCGCTATGGTTTCGGCCAATAATGGGTCAAATTGATTTGGGTCCAGCACCTGCCCAATATAAAGAATTGATAAAGGTGCTGGATCATTGCTAAGTAACCGGCGCCCTTCAATGCGGTAATCGTCACTGCCAATTACCTGATAGACACGCAAGCACATCGCTGGCTCTGGACCTGTTGGCAATTGATATTGAAACTGATAACCAAAAGCTGGTGGCGCAAGCATCGTTGGCAAGGTTGCCCGGAACATTGCTGAATTCCAGGGATAAGCACGCAAAACACTATCGCGCACCCCATCATAATTGCGCTGGCACAAACGGGCAGCCTTGCTGTCATCGGCAAGTGATGCTATCGGATCAGCCCCCAAAAGATCAAGCGCACGATTACAAATCGAAACAACCGATAAAGACATAAAACCCCTCCTGTAAAAGAAAAAAACCACATGGCATGTGCCGCATATGGTCTGTATTGAACAGCCGGCATCCCGCAACACAAATGAGCCTTCACAGCTTCATACAGGCATGTTGTTTTTTTGATCACATGTGGCATAATCAACAAAACGCAACCTATAAGCCTGCAATCTGATGCCAATCAATCGCTCCCAAGCTACAAGAACCGCTTATTCAATCCAAAAGAACAGCCCGAAAAAAACGGCTTTTGTTATTAAAAGGCGCGCTGTCATCCGCAGCAACCGCCCCAGCAACCCTGATGAACCGCCTGAACCTTTTAATCCATGGGCTTTGGTACGACAGATTTTTTATTGGGCTTCGGGTGTCTTTTTGATTATCGAACCCTATCGGCATCTAACCAAGATAACCGAGGTTTTTGCCGATGACGCATTGTTCCGCAAAGACAACCAACATCCGGTTTTGGTGCAGGTTGTTGCGTGGCTGGTTTTATTTCCGGTTGGCCTGGCCTTCTGGATTATTGATATAAGCCTTTCCCTTGCCGGATTTATTTGGATGCTTGGAGTGTTTCTAAGCTGGCATATCATGCGCTTGATGATGGTGCGTCTTTTACCCGCAGCGTTCCTTGCCGCGAATTTGGTTGGCATATGGTGGTTTCACCCGGTACAATATGCCACCTTCGATGCGTGGAAAACCGAAATTCTGGCCATACACCCCGCTGATACCCCACAAAAGATGGATATTCTTTTACATAAATACACCCCGTAACATTCGTGGATTATTCTGCAAAAGCAGTAGACCCCAGCCACCTGAATGAATATAAGAAGTCCTTTTACTTTGTTACATGCGCCGCAATGGTCCCAAATTAAAAATCAGGCTGCAGGCCAATGATAATGCAAATAATACATTAATTCGTCTTTCGCATTATATATTTCCAGGCGGTGGCGCCAATTATGCTGGCTGAAGAAACTGGATAAAAGCTTTGCAAAAGCATGTAATTGCGGCATGGCTTGTTCATCAGCCGTAATTAAATATTCTTCATTACCTATTTTCTCAAATGTCCAGCGCGCCTTATCCGGTGTCCGAAGCGATAGGTACTGCCCGCCTTCATAGTGGCATGATTGCCGGATTTCCGACCGAAAACCTGCTTCAGATAATAATTGCGCCAAACGGGAAAAACTGGCATTTATAATAAGCTGGCCGTGAATATAGGCATCATCTTCCATTTATTCTGGTCTTTCATAGATAATAGGCTTTGGCAAAGAATATCATATAAACAACATGGTTAAACAACAAAAGAATTTATCCTCGTCCCCTGCAAGCCCCCATTGGCGGCGGTTGGATCAGCAGCGCGACAATGCACCCAGCAGGTTGCCTTTGCGCCCCCTAAAAACGTCAAATAGCATAAAACACACTGTTTCTGAAAACCCCAAAGCGAAAACACCTACTTTTAGCCAAGATCGCTGGTGGCGGAATATTCCATTTTTTTCCTGGCTGTTGACATGGCTACCGGCTATGTCACGCAGTATCATTGGCGCCTTTACGGAAAAAGAGCCGCACCATGATACAAAGACCACAGATAAAAACCTTCAACCAAATGCCCCCAGGACGGGTGGGTCACGGCCATCGCCTTTAGCAACCGTTCTTGATAAGCTGTGGCAAATTATTTTTTGGGGCAGTGGTTTGTTTTTAATTGTTCTGCCATGGCAATGGATTATGGGTTATTACAACCGCGCCCAACAGGCAGTTGTTGATGGCGTATCGACAACATTAGACAAAAAAACATCGGCTATTCCCCTATGGATTCGCGAAGTTTTATTAATTGTGCTGGCAATCATTATTCTACCTTTTTACCTGCGCGATAAGCTGTTTTTAGGTTCTTTACGCGCTGTTTGGTGGCTGGTGCGCAAAACCACACTGTTCATAATCATTTTCTGGCTGTATTTTCCACTTGCCGTTTTCATTGTTTCAGCCATCTTGGGCAATTCTTGGCTTATTCCAAGCCAATATCTAAACATTGGTCTGTGGATTGACGCGATGGAGTATTATTAAAATTGCGTTTTTAATAATATTTCTTACGGGCTTTTGAACAGATATTTAATAATTCTCTGTAACACACTGATAATATTAATTTTGTTCTATTTCTATTGTTAAAAATTGGGTTGTCTTAATTCTTTAATTGCATCTAAACTAAGCGGCATAACTACTTTTATGCTTGTTTCTATCCGGCTAATGATATCAGTGCGTGGCCCTGTCTTCCAAGCCGTACTTGCATAGAAATTATCTTGTGAAACCTTAAGATGTTCAAGACTATCATATGCCCTGATTAAATAATAGTTATCAGGTGTATGCACAGAATTGCCAAAGGCTATAACATCCATCCCCACTTGTTTGTGAAGGGGAACGCTAACCTCTTGCATTATTTTGTGAAAATCACTGCCAGTACCGGGTTTTAGGGTATACAATAAGATTTCAATAATTCTATTCATAAAAACTTAACTTTGTTTGCAGAAATAGGGCAAAGGTTTTTTAAGAAATTCAGCTGTCATGATAAGGTATTGTCAATTTTTGCAATAAAAATGCTTAACTGCTTTTAAACAAATATTTGATCACCAACCATAACATGCCAATAACATTGGCGGTAGTGGTAGCAAATAAGGTAATAATTGCGCCATCAGATAAATGTGCCATCACACCAAAACCAATTAAAAATACCACCCCAACAATCATCATCAACCAGACAGTAACGGTTGCAAGAATCCACCAATAGGTTATTTTCTGGCGAAAAAGGTTATCTTGCTTTTGCTTGGTATCAAAATAATGTGCCGCTTCTTTAACGGCCATTTCCAATGTCTTGGCCTGGTTTAAATCGGCAGCGCTTATATTGCGGATTTCTTCAAAATGTATCCTTGCTGAAAATTGCTGATCCACATTAGGCATTGGCCGCTTCTCTTTTCTTTAAAAAGAATTCCGCGATAATATGATCAGGTACATCCAACCCCTTGGGTAAATAGCCCATTTTTTCATAGGCAGCAACCACCTGCCACCAAGGAGAGCCCTTTTCATGGGTAATAACCGATAATTGAAAAGCGCTAAAACCGCCATATACTTCCCAAATTTTATTAATTAGCTCGTGAATTTCGCTGGAAACTGGCTGATCATCCATATGATCAGGCAAAGCTTTGTTGACAATAGCTTGATTACCATAGGGCTTTAACATCTCATAGAGCGAGGGAATAACTGGGCCGTATTGCCAAGCCTCAATTGTTTCATCAAGCAAAGGCTTGCCTGTCAGCCCCAAATGCCAACCATGGGCAAAATAAACCAATTTCTGTAGCTTCATGTGCGATAGCTGTTCCCCCTTTTGGCAGGCAACCTTTAAAAATTCTTTGGCAATGTCTAATGCACTATAAGGCTTCATATTAATTGGTTCCAACGACTTTCACTTTCTTTTAAAAGATACTATTGCTTTGCGGTTTTTGCAAGAATATTCGGAACATTAAAAGAACAATGATGGGGCGGTTAGCCACCCCACCATCATTTAATATTTAATCAAGCGTGTAGAAAAGCTGTAAGCGCAGCACCCCGCCCACCGTCAAGGCTGCGGCACCAACGGTGACCACCACTATCTCATCGGCTGTTAAGGATTCGCCAACGCTTAGGGTGCGCCCAAATAACAGGGGCATATCGGCATTGGTTAAGGTATCGGGTACCATATATTTATTGGGAACACCATTAATACCAATTGCCAACGTGCTGGTACCCAGGCTAGTATCGCTATTCAGTACGCCGTATAACAACCTGGCACCACGCGGCAGAAAACCAGCCTCGATTACATCGCCAATTGCTTGACCGTTCAAGATGATTTTTTCATTAAAGCAACGCACCCGTCCGCCCACATCGCCCACTTCCGGCAAAATTTGTGGACGCTGGTTGCGCAGCTTGTTCATTTGTAGTCCATAAGATGTTGCCATGATGTGTTACTCCTTACAGGCAATTTCAATAATTTTTTGTTCTTCCATTCGGCTTGCACCACAAGAAAGACAGGCATAGACATAGGTGGAAAAGCTTTTATCGGCGCGCGGTGCAATTTGGCCTTGCATATCGTGCCCAACCGCCACCAACAACCCATTTTGCGCCCAGGCAATAACTTGCCGGTCGCCGGCAACATCTTTGGGTAAACGCTGGGTGGTAACGAATTTAAACCCCATGAAGCTATCAATTTGCCCTTGTACTAAAGCCTTAATCGAGTTGTAATCGGCCGATTTAACCTCGGTTGTATTGAGCAAATTGGTAATTTGTCGTGCTGTTACCGCAATGTAACGTGGCTCGTCGGGATCAACCTCGGCTGCATCAAGCTTTTCCTTGGCTTCAAATAATTTTGCCAGCGTTAAACCAGAAGCACCAACCGCAATTTTTTGTGCGGCCGGCAACGATACAGCAACCGAGCCATTTTTGCCAGTGAACGCCGTACCAAGTGCTGCCTCGATAATCACGTCATCCAACCTGCGGCCAAGCGACCACATGGCCGATTGCAAATAATGCGATGCCGGATCAACCAAAAGCTTGACTTTATCGGGCTTATCCACCATATCACCCCATTCAAAGTCGCGCTGGTTCACCCGGCGCCTGCTGTGGGGGGTAGAGATTAGTGGGCTATCGCCGTGGCGGGCGGTTTTTTCCTGTGCCTCGGTTGCCCCAATCTGGTCAAAATAACATTCTTCGCCGCTAAGCATTTCCTGGCGCACCAGGCTGCGCAAGCGCGACCCTTTTTGCTGCACCAAATATTGCAGGGTGCTGCTATACTGCTTAACAAACGATGTATCGATTTGAAAACTCATGAATGCCTCCCGAGCATTAGATGTGAATATAATGACTCAGAGGGGGTGCCCAGCTTGTGCCGGACCCATCCTGGATCATGCGCCGATCCTGTTGGAAGCCCTACGGGCAATCCTTGCGGCCTGCTTTCAGGCGGTCAGCGGAACCGGTCACCGGCGGCCGGTGTATCCGCAACGCTCATCGGCCGGTGAAACTTATGAAAAGTATTTCAAAAGCGTTTGTATGGAAAATGTCCAAAGATCGATTTTAAGAATTCATAATTGCACTAAGAAACATATTTTCAGGTGATGTCGAAAACGACGATCTTCTTAGCTAATCTCAACATGCCACCATTTGGGGCGACCTGTGCGAAATGAATGATAGGTTGGTGTGAATTCTTTGCGGCCTGCGGAATCAAACACCCCTAGCAACAACGCAATAACCGGTTGGTCATCAACCGCCCCCAAGCTGCTGCCGCAAACGGGGCAAAAAGCCCGACTTGAACCGGTAGATGACCTATATAAAGCAGGCTTTCCACCCGACCCAACCCATTTGATGGAATCCTTAGGAAATTCAACCCAAGCCGTAGTTAAAGCTCCCGTATGACGCTGGCACATTTTGCAAGAACATGTATGGGGCTTTTCCGGTAGTGCGGAAGCTTCGAATCGAATAGCACCGCACAAACAACCACCGTGATAAATTTTTTTGGCTTTTTGTTTTGTAACAGCTACTTCCATAGCAAAATTCCCCATAATTATCACAGAAACTTACAATCGACTATTTTCACCATATGGCTTTTATCCAATGATAGCAACAAGTTATCCTGGCATCATCCGATGTAAATCTTGTAGGCGACGTAGGGCAAATTCATGTTCCGGGTGGCTTTTATCCAGCCATTTTTTTTGAAAATCACCATCGCCCTGTAACCTGGCAATTTCAGCTTGGGCTTGCCCGGCGGACAAGCGCCCACCTCCTGCCCCGCTACCGCCGGCCAAATTATCTTCGCCCAACCGCTGCCCCAGCCGGTAAAAAAGCCGTAATAATTGCGGACCACCTATTGCCTGTTCCAATTGTTCAATCATATTTGGGCTATCGGCCAGCAATCGTGCTGCACGGCGCGCGACCGCAACATGCGCATCAAAATTTATCCCCCACTCTTGTTGTAATTCCTGTTCAACTTTTTCACGGTTGATTTCAATTTGTTGCAGCTGGTTTTTTTCGGCCTGGGTCATTTGCTGAACAAAACGGTCGTGCAATGCCGCAGCCTGGCGGGCGGTTAAGCCAGCCTGATGGGCTGCCTGACGGTACCAGCCAGCTAATTCGTCGTTATAATTGCCATAACCTTCCGGTTTTTTAAAATCATAACCCTCGGGTTTTACGGGACGCCCCAGTTTATTCCATACGGGCATCCAATCTTCGGCCTTGGCTTCTTTACCAGGGATGGCAATTTTTTCCGAACCAATTGCCCGTTCCGCATGTATATATGCCTTCACCAAGTCATTTGGGGTGCGATACCCCTTAACTTGAACTAATTGTTTAGCTTCGCTGTCTAAATGTTCAATCCAATCACCCCCCATATTTGGGGCTGTGGTGTTGGCATTGGTGGCAACATGTGATGGTAACAAATTGGCGTTTGTGTTATGAAACGTATCAGTCATTAGTTATCCCTTCTTGGTAAAATAAGATCATCAGGGGTAATGCCCAGCATCTCGGCAATATGCAAAAATACATCCCGCGCCCCCTCGTTAAAGGCAGTTTGATAAGGATCGGTGCTAAAACTTGTGCTGCGCACCTGACAGTACGCCGCAAGATCAGACAAGATAAGCCACCCTTGTTGATGGGTTGGGCTTAATTGTTGGTGATAAGCCTGGGCAACTGCAGATGCCCCTTCGGGGCCAAACAATCGGTGTAACCATTCCATTCCCGATTTTTTATGTATTGTCATGTGTTATTCTTTCCTAAAGTTGGTTTTGTATATTAGGGTTCTGTTCTGCACTTAATGGGATTACCTGATCAATTGCCCCAACCATATCGGCAACTGGCACGCCCGCTTGTGATAAATTGCGCATAGCACCCGCCACGGGAACAGCAGCCCCAAGCATTTTTTGCACCCCTTGTTGCTGTTGACGATTATCGCGCAGTTCCTGCACCGCTTGTGGGTCACGCAAAATCCGGGCTGGTGCACCGAAAGCATCCAAAATGGCGCGGGCATAAGCATCGGTATCAATATTATCCATCACCGATGGGTCTAATTGCGCCAATGGTGCCAAGGCTTCAACCGCCCGTAAAATGGCACTACCCTCGCTGGATTTTTGTGCCCGCGCCAAGGGCGATACATATTCCACCCGTACCCCTGATGTTTGCTGCATAATCAATGGCATTGGTGCAAAAGCACCAGCACGAGCCATAATATTATATTGCCGTTCAATAAGGGGATCCAAAAATTCGCATTGCAGTCGCCCTAAATGCGGCCCCATTAGGCGCAGTTTTTCTTCTTGCCTTACCAAAACCTCGGTTGCGGTTTGGTTGGGCTGCTGCACCAACAACATCAGCGAATAAAAAAAAGCTTCGCGAATGGCTGTACGGCGCTGTTCTTCGATTTCAAGACCTAAATTCAGGTTACCACCACTTACCAATGGCTCGTATAGACGGCGGCCATTTGCATCAAGGCCACCATAAATAATGCCCCCGGGTGTTGTACGAATGCCGCGCACCGCATTTTCATCTGCGGCTAATAATGGTGGATCAACTGCCTTTTGTGCCCCAATGATCATGGTTTTTGACATAGCGTTTAGCATTTTCACATCTGCCAATGCCAACATGGCTGGACTGTCCCCATAAACCCCGCGTGAACGGGTAGACCAACGCGGCACCATATAGGGAAATTCGTGAAAACCACCCTCGGCCAATAAACGTTTTTCTTCAAGGCAAATATAATAGCTAGCCCAAGCCTTGCCACGCGCATCAAGCCGCCTGCTATCTATATCAGAGCGGGGCATTACCGCATGTAAAAAGGTAAATTTACGGTCTGGTTCTTGTTCGGTGGCACGGATTATTTTATCGCCACAATTTTGTCCCCACCGTTGCACGGCCTGACGCGCTGTCCAGCTAAATTTGCGAATGACGGTGTCAACCTCGCCCCAATCATTTTCAGCAATAAAACATTCCATTAATGGCCGGCACGAATAATGCACGGCTTGCCGCCCAACCATTTCCTCGACGTAAAAAACACCCGTACCAAAACAAACTAAATCGGCATATAAATCCATCACCCGGCTGTAAAATCGGCCACCATGCGCTGCAAAAGCATCTCGCATCCGGCGACTGGCCTGATCAAGCCAACGACGCACACCATATTCCTGATTTAAATTATGATCCTGAGCCTGCAGGCTAAACCATTCATTTGATGAATTGGTAATCATCCCCCATAAGCCGGCTGCCAATTGCTCGGCCGCAAGGGCGGCTGTTCCATCATATTGTTTTTGCAGACGTTTGTCGCCGGGTGCTCGCCCCCCAAGCGGCAGGGTAAAATCCGCACGCATGGGGTTTACCAGTTCGGCTATTTCTTGCCAATGTTGTTCCAATGGCAATCGTTCTGCAGCCAGCTGATCATGACGGCGGATCAGCTCACCTACCCGTTGTTCGGTGGCTGTCATTTATTCCCCCAGTAATTTTTTGGTGTATGATGGTGCTGCCCCAAGGGTTTTTTCATCTGCAGATAGTAGGGTTGATGAACGCCCCTTGGCCAAACGGGCACGACGGCGTTCCTCTTCCATCGCCGCTAAAATTTCGTCGTTCGAGCGGGTTGGCACTTCAGGCAGTTTGGGTGGTTTTGGTGTTTTAAAAGGTCCTTTGCACATATTTTCTCTCTCCCATGAAAAAAGTATAAAATCTTCGCGATTCTTGCCGTAATGACGCAAGAAGGCTTCGGGTCTGGCACCCAAATACTGAAGCCAGCGATGCACAACCGGCCGGTCGGCAATGGCCATACATTCGGCCCGGTGGGCTTGTTGTTCAAGCAACAACGGAATAAATTGTTGGCGTAGATATTTACTAACCTTATTGGCAACTTCACGCCAACGGTCGGTGGCAAACATCCACACCGACCACACACCTGGCCACATTTCAACCGCACCCAATGCGGCGATGGGTGTTTGGTCGTCAGCAAGCGCAATTTTTGCTATATGACTACCATGGTAAAGCGGCCCAACTAAAAGGGATTCGCTGTCTTGCCATTGCGTGGCAAAAATTTCGCGGCGATCATCGGCACGCATATGCTGGGCAACGTAAGACAAGCTGGCAAAATCAAGCGGTATCAGCATGAAAATACCCGTCTTTTAAAAGTTTTTGATTGAAATACCGAAAAAGAACGATGCACGCCGGCACTTAACAAAAAATATGGGTTTACACCTAGCGGCAGCGGAGTGAAATAGTCGGTTGATAACCTACCCCTACAATTATGACTATGACAGAAATAATTTTTTTGTTAAGGGACGACATATTTATAAACTGCCCATAAAAAAAGGGTGATGATGATATCAACCATCGGCATTCACCAATTGCCTGATTGCCACAATTTTGCCATAATTATAGCTTATTTAATTGCTTCAGTGGTTTTGGATATATTTATTCTTAAGGAAAATGAACCAAATATTGTCCATGGATGATGGATTATGAAAAAACTTCTTTTGATTATGGCGTTCTTGCTACC
>CAYPXH010000045.1:0-11541 GCA_964414755.1 uncultured Rhodospirillaceae bacterium | reverse complement strand
TGTTGCCAAAGAAATTGAATTGGTCGATAAGTTTGAAAATATGGGCGCTCAGATGGTACGCGAAGTTGCCTCCAAAACCAATGATAAAGCTGGTGATGGAACAACAACAGCAACTGTTTTGGCCCAGGCTATTGTTCGTGAAGGTTGCAAGGCAGTTGCTGCTGGTATGAACCCAATGGATTTAAAGCGCGGTATTGATTTGGCGGTTGAATCTGTAGTTGATGATGTTAAAAAACGTTCTAAAAAAGTATCAACTTCAGAAGAAATTGCACAAATTGGAACAATTTCTGCAAACGGTGAAAAGGCAATTGGTCAAATGATTGCTCAAGCCATGCAAAAAGTTGGCAATGAAGGCGTTATTACCGTTGAAGAAGCCAAAGGTATGGAAACGGAATTAGAAGTGGTTGAAGGTATGCAGTTTGATCGTGGCTACTTGTCGCCATATTTCGTTACAAATCCAGAAAAAATGCAAGTTGAGTTAGATTCGCCTTTCGTATTGTTGCATGAAAAGAAACTGACCGGTCTACAACCAATGTTACCAGTTCTTGAAGCAATAGTTCAGTCAGGCAAACCGTTATTGATTATTGCGGAAGATGTTGAAGGTGAAGCACTTGCAACCCTGGTTGTTAATAAGCTTCGTGGCGGGTTGAAGGTAGCTGCTGTAAAGGCACCGGGTTTCGGGGATCGTCGTAAAGCGATGCTTGAAGATATCGCTATCTTAACAGGTGGTCAGGTAATATCTGAAGATTTGGGTATTAAGCTTGAAGGCGTTACATTAGATATGTTGGGTAAAGCCAAAAAAATCATTGTCGACAAGGAAAATACTACAATTGTTGATGGTGCAGGCAAGAAAAAAGAAATAGAAGGCCGTTGCAACCAAATCAGAGCACAGATGGAAGAAACAACTTCTGACTATGATAAGGAAAAATTGGCTGAACGCTTGGCAAAACTAGCCGGTGGTGTTGCTGTTATTCGTGTTGGCGGCGCAACAGAAGTTGAAGTTAAAGAGAAGAAAGATCGGGTTGATGATGCTATGCATGCTACCCGCGCTGCTGTAGAAGAAGGCATTGTTGCTGGTGGTGGCGTTGCTTTGCTATACTCGGTAAAAGTACTTGAGAAAGTTAAAGTCGAGAATGATGATCAGCGTGTTGGTGTTGATATTATTCGTCGGGCAATCGCTGCACCCGCACGGTTAATTGCTGAAAATGCTGGAACAGACGGCGCTGTTGTTGTCGGTAAGCTACTTGAAAGCAAGAATACTAACTGGGGCTATGATGCACAAACCGGTACATACACCGATATGTTCAAAGCCGGTATCATTGACCCAACCAAGGTGGTAAGAACTGCTTTACAGGATGCAGCTTCAGTTGCTGGATTATTGATCACAACCGAAGCAATGATTGCTGAACGTCCAGAAAAGAAGGCTCCAGCCATGCCTGCTCCTGGCGGTATGGGTGGTATGGGCGGTGATATGGACTTCTAAATCAGCCGCTTATATAAGTAGTGTGATTGTAAAAACCGCCTGGTTATAACCAGGCGGTTTTTTATATTGAAGCAGTTCTGTACTTTTTAAATGAAAAAAGTTATTAATATTCGATATAATTTGTATCTATTAGGTTTATACCAATGTCTTATCAACAATCGCAACCAACAGAATTATTTCGAAAATTGAAACCCATTCAGATTGGGCATATTCATATTGAACAACCCGTAATCTTAGCGCCTATGTCTGGAGTTAGCGATTTGCCTTTTCGAAAAACTGTTCGAAAATATGGCGCTGGGCTGGTTGTTTCTGAGATGATCGCCAGCCAGGCAATTATTCGTCAATCGAGGCAGTCATTAAAAATGGCACAGCGGAGTAAAGAAGATTTTCCGATGTCGGTTCAGCTTGCTGGTTGTGAGCCAGAAACAATGGCTGAAGCTGCGAAGTTAAATGAAGATCTTGGTGCCGACATGATCGATATTAATTTTGGATGCCCAGCAAAAAAAGTCGTTAACAATTATGCTGGTTCAGCCTTAATGCGTGACGAGCAATTAGCTGCTGCAATTTTGAAGGCAACGGTTGAGGCTGTACAAATCCCGGTTACGCTCAAAATGAGAATGGGTTGGGATCAACAAAATTTGAATGCACCACGCCTTGCCAAGATAGCAGAAGATATAGGTATTAAAATGATAACGGTACATGGTCGGACCAGGTGCCAGTTCTACGATGGTGAAGCCGATTGGCATTTTATACAGAAAGTTAAAGATTCTGTAAAAATTCCAGTTATAGTAAATGGCGATATAACTAATTTTGATAAGGTAAATCAGGCGTTAGATGCATCAAAAGCCGATGGTATTATGATTGGTCGTGGTTGTTATGGCAAACCTTGGTTTATTAACCAGGTTATAAATTACCTTCAAACTGGGAAAATAATCCCTGAACCCAACACAGAACAAAAACTTGCAACGATTATTCAGCATTTTGAAGAGACACTGCTTCATTATGGACAAGAAGCCGGGTTGCGCATTTTTCGTAAGCATATTGGTTGGTATAGTAAAGGGCTGCCAAATTCAGCTGAATTTAGGCTTGCGATGAGTCAGGAGGAAAATCCAAAGCGAATGATATCATTTATTACCAGCTTATATCAGCAATCAAATTAATTCATGTTTTTTACAAACTAGTTTAGAAAATAAAAATTTGGTTCGTGATGGGTAAAGCAGATATAGATTTAGATAAGAAAAACGTATCTACTACGACATTAAAATTTCTTCCTTGGATACGAAGTTTTGATATCGAGCGCAAGCTTGCCTTGTTTCTGATAGCAATTGGCTTGCCAATTGTTGCTGTCACATTTTTTATAATTCAAAAAAGAGCTATATCAGCTGAAATTAGTCCATCGACCGTTCTTTGGTTTTTGATGGTTGATTTGGTTATTTTATTGCTACTGATGTTACTGATCAGTAGGCGGGTTTTTGCCTTATGGATGCAACGACGTAAAGGAATTGCCGGTACAAAATTGCATACCAGAATAGTGTTTTGGTTTAGCTTCCTTGCGGTTATTCCATCGATTATCGTTACTATTTTTACAACCTTATTTCTTAATCTGGGTTTAAATCAATGGTTTAGTGACAGTGTTCAAGAAGCAGTTAAAAACTCGCTTATTGTTGCACAAGGATATCTTCAAGAACATCAGCAAAGTATTCTTGGCGCTATTCTATCAATGGCAAATGAATTAAAAAAAGTAGGCCCAATTTTTCAAGCTAATCCCCAGCGCATTCAAAACGTTATTTTATTTCAGAGTGCTGTGGGTTCGTTAAGTGAAGTGCTAATCCTTGATGGCAAGGGTAATGTTTTAGCAGCAGGAAATTTCAGTCTTACTGCAGCATTAAATCCAGGGGTATTACCTTCATCTTTTGAACGTGCGCGCCTTGGGCAAACGATTATTCTATCAAGCCCAACAGAAGATCGTGTGCGTGCCATAACCCTTGTTGATCCAGAAAATGATATATTTTTATATGTTGGTCGCAGGGTTGATGCTAACATTTTGGCTTATGTTGATGAAACAAGTAAGGCAGTTGATTTTTATGAACGGATGGAGGGTAGGCGTTCGCAAATTCAAATAACGTTTGCTTTAATTTTTATTGTGATAGCTTCGTTAACATTGATGTGTGCTATATGGATCGCATTGGCTTTTTCGGATCGCCTTTTCAAACCTGTGGCGCAACTGATTACAGCAGCTGTAAAAATTGGGCAAGGCGATTTAAATATACGTGTGCCAACACATCAGGGAAGCGATGAAATTAACTTGTTAGGACAAAACTTTAATCGGATGATCGACCAGGTTTCACGTCAACAGCAAGAATTAATTACAAAAAATATGGAACTTAATGATCGACGCCAATTCACAGAAATTATTCTACAAGGCATATCGGCCGGTGTCATGGGTATTGATGACCAGGGTTATATCACAATGGCTAATCAATCCGCTATCGCCCTGCTTAATCTGGATCAACATTCATTAGTTGGTATGCATTTTTTATCTATATTTCCCGAAATTGATGGTTTATTTAAAGCGATCCAGTCTAATAAATTAGATGCGATCCAAGGAAAACTTGAAATTGATCGTGAAGATAATAAAAGAACATTAATAACCAAACTTGTGCGTAACCAAACAAACCTTCACAATCACGGTTTTGTTGTCACTTTTGATGATATAAGTGGTTTATTAAACGCACAGCGCAAAGCAGCTTGGGCTGATGTTGCAAGGCGTATAGCACACGAAGTAAAAAATCCTCTTACACCAATTCAGTTAGCTGCAGAACGCTTAAAAAGACGATACCAGAAATCCATAGCAAACGATCTAGAAATTTTTGATCAATGTATTGACACGATTATTAATCAGGTTGATACAATTAAAAAGCTGGTAGATGAATTTTCAGCTTTTGCAAGAATGCCCACAGCAATTTTTCAAACAGATAATATCGTCAGTATCTGTAAACAAGCTATATTTTTACAATCCCAGGCACACCCCCAGATTGTATTTGAAACCAATTTCATGTCTAATCAAGTTTTAATGAAGGTTGACAATCGCCAAATGGGACAGGCGATTACAAATATTTTATTGAATTCAGTACAAGCTATTGAAAAACAGCAAGAAACAATCTCAGGCTTGGATGGTTGTATTAAACTTGAAGTGATGGAAGACAAAGAGATTATTAGTGTTACAGTTACAGATAATGGGGGTGGGTTTCCAGAAAAATATATACCCCAAATTGGACAACCCTATATTACAACAAAAACGAATGGCAGTGGCTTAGGGCTTGCTATAGTTAAAAAAATTGTTGAAGATCATTCAGGCGAACTAATTTTTGGGAACACTGAAGGCCGAAAAGCTTTTGTAACCTTTAAGTTTAATAAACAATTAAATTCTCTTTTAAGTTAAGTTGGTACATTATGAGTCGTGATATATTAGTTGTTGATGATGAACTTGATATCCGCCGCCTTATTGCGGGAATACTTGATGATGAGGGGTACAAAACCCGCCTTGCTTCGAATAGTACTGAGGCACTAAATCTTATCGCGCAGAAATTACCTGCAATGGTAATTTTGGACATTTGGTTACAAGATAGTCCAATGGATGGTATCCAACTTTTAACAAATATTCATCAGGAATACCCCGATCTTCCGGTTATCATGATTAGCGGGCATGGTAATATTGAAACAGCCGTTAATTCGATTCGTAAAGGCGCTTATGACTTTATCGAGAAACCCTTTAAAACAGATCATTTATTAGTGGTCGTTAAGCGTTGTATGGATCATAGCAAACTTAAGGTTGAAAACACTGAATTAAGGTCAAAAGCCGATTTTCCTTTGGAATTAACAGGTGTATCAAATATTGTTGGCCAACTGCGGTTAACTTTAGAAAAAATTGCGCCCACCGGCAGCCGGGTTGTCATTACCGGACCTGCCGGCTCGGGTAAAGAACTGGTAGCAAGACTAATCCACCAACATTCAAAAAGATCATCTTCTCCATTTATTGTTGTTAATTGTGCTTTGATTAAGCCTGATCAGTTTGAACTTGAGCTTTTTGGTCAGAAAAGTACCAATGGGCAGGGGTTAGTGAAAGTCGGGTTGCTTGAAAGGGCTAATGGTGGAACAATATTACTTGATGAAGTAACCGACATGCCCCTAGAAACTCAGGCAAAATTTGTTCGTATTCTACAAGAACAGTCTTTTGAACGTCTTGGAAGCGATGGTCAACGTGTTGAAATGGACATCCGAATCCTTGCTTCAACCGTGAAAGATATTGAACACGAAGTTGAACGAAAGAGATTTCGGCAAGACCTTTACTATCGATTGAATGTTTTGACTGTTCGTGTACCGGCCTTGAGGGAACGTCCCGAGGATATTATCCCATTGATCAATTACTTTTTAGAAAAACTTACGGTTCATGGGCTTGTTGCGCGTTCTTTATCTTCGGAAACTTTGGCTCGGTTACAGGCATATGAATGGCCGGGTAATATTCGTCAATTACGTAACGTTATCGAACATTTGTTAATTATCGCCCAAAATAGTGCGCATGAACAGATTCCAGCTGATATTCTGCCGGCCTATATTACACGAGTAGGTCCATCATCCCTTGATAAAGAAGGGGCGGAGGAGATTATGTCCCTACCGCTTCGAGAAGCACGTGAATTGTTTGAAAAACAATATTTAAATGCCCAGGTAATGCGGTTTGGAGGAAATATATCGAAAACAGCTAATTTTGTTGGCATGGAACGTTCGGCACTACACCGAAAGCTTAAGTCACTTGGCATTAGTCAATTTGAACGTTAATATTTTACTAGAAACCAATAACTTTAAGGATTTTTATGACAAGACTGGCTTATGTTAATGGTCGATATGTTAACCACAGTGCTGGGATGGTGCATATTGAGGATAGGGGGTATCAGTTTGCCGATGGGGTTTATGAAGTGGTTATGGTTTACCAAAATCGCTTAGTGGATGAGAAAGGTCATCTCGATCGGTTAGAAACATCACTGGCGCATATAAAATTATCAATGCCAATGTCACGGCGTTCAATGCAACTTGTGATGCGGCATTTAATTGCCCAAAACAGATTGGATCACGGGTTGCTTTATATTCAAGTAACACGTGGCGTAGCGCCCCGGGATCATAAATTTCCAACCAACGTTAAACCTGCGTTGGTTATGACAACTAAGAAAACCCGCATTTCTTCAGTAAACCAGGAAAAAGGTGTTAAGATTGTTTCTGTTCCCGATATTCGTTGGAAACGGTGCGATATTAAATCAATTTCTTTATTACCCAATATTCTTGCCAAACAACAAGCTGCTGAAAATGGTGCTTTTGAAGCTTGGTTCTTGGACGAGCAGGGCATGGTGACCGAAGGAACATCAAGCAATTCATGGATTGTAAGTAATAATAAGGTTATCACGCGCAAAGCATCGTCAGCAATTTTAAATGGTATTACCCGTCAAACACTACTGGAAATCATTTTCAAACATAAATTGCAGCTTGAAGAAAGGTCATTTAGTCTTCAAGAAGCAATGAAAGCAAGCGAAGCTTTTTTAACTAGCAGTAGCGCGTTTGTTATACCTGTTTGTCAGATTGATAATATAAAAATTTCAGATGGTACCCCAGGCATATTTACTAAGAATCTGTTAAATTATTACCGCTCAGCTATTTTAGACCTGCCACAGATAAGCTAGATACATGTTCAAGGAATTACCAAAAGCTGTTATCTTTGATTGGGACAATACATTAGTTGATAGTTGGTTTTTACTACACCAAGCTTGGAATGTAACGTTGAAAGAGATGGGCATGCCCGAATGGTCTTTGGCGACAGTTCAACAACGCGCAAAGGCTTCGATGCGGGATACATTTCCAGAATTATTTGGCAGCAAGTGGTTAAAAGCTAAAGAGATATTTTATAATTTTTTTACCAATAACCATTTAACCCATTTAAAGCCTATGGTTGGAGCCACTCAACTTCTAGATTTATTCAATAATCTTGGGTGCTATATGGTAGTAGTCAGCAATAAAAATGGTGATCTATTGCGCCAAGAAGCAACAGCATTGGGTTGGAATTGTTATTTTAAATGCCTGGTTGGATCTGGTGATGCTAAAAAAGACAAGCCAGCCGCTGAGCCTGTTATGCTTGCATTATCAAAAAGTACTATAACAACAGGTTCTGATGTTTGGTTTTTGGGTGATACCGATATTGACATGCAATGTGCAATTAATGCTGGGTGTAAACCTATTCTAATACGCGATACAAAACCAACATCAGATGAATTTAAATATGTCAAACCTGATATGCATTTTTTTTCATGTAACCAGTTGATGTCATTTTTAAAACAAGGTACAATAGCAATGTGAGTTTGACTGTATTTATCAATAAAATATTTGCTATATTGTCAAAAACAGAAAAATAAGCCCACAAAAATAAAATAATAAAGGGGTACTATCAATTATGGCCAATGAAAAGCCACAAAGTCTGCAAGATCATTTCTTAAATCATGTGCGTCGACAAAAGATTGTTGTAACTGTCTTTCTGGCAAGTGGTGTTAAATTGCAAGGGATTATTACCTGGTTTGATAATTTTTCACTGTTGTTGCGTCGTGACGCGCATGTTCAGCTTGTTTATAAACACGCCATATCAACGATTATGCCGGCGCTTCCCATTCAGTTATTTGAACCAAAAAGTGATGGACAAGAAGATTAAGTATTTTAATGCCTTAAAATTTGTCCAAGAAACTGTTTCGTGCGTTCAGATGTTGGATAATTAAAGAAAACTTCTGGTGCATTTTCTTCGACGATTTCTCCTTTGTCCATAAAGATAATGCGGTCTGCAACTGTACGCGCAAACCCCATCTCGTGGGTAACGCAGATCATGGTCATACCTGTTTTGGCAAGCTCGATCATCACGTCCAGCACTTCCTTGATCATTTCCGGATCAAGGGCTGACGTTGGTTCATCAAAAAGCATTACTTTAGGATTCATGCACAGCGCGCGTGCAATTGCAACGCGCTGTTGTTGACCGCCAGATAATTGACCAGGGTACTTGTGCGCTTGCTCTGGAATTTTAACACGTTCTAGGTATTGGAAAGCCATTTTTTCGGCTTCTAGCTTGGGCATTTTTTTTACCCAAATTGGGGCAAGAGTTAGGTTTTCAAGAACAGTAAGATGCGGAAATAAATTGAATTGTTGAAACACCATTCCAACATCCTGCCGAATTTTTTCAATATTTTTTAAGTTTTTGTTTAACGGAATATTGTTAATACGAATGTTTCCTTGCTGATGTTCTTCCAGTCTGTTGAGGCACCGAATTAACGTAGATTTTCCTGACCCAGAAGGGCCACATATAACAATTCTTTCGCCTTTTCTAATACTTAGGTTAATATTTTTTAGAACATGAAACTGTCCATACCATTTATGAACACCAACCATTTCGATGATTTTATTCGTGTTGTCAGTTGGTTGATCTAAGACATCCGAGTTTAATAACACCATTTCTATAACCGTTTTTTATGCGAAGATTGATTGAGCTTACGTTCAATATGAAGGCTATACCGTGACATGGCAAGGCAAACGCTGAAAAAAATTAGGGCCGTAAAAATATAGCCTTCTTTGCCTAAGCCAGCCCAATTGGGATCCCGAGTGGCTGCTTGTGCTATACCCAGTAGTTCAAAGATACCGATCTGGGTTAGCAGAGTAGTATCCTTAAACAAACTAATAAAACTGTTTACTATTCCAGGAATTACAATTCGTAAAGCTTGTGGCAAAATAATTAAGCGGTTTACTTTCCAATAACCAAATCCAAGAGCATAAGCAGCTTCATACTGTCCTTTTGATAGGGCTTGTAAACCACCACGCACAACCTCGGCCATATAAGCACCGCCAAATATTGCGATACCAATCATCGCGCGTAGCAGTTTATCAATAACAATACCATCTGGTAAAAATATTGGCAGCATCACTGAAGACATAAACAAAACTGTAATAAAAGGAACACCACGAACAAATTCGATAAAGATAACGCAAAAAGTACTAATTACCGGCAGTTCAGAACGTCTTCCAAGCGCCAATATAACTCCGATAGGAAGGGTAAGAACAATTCCAACCCCACCAGCAATTAAATTTAACATCAACCCACCCCAAAGACCAGTCTCTACAACAGGCAGTCCCCAGCCACCATAGAACAACCAAAAACAAAGCCCAGGGCTTACAAGAAATAGTACGAACCCAGCATACTTTCTGGCAGGTAATTTTTTAAATAACATCCAGAAGATCAGCATAATTAAAATAATAAAAGCTAAATTGATTCGCCAACGTTGATCTTCTGGATAAAAACCATAGAAGAATTGCCCCCATCTTGAGGTTATAACACTCCAGCATGCACCATCAGGGTTGCATGCAGCACGCGATTCGGCAGGCGAAAATGTTGCTTTAATAAGTAGCCACTCAAGCAAAGGAGGGATCATTACATAAAGTATGTAGCCAAGTAAAACAGTTAAAACTGTATTAGTGATCGAACTAAAAAAATTTCGAATAATCCATGCCAATGCACGCTGATACCAGTATGTATTATATTGTTGATTGGGTAATGCTTTTTGCTTAGACATTAATGGATTAATCACCTTTCTACCAAGGCCTGGCGTCGGTTATACCAGTTCATCAACATAGATATTATCAAACTGACAAAAAGATAAAACAGCATAGTAATTAAAACGATTTCAATTGCCCGTCCAGTTTGATTTAAAGTTGTGCCAGTAAAAACACTTACCAGATCAGGATATCCAATAGCCACGGCTAATGACGAGTTTTTAATGAGATTAAGATATTGGCTAGTTAGGGGCGGAATAATAACCCGTAAGGCTTGTGGGATTATTATAAGCTTGTTAATAAAACCTTGGCGCAAGCCAAGGGCTTTAGCTGCTTCGGTTTGACCAAAATCCACCGATAAGAAACCTGAACGGACAATTTCAGCAATATAAGCTGATGTATACATTGTTAGGGCCAAAAACAACGCCATCAGCTCAGGCGGAAATAAAATTCCGCCCCGAAAATTAAAACCCTGTAATACAGGAATATCCCAAGAAACAGTTAAACCTAATGACCAAACTAATGAAGCCGGTATAATAATGATTATTGCAGCATTGATCCAAAATATGGGCAATCTTTTTCCAGTCTTTATTTGGCGTTTATTATTTAGCCAACCTAAGATCATTGCAGCTGCAACGCAACAAAGGGCAGCAATCAACACCACATAAATAATGTCAGAAAATAATGGTTTAGGAAAATACATACCCCGTTGGTTGATAAAACTTATGTCCCATATATTAAGGCTATTGCGAACGCTTGGTAATGCTGTAATAACACCAAAATACCAAAAAACACATTGTACTAACAAGGGCGTGTTACGGAATATTTCAACATAAAATCCAGCTATTTTACGTGCCAAGAGATTTTGTGTAAGACTTAAGAAAGCAATAACAAAACCCAAAGAAGTAGCTGCAACAATACCTAGCATTGAAACAAACAAAGTGTTTAAAACACCAATAAAAAAAACACGGCTGTAGGTAGACGTTGCTGAATTATAATCAATCAAGGTAAAAGCAATATCAAACCCAGCTGGTTGATTCCAAAAATCAAAACCAATATCAAGGCCAATCTGGGCAAGGTTAGCGCGCGTATTATCAACCAGCCAATAGGCCAAGCCAAAGATACAAGCGATAAGGCAAATTTGAAAAAAAACGTTGCGATATTTTTGGTTATAAAACACGCGTTAAACACCACCAACAACTGATTAGTTTAAGGCAGGCAAATTAATTACTTTATTGCCTGCCATGCATTAATTATTTTTAAAGAAATGGTGGGGCATACATTAAGCCACCCTTATTCCACAAATTATTTAAACCGCGTTGCTGGTTTAAAGGTGTTTTTGTACCGACATTCCGTTCAAAGCTTTCGCCATAATTACCAACCTGCTTAATCAGCTGATACGCCCAGTCATTTGATAAACCAAGCATCTTACC
>CAYPXH010000044.1:0-11604 GCA_964414755.1 uncultured Rhodospirillaceae bacterium | reverse complement strand
TTATGACAAGCTTACTTTGCGCAGACCCAGGTCCCACCGCCACTTCAACCAACGCCCCTGCATTCAGGGTTACATTACCATTAACTGTTAATGTACCCGTACCACCACCACCCGGACGTAACCGCCCGCCATTATTCACTGTAACATTGCCCGTCACAGTCCCAAAACCACTGAATATCGAGCTCCCAGGGCCTATCGCCACACTGGCAGTTAATGTACGATTTGCTGCTAATGTTAGTTGACCCGCTGATACCGTAACCCCGCCGCTAAAAGAATAGTCCCTATCTAATATCCAGGTCCCATCCCCCTCCTTACGTAGATTTTCTATATCAAAAATCGAACTATTAAATGTTTGTGTATTACCAGCCACCCCGCCCGTAAGAACCAGTCTATCATTATCACCGCCCCCATTAATAGTTCCTGTTATGCTCATCCCATAAAACAGTGTTACTATGTCGTCACCACCGCCCATTGTTATGGAACCATCAATTGTACCCCTATTAAAAAGTTGATCTGTACCTGATCCACCTGTATAATTACCTACAATCCTCCCAGTTGCATAATTCTGAAGAGTATTTAATCCATCTCCTAAAAGCACATTTCCATTAACAGTTGCATAATTGGTAACGTCATCATCTCCAGCACCAGAAGTTATATTCCCGTTAATTGTACCATTATTGGAGGGCATTCCCATAGCACCAATTTGACCATTGCGAAGAATATTGTTCCCATCCCCTAAATTAATTTGACCGGTGATCGTGCCTTTGTTATTTAGCTCATCTTTACCAGTGCCCCCTGTTATATTACCTATGATGCGCGCGGTTACAGAGGCATTTCCATTGGTAATGACATTAACCCCATTCCCCAAATTGACTGCACCCGTCATTACCCCGTTGTTTGTTAAAGTATCATCTCCGCCACCGGTGGTTATATTTCCAGTAACTGTTCCAGTATTTCCGATGCCGTTCGTACCCCCCCCTAAATCTATATGCCCATTTATTGCGCCTCCACCATTAGCGATTGTATCATCACCACCTAAGGTTACAATCGCCTTATTTCCCATCGTAGACGTCGCAATTGTACCAGAATTATTTATTACGATTCCTCTTGAGCCCGCAGTCACGCTAATCGCGGTATTCGCACCAGATATGGTCCCAGTATTTATTATGGTGACACCATCATTTTGTACGTCGATCGCATGCCCCACTATAGTTGTAATTGTACCCCTATTGTCGATGACATCCCCAGTACCATCTTTAACAAGCACACCAGTAGCTGTAGCATTAATTGAAGAATAATTGGTTAAAATAAAATTATCTCCATTAAACTTTGCCACACCATTTGTAGCCCCTATAGCGCCGCTAATCGTTCCTCTATTATTAACAGCATCTAGTCCTTGTTGAACCTGCACAGCCCAACCACCAACAACAGGTGCACTAACGGTAGCACCAGCCTCAACGTTAACAACCGTGTTATTGGCAATCCTCGACTCTGAATAACCGGTTGGCGTCACAGCAGTACATGTTGCTGTATGTGTTGATGGCGCCGTAAACACTTCAACACAAGCAGCTTGAGCTTGTTGCTGGGTCATATGTAGCAAAGCTATTAGTGATGTCATCATAACATTAGATAAGCTATTCTTCATTGTAAACTCCGGGGATTAAAAATCTATGCTTCACTCGGTATTAAGGCTGTCCTTATGGTGCTTAAACCTTCAACCGTGGGTCCGTTATAAATTATTTTATGGTAATAATCCCGTTACGAATATTCCATGCTCATAACTTTTATGTTATGTATGTGAATTGATGGTCGAACACATAAAATTGTTTGCTAAAATTTTGGTTACGACACCTTAACCAAATAGATAATTGGCACTTGGTTTTTGATTTTGCACGTTGAACAATAATGAACGTATTTTTTCGTGATTATATTTTGTATATACGTTGGTTCCATTACCCATATTGATCTGACCAGTTATGGTACCGTTAAAGTCATCAGAGATAATAGAACGAATACTTAATTCTGTTGAAAATCGGAACAAAAACGACAAGAGCCGCTGATTGTTATGCACAACCAACGGCCCTTTTACCACTTGAATTTATACCAATCTGATTCGGATAGGATTACCGCGAGTAGAACTCGATTACCAATTTTGGCTGCATCAATACCGGGTATGGAACATCTTCCAATAATGGAACACGCTTATAGGTGACCTTCATACCTTTGCTGTCAACCTCTAAATAATCGGGCACTTCGCGCTGGTTTGATGCCAGCGATTCAATAACTAACGCCATTTCTTTCGATTTGTCAGCAACCTCAATAACATCACCTACTTTCAGACAAGCTGACGGAATATTGACGCGCCGGCCATTAACCTTAATGTGGCCATGTCCAACCAGTTGGCGTGCCGCAAAAACGGTTGGCGCAATCTTGCTGCGATATATAATGCTATCAAGGCGGCTTTCCAGTAGGCCAATCAAGTTTTGGTCGTTGTCGCCACGGCGACGAACGGCCTCTTGGTATATACGGCGAAACTGACGTTCATTCATATTACCATAATACCCCCTCAAACGCTGCTTGGCCAACAGCTGAATACCATAACCGGTTGGCTTGCGGCGTTGCTGACCATGTTGGCCGGGGCCGTATTCTCTTTTATTAATTGGGCTTTTTGGGCTGCCCCATAAATTAACACCTAAACGGCGATCAATTTTATATTTCGATTGGGTTCTTTTTGTCATCCTGTTTTCTTTTACTTACTACAATGTTGATACCCGTGGTGCTTCCTGCCAGTCAACCCGCAAAACGGTTAATTCATTGACTTTTACGGCAATTAACACGCAAAAAATTGGCGCGCACCTGTGCGCGCGACGCACTTTTCTACTCTGTTGGCGTGATTATGTCAAGAACAAACAAACCATTCTATCATCAGGCAACCGTTTTGATTATTCAGACCTTGCATCGCTTGGCCGCCTTGCTGGCACAGGTCGTTCAAGGGCATGAATAATACCATAAAGGGTCTTGACATCCTGTTCGGTTACCCCTGCGCGCTTTAAAAAAGCCTGCATGTTCCGTTTGGTGATTGGCCGACGATTCGGGTCAGACAACAATCCATGCGCCAACAGGCGCGCCACCAGAAAATCAATAAAAATTTGAATTTCTTGATGGTTGGCAGGGCTTGTTTCGTTGGTGGCTTGCCATTCTACTTGTTGTTTGTTTTCAGTTTGCTGAAACCATTCATAACCAATAATAAGTACGGTTTGGGCTAGATTAAGAGACGAAAAATTTGGATTGAGTGGGACAGTAACAACAGCATTCGCAAGGGCTATTTCCTGGTTATCAAGCCCTGCTCGCTCTGGCCCAAATAAAACACCGCAACGATGCCCCATGGCTACCCGCCGCTGCATATCGGCAGCCGCCGCTTTTGGTGTTAACCAATTTTGGATCAAATGCCTGGGACGTGCCGTTGTGCAATAGATATATTGCAAGTCTGCAACAGCCGATTCTGTTGTGTTATGCAGTTCAGCTTGCTCTAAAACCCAGTCTGCCCCTGATGCCATCGGCCAAGCCTTGTCATTTGGCCAACCATCGCGTGGGGCAACCAGCCGTAATTTTTTAAGGCCACAATTGGCCATTGCCCTGGCCACTGCACCAATATTTTCAGGCAATTGGGGGCGACAAAGAATAATGGTTAATCCTGGCTTCATTTGTTGTAATTATGTAATACGAATAGCCTTAATGCCCACAATAAATTGAATTCTAGCGTCGCATGCTGGTCTGTACTTGCCGTATTGCTGCGGCACTTTCCTTATGCAGCAATTCAACTTTAACCCGCGCCGTGCCCTGGTCATAAAAACCAAGTAATTTTGCAGCCCGCGCCGAGACATCTATTAAACGGTTTTTAACAAATGGTCCCCGATCATTAACCCGCAAAACAACCGATCTGCCATTATCCAAATTGGTAACACGCACTACGCTTGGCAATGGTAAGGTTGGATGCGCAGCCGTTAAGGCATTTTGGTTATAAATTTCACCATTAGCAGTTGGTCTACCATGAAAAGGCCTTCCATACCACGAAGCGATACCCGTTTTTTGATATTGCTGATATTCTTTAGGATGATACCATTGGCCAGCAATCTGATAAGAATTTCCAACCTTATAATGTGGTTTAACATTCGCATACCGGTTGCCGGCACAGGCGCTCAAAAAAAACATTGTAAGCAATGCCCACAACCTAAATTTCATATTCTGACAACCGGTAATCTGCATGACCATAGCCCTACTATTATCTAAAATTTTTCAATTATAATTGTATATTATTTATATATTAGATTAGCACTATTACTTATCTATTTATATTTCAAGTGTTTTTTTAAATAAATTAAAAATTTCTTGGAATCGACGGATAATCCGTTAACCCAAAGAGATACTGTACCTCTAAAGCCCAATGACAACAATATTTTCATGCCATACCTATAATATCACAGCGTATCACGGCACCAATTCACCACATCATACAAAACTGTAGATAATAACCGAACCATTTTTTCAAGATGTTTTTTAGTTAACGAACTTTGATTACTGCGGTAATCCGCCCATAAATAATCGTAGACAATAAAATAATAAGCGATTAGAAAGGTGGTTTGGATGGGTGGCCGAGTGGTTGATGGCACCGGTCTTGAAAACCGGCATGGCGGCAACGTCATCGTGGGTTCGAATCCCACCCCATCCGCCAGTTTATTGCTTTTTATGCCCATTTCAACCAATTCGAAAACAGGTTACATTTTGGTAATAATCATGCTTGAGTATTAAACTTTAGTTATTGAATTAGCCGATTATTGGTAAATAACTATTTTTAGGGGTTTTTGAGAGTACTATTATTAATAGTATCGGAATAAACCAATTTTTATGCATAATACAATACGGAATCGCAATTTTGGTTATGGTTTTGCTATTGCATCGGCTGTGTTATTTGGCGCAAGTACTCCTGCCACAAAATATTTACTTGGCACCATAGATTCATGGTTGCTTGCGGGTATTTTATATCTGGGTTCGGGGTTAGGGTTGGGTCTTGTTTTAACGATAGGCCGTCTTATCCCAAAAAAGATACCGCAATTTGCACCTTTTACCAAGATAGATCATATTTGGCTGGCTCTTGCAACATTATTTGGCGGTGTTATCGCCCCTGTTTTATTGATGTTTGGTTTAGCTATTATGACCGCTGCAAGCGTTTCGTTATTATTAAACTTCGAGACTGTATTAACTGCCTTAATTGCCTGGCTTTTCTTAAAAGAACATACAAATGGTCGTCTGATTTTGGGTATGGTGTTGATTGTGGCTGGGGGCGTAATTCTTGCATGGTCTGAACAAAGCAAAATAGAAAGCATATTAGGGGCAACTATGGTTATAGCCGTATGCTTTGCCTGGCTGTTGATAATAATATCACTCGTAAAATTTCTACAGCAAACCCGCTTAAAATTGTTGTAATAAAAAGTTTGGTTGCCGGAAGCACAAATGTCGGGTTGGCTTTTTTACTGGGCGCCCAGTTATTCAGCAATTGGAAACCTGTGCTTATAGCTGCAATTATTGGTTTTTTTGGCTATGGTCTTAGCATTCTATGTTTTATTTTAGGGCTACGGCACATTGGCACCGGACGCACCAGTGCGGCTTTTTCATTAGCACCTTTTATTGGGGTAATTTTTTCTGTATTTCTTCTGGGTGAAACTTTATCAACTTCATTAATATTGGCAGGTGTTTTAATGTTTTTAGGTATGATGCTTCACCTAACAGAACATCATGGCCACGAACATCAGCACGAATCACTGCTGCACCAACATCGACACATCCATGATCAACATCACCAACATCCACATCAACCTGAACATACACATGGAATATCACATTCCCACTTGCATCAGCACACCCCCCTATTACACAGCCACCCCCACTACCCCGATATTCACCACCGCCATAATCATTAATTAAGCCTTAATATTAAATTCAGGCCTTTAGACCTGTTGAATATTTCTATTATAGGCTTTAAAAAACCTAATACCTGCAAAATAAAATGTCCGATCTATATAGATTTTTTAACCAACTAAAAGTCGAATTTGCCAACAACCAATAAAAGACTTCCGGGTCACGAAACATCTCTAAGATGTCGTTAAATTATTTTACGAACTTTGGTAGCTATCATTACCACACCTGCAATCGACTCGTAAAAACTGTTAAATTTCTGCTTTTAAAAGAATTATGTGTATATCTAGCCTGAATAGTTATTATTATACCTCAATAAAGATTCCGATTATCTTTAGGGGCTTTTTAGCTACAACTTCTAATACTGCATAAATATACGCATAAGCCTGAAGGCTACGTAAAGAATTAAAGCCCCCGTGCCAACACGCATGATGTTAGGGTGTATTTTAGTTGATCCCAGGCAAGAGCCAATTTGTCCACCAACAAGTACAGCTGGCAACAAAATCCAATATGGTAATAAAATTGGCCCTATTTCTTGTACGTCTAACTTCAGAAATTGTCCAATTAGCCCTGCAATGGAATTAACCAAAATAAAAAATGCACACCCCCCTGCAATCTGTTTTTCTGAACCCCACCTAGTGAAATGAAGAATGGGGGCCAGAAATATCCCGCCCCCAATACCCGTAATACCGGCAAGTAGCCCTAAAGTACCGCCCAAAGATGCCGCAGTAAAAAAAGAATATTGTTTAAAAGTACGAATCTGCTGTCCAAATCTTTTGAGAAAAACCGATACAATCAAATACAATCCCGCCAAAAACAATGTGATCCCCAAAAGAGCCGTAAAAATTCTCTCGGGCACGGGTATTAACCCCCCAATAAAAGATGCGGGGATCGATGTTACAAGCCAGGGTACTAGAAGTTTTATGTTCAGGTATTTTGTCCTATAAAAATGCCATACCCCCCCTGAAACAACAATAATATTACAAATTAAGGACAGGGTAGGAATAATACGGTAATCGGTGCCAGCAAGAACTAGCAATGCGTTATAGGTTGATCCTCCGCCAAAGCCAACACAGGCGTAAAGTAAAGCCGTTAGAAAGAATGATGCGCCAAGACCTAGCATATTGAGGAATGCCCTTAAAATTGTTGATGGGTTGATGGCCGCGAGCGCACATCAACCTGCAAAGTTAATTCCAAATCATCTTGCTGGACTATTATCCCTGTACGGTTCCGACCAAGGTGCGCCAGGTCGTTAATTGTCGTGGGTAGTGCATAAAGGGTTAAACAGGCACCAGGATGATCAAAAACCAACTTTAAAGGTAACATCTTGAAGCGATCATCGGCTTGGCCACCAAAATCCTGGTTAATGGCAATTTCCAAAAAATTTTGACTAATCTTAACCCTTTGCCTTAGATTATGCCCA
The DNA here is from genome assembly GCA_964414755.1 of uncultured Rhodospirillaceae bacterium. Classification (GTDB taxonomy): domain Bacteria; phylum Pseudomonadota; class Alphaproteobacteria; order JAEUKQ01; family JAEUKQ01; genus JAEUKQ01. The sequence goes on along the minus strand of CAYPXH010000044.1, from coordinate 4,208 downwards.
AGCTGAAGGGTATGCAATTCGTGTTCTGTAATTTTAAAGGTTACAGCATGTTCGGCAATTTTAACATTCATGTGATATGATAAATTCCTTCCATTCGTTGGGAGTATTGATGTTTTTCATCAAAAGTTCACTGCCCGCATCACGTGCGATGGCCATTGCCCCTAATGCATAAAGCAGATCATGCATCGATAGTACATGAGCCGAAATTGGTTTTTGGGGAATATAGGCCGGTAATGGGTAATCCTTGTAATAAGCACCTTTGGAGTATGTGGTTAGACGATAAAGAATTGAGGGTGTCAACAACGGCATATCAATTGGAACAACCAAAAACCCTGGATAAGCAAGTTTCTTATGCATGAATGAACTAATTGCCTGTGCCGGGCCGGCAAAGATTTTATCATCGGCTACACAGTTATATCCTGGCACAAACCCCAAAATAAAAACAGGTGTACAGCCAGTTTTTAAAAGAATATCCATCATATGATCAATCAAAAATCGCCCTTGATACTTTAAAAAAGCCTTATTGCTGCCCATACGACTAGAACGCCCGCCTGCCAAAACCACACCAGGACAATTTTTAGCTTTATCCATTATCCAACCCTTGATGTAAACTATGCCCAGGCAACCAGGCGCTTGACCCATCAGGATAATGTTCGCGCTTCCAAACAGGTGCCCTTTTCTTGATTTCTTCAATAACATAGCGACAGGCATCAAAACTATCTACCCTATGGGGGGCGCTTACCGCGATCAATACACTGATCCCCCCTACCGGCAAATACCCGTGATAGTGCGCTACATAATAATTTGTACCCTGCCATTGTTTTTCTGCTTCCTGACATATGGTTGCAAGAACGCCCTTGGCCAGCAAAATATGAACATCATAGGTAATACCTGTGACAATTTGCCCTTGATGATGATTGCGCACAACACCAACAAATATATCAATAGCACCGTGATGATCATTCTTGATCATCGCTAATGCTGATTCAACCAAGATATTTTGTTCACTAATCAAGACATGGTATGCCACAATCACCCCCCACAAACAGGTGGTAAAATAGCCAGCTTCTGCCCATCTTGATACAATGCATTGTCTGCTAATATTTCGGTTGCCGAGGCCAAAACCGAAACGCGAACCAGTTCCTGCTCAGCTGACCCAAGCCTAAGCGCAAGTTTTTGTTTGATTATCCCAATTGTTACCCCTGAGGGAATGTCCAGTTCAATCATTGCACCAAATTTACGAAACGCTCCATAAGTTTGTATTGTGATAATCATGGCTTTTCAAAACCTTGTTTTCTAATTTTGGCAATAGCATCGCCCAAAAAAGGACTTACAATATCCCAACATTCCTGTACCGCTTTAGGAGAGCCTGGAAAGGCAACAATAAGTGTTGAACCATACATACCAGCCGTCATACGTGATAGCCAAGCAGTACCCGTATGATACATGCTTTCCGCACGCAATACTTCCCCAAGACCATCCAACATACGGTCACATATTTTACGCAGCACATCTGGCGTAATATCTCTTGGACCTGGCCCTGTCCCGCCGGACGCAATCAAAATATCAGGACGGTTTTTTGAACAAAGATCAGCAACAGCCTGAATAATATCAGCTTCTTGATCCGGAATAACCTTAGGGCCAACAACCTGTGCCCCAGCTTGGTGCAGCAATGTACGCAACAATGGCCCAGAATCATCTGTATATATGCCTTTGGATGCGCGGTCGCTCATCACCAAAATAGCGGCAACCTTATTTCTTAAAAACTGTGCGTCAGGCAATTCGGCTACCAGCCAATCGGGAATTCCTTCCTGATGAATCCAAACACCGCTTTTGCCGCCTGTTTTAACCAGTAGACGCACATCTTCTATTAATAGGTGTGGATCCATTCCCTTGGTTAAGTCCCATATTGTTAGCAAGGCAGCATTAACAGCGGCTAAAGCCTCCATCTCCACACCTGTTTTAGCAAAAGCAACAGCTTGGGCATAAACGGTAATTTTATGTGTTTTTTGATCCAACATGCAATGAAGTGTAACCTGATCGAGTGGTAATGTATGACACATGGGAATAATAGAGGGGGTGTTTTTAGCGGCCATAATACCTGCTATCTCGGCCAGTGCTAATACATCCCCTTTAGGCAGTTTTTTATCCCACACGGCTTGAAAAGCTTTACTGTTCATTTTAATTGAACCGCAAGCCACAGCACGCCGATGCGTAGGTCTTTTACGCCCAACATCAATCATCCGAAAATTTGTTTGTTCTTTAGAAAACTGAATATGTTCTATAGGCTTGTTCATCAACCAATCTCCCTAACCGCCAATTGACGCTAAATGAGGTGTAACACCGGTAATACCCTGATGTAGAAAATGGCTGGATTTTTTATACTGCAACAAATCAAGTATTTGTTGTTGTAGCTTTTCTAATTGATCATCAGATTGTAAAAGATGACGTAACGAATAGCCACCCTCGCCAAAAAGACATAAATGAAGTGCCCCTTTTGCAGATATACGCAGCCGGTTGCAAGTTTGGCAAAAATCTTTGCTGTATGGCGCAATTAGTCCAATTGTACCAAGGCTTTGCTGGTGAGAAAACTCTTGGGCTGGTCCGGCACCACCCAACCGCTCTTGCAAGCGCCACCCCCCTGCCAGCAGACGTTCAACAATGTAATGTCCGGGCAGGTGGTGTTGGTCAAAATAGGTTTTGTTCTCACCTGTACGCATCAGCTCGATAAATCGCAATGAAATTGGTCTATCAGCCACAAATTGAATAAATGCGTCAAGCTCAGCATCATTAAGGTTCTTCAATAAAACCGTATTAATCTTGACTGAGTGAAACCCAATCTTCAAGCATAAATCTATCCCTTCAAGAATTTCCGGCAACCGTTCATGACCAGTTATGCGAGCAAATTGGTGTGGATCGAGTGAATCGATACTTACGTTAACCGCCCGCAAGCCAGCGTTATAATAGGAATTTGCCCGATCGCGCAGTTTATATCCGTTGGTTGTAAAAGCAAGTTTTCTAACCCCCGGCACCTCAGCCACCGTAGAAACTATATCAAGAAAATCTGGGCGAATTGTTGGCTCACCACCGGTAAGACGAAATTTCCAAACGCCAAGCCCGGTAAAAGCCCCTACCAAACGCCGTATTTCATGAATAGTCAAAAAATCTTCCCGACCGGTTTGATGGTAGCCATTGGGCAAGCAATAAGAACAGCGAAAATTACAAACATCGGTAATTGATAAACGCAGGTAGGGGAAATGACGCCCGAAACTATCCGTCAACAACGGTTCATGTACCATCCTAATCTCCTTTCCAAGACTAGGGATAGGACTATTCCCATCCCTAAGGGAGGCCGTGATGTTTCCACCATCGACCCCGGCTAATCGCCCATATTCTTGAAGCAGAATTTACCAAAAGAACTTAGGAACAACTAGCTCGGAGAACTGTGCCTGTACCAACACAGTCAAATTCAAATTTTCCTGCCAAACTGTAACAGAAAGCTATCCTAATACCTTGATCAAAATCAAGTCAAGGAAAATGAAAATATAGTTTTGGAAATAGCTAGATAACACCGGGATTAGCTGGCAGTTGTAAAGATATTTTTGGTCAGTTAGGACGTTTAAAAAATAAAAGTCACAAAAAACTCTTATAAAAAGCTTTTTAAGCACGTTTTCTTTGCAATAATAATTACATATTTATTGCTTTATCCATTGACTAGTGATCTATTTTGTCCCGTTTGATGTGAAATAATAAGGAATGCGCATGGATCTCGCCAAAATCATCAAAAAAGTCCCACTTTTTCAGGGTATAGACGACGCTACCATTGAGAAACTGACTACACAGTGCCATCAAAAATTTTGCACAAAAGGTCGTGATCTTTTTGCAATGGGAGATACAGCAAATGTTTTTTTTATTATTGTGCATGGTTGGATTAAGTTATACCGTTCTTCCAAAGATGGAGAAGAAGTAATCGTACATATTTTGGGCCCCGGTGAATCCTTTGCTGAAGCCGCCGTTTTTGGTACTCATAAAAGTTACCCTGTTAATGCACAAGCACTTGAAGACTCAGTTGTTATAGAAGTACCTCGTAACTTTTTTGTGCATAAAATCGAACAGGACAGTCGTTTTGCTCTGCGTATGCTTGGGTCCATAGCAGCGCGCCAGCACTATTTAGTACAACAACTCGAACAAGTTACCACCCGTAGTGC
>CAYPXH010000043.1:0-11850 GCA_964414755.1 uncultured Rhodospirillaceae bacterium | reverse complement strand
CGTTTGACCAGCACAATATAAGTGCCGGTTGGATAAAGCTGGCAAAACAGGGCTAACCCCAATCTTGGTCGGCCGCGTTGTTTGCGCACCCCCTGCCATTCAAAACGATAGCCATTAATTGCTGCTTGATCAGCCCATGGCTTAAAGGCAAAACCCTTGGAACATTTGCGCCCCGCCGCCGCCAATAATTCATACGCTTCATCATAACCTATCTGGGTTGCCAGCGCCACCGCGCGAACCGTACAATCATTTTTCTGCCGTGGCCGAAACGAACCTGCCCGCCCCGCATCATGCAACGCCGTGCGGTACATATAGGCCTGAACAATGCCCATCCGGTTAATTAAAATGCTTTTTTCAACAATTTCCATGTTGGTAATTTCGGTTTTCATAAGGTATTCTTTCCACATTCTTCTGTTTGCGGTTTTTGTCAACAAGCTGATTGGGCGGTTTATAGCCGTTCCTGTTGCCTTAATGCTATTTTAATTATAATCTTCGCTTAATATCCCCAAATATGGAGAATATAAGTGCCCATCCCATCGGCCAGCAAACCGCGCGTTTTGTCGGGTGTGCAACCCACCGGTCTTTTACATTTAGGCAATTATTTAGGAGCCGTTGCCCAATGGGTAAAAAACCAGGACATGTATGATAATTTCTTTTGTGTTGTTGATTTACATGCCTTCACCATTCCCGAATCCCCAGTGTTAAAACAACTGCACCAGGAAAGCTTTGAAATGGCAGCATTGTTGTTGGCCTGTGGCATTGATCCTGATAAATCCACCCTTTTTCTGCAATCAGCGGTGCCACAACATCCTTTTCTTGGCTGGTTGCTTACCTGCATAACCCCCTTGGGGTGGCTGGAACGCATGACCCAGTTCAAGGCAAAAGCCCTTGAGCGCGAAAGCGTTAGCAGTGGTTTGTTGGCCTATCCTGTGTTGCAGGCCGCTGATATATTATTATATCAGGCCGATTTTGTCCCCGTAGGTGAAGATCAACTACAACACCTGGAATTAACACGCGATATTGTTGCCCGCTGCTATCATTTGTTTGGAATAAAACTTAAATCTCCGCAACCAATGATTAGCAAGGTGGGGGCAAAAATTATGGGTTTGGATAACCCGGCCGTTAAAATGAGTAAAAGCATAGGTCTTAACAACAAAAAACACATGATTGGTTTGCTTGACTCACCCCGGCAGATTGAGGCAACACTATCCAGCGCGGTTACCGATAGCGGGCAGGAATTTCGCCCAAGCCACGCATCGGCCGGCGTAATTAATTTGATGAATATTTATATGGGGCTTAGCGGCGATTCGCCCGATCAAACCCAACAGTTATTTAGTGGCAAAGGCTATGGGTTCTTAAAAAAGAAGGTGGCCGAAATTATCATTACTACCCTAGCACCCATTCAACAGCGTTATCAGCACATTTCTGGCGACAAAACCTATTTAAATCAGGTGCTTGCGCAAGGTGCCGAAAAAGCCCGATTGGTGGCAACCAAAACCCTATACCCAATTACAAAGGCGTTAGGAATTCTATGCCCATTCTAACCAATCCATAACCTGCTTGTTTTCACCCCTATGGTAATGCTATAACCCTAAATGAACAAGCATCTACAGGAAATACCCATGACCCCATCATCTTTGTCACCCCAATGCCGCTTCAGTGTTAATATCAACAAAATTGCCCTGTTGCGTAATTCACGTGGTCATAACATTCCCGACGTAATTGAAGCCGCAAAATTGGCCATTCGCGCCGGTGCCCAAGGTATCACCATTCACCCGCGTCCCGATGAACGCCATGCCCGCCTTAGCGATATTCAAGCCCTAAAAGATATACCCGAAGTCAGTCAAGGTACCGTTGAATTGAATGTAGAAGGTTATCCACGCCCCGAATTGTTGGCGGCCGCAAAAGCGGCAAAAGTGCACCAATTTACCATTGTACCCTCAGACCCTGGCGAATTAACCAGCACCCGGGGTTGGCAAGACCGCGATGGTGAAGAATTATTAAAAAAAACACTGGAGTTTCTTAGTGAATTTACCAAAACATCGGTTTTCATTGACGTCAATAACCAAGGGGTTGATTTAGCCGCCCGTCTCAAAGCCCAAGCGGTTGAGATCATCACCCAAGATTACAGTTTATGCACCGGCAAAGACCGTTTAAAACAGCTGAATCAAATCGTTTCTGTTGCCAATTATGCGCGCGCAAAAGGCTTGCGGGTTCATTTAGGGCACGATCTAAATGCCGAAAATTTACCGCGCTTGATTCAAGCCGTACATCCCGACGAGGTATCGATTGGCCATGCAATTGTGTCCGAGGCAGTAATGTTGGGTCTACCCCAAATCGTACGGGACTATGCCCAAATCATTCAGCAACAGCCTGTTGGTCATGATTCGTCACTGAACTAATATTAATATTTACAGGCCTAGGCTGGTAATAGCCCGCTTTAAAATTTCAGCACTTCGGCGTAACAATGGTTTTTCTGTTTGATCCAGTATTGGGATAATCGTTTTTTGTACCCCACGGGCTGTAATAATTTGTGGTAAAGACAGGGTAATATCGCTAATCCCTTCAACTTCTGGCATGCGCATACAACAGGTTAAAATAGCATGTTCATTTTGTAAAATGGCTTGGGCCAACCGCGCCATCCCTGCACCAATACCAAACCAGGTTGCCCCTTTTCCCTGAATAATTTTATAAGCGGCACGACGCACTTCTTCATCCATTTGCTGCCGCGTGTCCTGGGTTACCGGGGCAGCCAGCTGAACGGCTGCGGCCGCCAACGGCATGTTTGCCACCGTCACCCCCGACCAGTGCAAAACCTCGGAATCGCCATGCTCACCTAAGACATAGGCCTGTACCGAATGGCTTGAAACGCCTAAATGTTGGCCTAATAAAGCACGAAAGCGTGCTGTATCCAAAATAGTACCCGAACCAAGAACACATCCTGGCTTGGGCTTGTTGGCTAAATGATCTATTAAATGCGTTATCACATCAACCGGATTGGTTGCATTTAATAAGATAGCTTTTGGGGCGGCTTTAATAATTTTGGGGATAATGTCGGCAAAAACATCGGCATTGCGTTTCAGTAAATCAAGGCGGGTTTCACCTGGTTGCTGGTTAACACCAGCCGCAATCATAATTAAGCCTGCATCTTCCAAATCATCAAACGATCCGGCACGAACCGGGATTGGCGCAGCAAAAGGGGTAGCATGTAAAATATCACCGGCTTGCGCCACCGCCAGCGCGTGATTTTTATCAACCAAAACAAGTTCGGTACCTAACCCCTTTAACGCACAAGCATAGGCTGTTGCCGAACCCACATTTCCACAACCAACAATTCCTATTTTCATGTATGAATAACCCTTGCAGGAACGTGTTCATCAAAATTAAAAACAATGGATTAGCGCAAGATAAGAAAAGCCCTGTTCAAAATTTATCTTATCTAACAAAGGCTTGACGCTTTCCAGCTAAATTCATAGCATAGCCATGTTATAAAAAATTTTTTACTTCAACAAGGGTTAAGTGCCGCATGTCAACCGCAAAAATTTCACCAACCCCCACCATATCAGACAAGATACTTATACAAAAGCGCTTAATTGGTGGCAGCATGATTGTCTTGGGCTTGTTGTTTATTGGTATTGTTGGGTTTTTGCCAACCCATGCTGTTCATAACGCCGCCCATGACACCCGCCACCTTTCTGGCTTCCCTTGTCACTAACATGTATAAAACTTTATTGAAGGCCATTTTTGCCGGCTGTATTGCTGGAACCGTTGTTTTTAGCGTACAGTTTTTTAAATTAATCCCGCTTATTTTAACTGCTGAAACCTATGAAACAGGATTGGCGGATCATCATGATACAGCAACCACAGCTGAAGTTGAACACAGCCATGGCGCAACTCATACACACGACCACGAAGCTTGGCAACCAGAAGACGGCCTAGAGCGCTATGCCTATACCTTCTTTAGCAATATCGGCATGGCCATTGGGTTTGCTTTATTATTGATGGGTATATGGATGTGGCGGGATCAGACCATCAATACTACAACCGGTTTACTATGGGGATTGGGGGGGTTTATTGCATTCTCGCTTGCCCCAAGTTTTGGTTTGCCCCCAGAATTACCGGGAACCCAAGCAGCAGCCCTAGATGACCGTCAAGTATGGTGGTTGGCAACTGCGCTGGCAACTTCCATTGGGTTAGGAATGTTGTTTCTTTATCATCATCTGGCCACCAAAATAAGTGGTGTTGTGTTCATTGCTTTACCCCATATTATTGGGCATCCCCAAGGGCCAATGGGTGGCGCGGTGCCGCCCGAATTAAACGCACTTTTTGCGGCTGCCTCAATAGCGGTTATGGGCTTGTTTTGGGTTGTTTTAGGTGCCTGCTGCGGTTGGCTTTACGGCCATTTTGATCAAAAGCCTGAAGTAACATAAGTTACTGCCCTTCTATTGGCGAATTGCGAAACTTAGGTGGCTGATCCCCAAATAACAACCACATAGGACTAACATTTAAAACTTTAGCAAAAGCAACAAGCTCGGTATCTTTAACGGTGCGTTTGCCAAGCTCAATATCAGATAATGCCCGTTGGGTGATATCAATTTTATAATCAACTGATAAAGCTGCTATAAGGTCAATCTGCTTCATCTCGCTGCTGACACGGGCAATTTTTATTCTTTTCCCACACAGGTTAAACATATCATAAAGCCTTCCTTTTGGCTTTACGTTAGCAGCAAAAAAATCTTGATGTGCGTATTTTATACTTATAATATATTTTAATAACGTACAAATAGAAAAAAATGGTTTTTATAAGTAAATGAATAAGTCACATCATCTGGATATTCATATTGGCATGAAGTTACGAGCACTCCGCCTTGCGCGTGGCTTTAGTCAGCAAACGTTGGCTAAAAAGATTGGGCTTAGCTATCAACAACTTCAGAAATATGAACGTGGTGCCAGTAAAGTGTCTGCATCCCGTCTTTATGAATTGGCCAATATGTTTGATATCTCGGTGATTTATTTTTACAAGGGGTTAAAATTACAAGCATCATCTTCCCAACGAATACTTTTTCGTGGTATGCAAATAAGAAAATCTTTAAAAGCCATCCAAGATAAAAAATTAAAACAAGCCTTAGAAAATTTAATTTGCTTGCTTAGATTAAATTAGTGTTAGCTAAAAAAGCAAAATGAACCTCTTTGTCCAGTGTAGCCCAAAAAATTGGCTCCTAGAAAAAAGACAAAGCAATATGTCTTAATTTTAAAGATTTAATAAATATATTCGACGGTAAGGAATAAACCAATAAAACGAATTTAGAAAAGAGATAGGCAGATTTTATTAAATAGGCATATGGCTGGGGCGCTAGGATTCGAACCTAGGGTCACGGGACCAAAACCCGTTGCCTTACCGCTTGGCCACGCCCCAAAAGCCTGCATTATACCTGCAGCAACGCTGTAGAGGTATTAACGGAGTGAGAACATACTCTAAGCTTCCTATTTCGGCAAGCAAAAAGATAACATAAACGCCTGACCTTTAAAGAATAACAACAATAACGCGTACCCAATCCCCGGTTATGCCATCACATGACCATTATTATAGGCATGACCAGGTATTTCCAGCGGCTGTTCCTTCTTTAACACCAGTGCTGCGGCCACCCACCAATCAGGGTGCTGCTTTGATAAAAGTTGTGCCGCTTGGCGCGCTTGATGTTCGTGTGCGAACATTGCCCAACAAGTTGCCCCGCTACCTGACATACGAACTAATAGCTGATCTTTAAGCAGCTTAAGAGTTTCTAGAACAATCTTAATTGCTGGTTGCAGCTGTTGGGCTGGTTCCGTTAGATCATTTTGACAGTTGCCTAAGTAACTAACGAAATCCTGAACGGTTTTCCACCCACCAGCTGGAAAAGCAGGTGCTGGCTTGGAAAAGATAACTCCTTGGCGCTGTTTAAAAACCGCAGCCGTCGGAACGGCCAATAACGGGTTAACCAGAACAAGCCAAAAATTAGGAAGTTGCGGCACGGGGAACAATAATTCACCTATTCCCTGCATCCGACGTGGTTCACCCATAAGGCAAACTGGTACATCTGCACCTAACCGAAGCCCCAGTTGCAGCCATTCAGGGGGGCTTAGATGTATCTGCCATAAATGGGCACATAATTTCATTGCAGCAGCAGCATCAGCAGAGCCGCCCCCAATACCAGAAGAAACAGGTAATCTTTTGGTAAGAGTAATCTTAGCACCACGCATTAAACGCCCTGGCAAAAGATGTTTTTGCAGTTCTTCAACTGCCCTAAGGACAATGTTATTTGACTCGTGCTGAAGCTGGTGGGCGAATGGCCCTTCCACCTTTAAGCTTAAGGTAGGGTTCGCGCTTAGGGATAAAGTGTCACCAATACCAGCAAATACCACGAGGCTATCCAATACATGATAACCATCAGGTCTTTTACCTACCACGTGCAGAAAAAGATTAACCTTGGCAAAGGCATGAATTTGCATTGGGTCTTCTAGGGTTTGTATAGGCTGTAAAACCTGTTGCCTTTTGATATCTGTTGTCATGGTTGCCCCAGCTTTAAAATTTTTTCCTGAATTAGAGGGATTGTTTCTGGTTGTGGGTTAAGACGCAACGCACGCTGCCACTGAAATAGCGCCTCACGTTTGCGTCCAACCGCAAGGTAAACATCGCCTAAATGATCATTAATTTCTGCCTCACCCGGGTCTAGAACAATCGCTTTTTCCATATATTGAATGGCCTTATCATATTGTTTTAACCGGTAATACGCCCAACCAATACTGTCTAAAATGTATCCTTGATTTGGGGTTAGCTTGTCTGCCTGCAATAACATTTCTAATGCTTGATCCAGCTTAACACCCTGATCTACCCAAGTATAAGCAAGATAATTCATAACGGGGGCTTGTTGGGGCTGTAAGGCAAGCGATTTTAGAAAACTTGCTTCAGCTTTCGGCCATTGTTTTGTTCGCTCATAGGCGATACCCAGTACAAAATACTGCCCTGCTATTTGGTTTTTTAATGACACTGAACCTGGGACAGTTTTTAAATTTTTCTCAAGCAAAACAAGTGCTTGTTGATAAAAAGGCAAAGCCTGTTCGAACTTTTTTTGAGTACGTAACACGTCACCAGCTGCTTGATGCAACAGAATCCAATCGGGATATTGTTGTACCATCCCCCGAAATGCAGCAAGTGCTTGTTCAAGTCGCCCCTGCCGTTGGTCTATATCTGCCAGCTGGATGCGCGCTGATGACGTTAAATAATCAGTTGCTAGAATCTGGGATAATATAGTACGGGCTTCTTCATAACGCCCTATTTCAACCAAATTCAATGCAAGACCTAATCGAGCAACCGTAAGGTTAGAATTTAATTTTAAAGACATCCAATAAAGCGGGATCGCTTGTGTATACTCTTGTTGGCTTGACATAATGTTGGCAAAATTAAAGAAAATTTCGGCCATGCCCTGCTGACCGGATTTAATAATTTTCTCAGGCAAATTGCCTGGGTTCTGAAATAGCTTGATCAGTTCTAAAATTCTTTGATCATTGTTAAATTCAACATACTGACGTTGTAAAATATCTAATATGGGGTTTGCTTCGGGTGCCGTTTTTGCATAAAAAACACCTAAAATCTCTAATGTCCGCAAGGACGGATTAGGTACAATTTGCAACAATTGTTTATAGTATATTTCTGCCTGTGCTGGCTGATTCAACAAATCGGCAATGACTCCCAGATTTAACCAGTAAAATTCTGCCAACCCTTGACGCTGGCTTATTTGCTGTAGTTTTTGTTCAAATATTTTTAAATCAGTTTGTGGTTGCGATAACTGTTCAAGCTCGATGACCGTTTGCCACAATAGTAAAAATTGCGCAAATGCCTGGTAAAATTGGTCTGTTTGGTTACCAATACTTTTAAATTCTGCATCAGCAATAACGTTTCGTTGACCAGGAACATTGTTGCTTAGATTATGCACACCGGCTAGCAAATGTAACAAAGGAAAGTCAACCTTTTGTTGACGCAGCTGTTCAATTTGCGCAACAGCCTGATCTAAATCGCCAATTTGCACCAATGCTTGAAAATATAGGCTTCGAATATTTAGGTCGGTGTTTTGCTGAATTAATGTGCGCAGATAGTTTACAGCCGTTAGATAATCTTGATGTTGTATTGCATGGTAAGCGGGCAAATAACCTTCGGTTACTGGTCTGACAGCCGGTTCTGTTTGGGCAAAACCGGTATTAATGCTAAGAATACTAATTAACCCTATCATTCCAAATATTTTTTTGATCATGTGCTATACTGCCTGGTTGATAAATATTTACCAAAAATTACCTGTTATAGGTGCTTACCAATTTTACGCTTTTTCTAGAAATATTAAAATTTTATCGGCCTGTGTTTCCACCTTCAATAACCGATTCCCTGTTTGCTGGCAAAGATATTCCATGTCTTTGGGTGCTTCAGGGTCGGTTACAACAACGGTTAATTGATCACCAGGGGATAATGTTTTCAAATGTCGTCTTGTATGTAAAACAGGCATAGGACATTTTAATCCAGACAAATCAAGGTTTTTTGGCATTCTTTGCCCCCTGTGCAAAATAGTTTTGGAACTTAGTCTAGTATTTTACAAAGAAATGTAAATGCTGCATGATCCGGCTTGCCAAAACACGCTTTTTCCATAAACTACAACCGTTTTTAATTATTTGATCAAATCCTAACTAAGGAAATCGTCGTGGCAGCATATCAATACGTATACGTTATGAAAGGGATGAGCAAGGTTTATCCCGGTGGTCGTAAGGTTATGGATAATGTTTGGCTTTCATTCTTGCCTGGCGCAAAAATTGGTGTTTTGGGTGTGAACGGCGCTGGCAAATCAACTCTGCTTAAGATAATGGCTGGCCTTGACAAGGATTTTGGTGGTGAAGCTTGGGTTGCCAATGGTGCAACAGTTGGCTATTTGCCACAAGAACCAACTTTGAATCCCTCTAAAAACGTTCAGGAAAATATTATGGAGGGTGCAGCAGCCATCAAACAATTACTGGATCGTTTTGATTGGGTTAGCAACCGATTGGGCGCTGATATTACTTCAGAAGAGATGGACAAGCTTATTGAGGAACAAAGCGATTTACAAAGCAAAATTGATGCTGTCGATGGGTGGAATTTAGAGCGTACAATCGATATTGCAATGGATGCCTTACGTTGTCCGGCCGCTGATACTGATGTAACAAAATTAAGCGGTGGGGAACGGCGACGTGTTGCGTTGTGTCGTTTGCTTTTACAAAAGCCAGATCTTCTGTTGCTTGATGAACCAACCAACCATTTAGATGCAGAATCAGTTGCTTGGTTAGAAATATTCTTAAAGGATTATACGGGAACAGTTGTTGCAGTTACACATGACCGCTATTTCCTAGATAATGTGGCGGGTTGGATTCTAGAGCTTGATCGCGGTCACGGAATTCCATGGCAGGGTAATTATTCATCCTGGCTTGACCAAAAGCAAAAACGCCTAGCACAAGAAGCAAAGCAGGAAATCGCACGTCAGCGCACATTACAAAACGAGCTTGAATGGATTAGACAGTCCCCGAAAGCACGCCAAAGTAAAAGTAAGGCACGTATTACAGCTTATGAAACGTTATTGCAACAAGCATCCCAAGCAGCACCCGAAAATGCACAAATTATTATTCCAGCAGGGCCACGTCTTGGCGATCTGGTGATTGAAGCCAATCATCTAAGTAAAGCTTTTGATCAGCAATTATTAATTGACGACCTAAGCTTTAAATTGCCTGCAGGGGGAATTGTTGGTGTTATTGGCCCCAATGGTGCCGGTAAAACAACACTTTTTAGAATGATCACAGGCCAAGAAAAACCCGACGGTGGAAATCTTAGAATCGGTGAGTCGGTTAAATTAGGTTATGTAGATCAAAGCAGGGATACTCTATCAGCCAACAAAACGGTCTGGGAAGAAATTAGCGGAGGATTGGATGAAATTGAATTGGGTAAGAAAAAATGGCCAAGCCGCAGCTATGTAGCCGCCTTTAATTTTAAAGGCACAGACCAGCAAAAGAAAGTTGGTCAATTATCCGGGGGTGAACGCAATCGCGTGCATTTAGCTAAAATGCTCAAGTCTGGCGCGAATGTTTTACTTCTTGATGAACCGACAAACGACCTGGATGTTGATACCTTGCGCGCACTTGAAGAGGCTTTAAGCAACTTTGCCGGTTGCGTTGTCGTGATTAGCCATGATCGGTGGTTTCTGGACCGAATCGCAACACATATTATTGCCTTTGAAGGAGATAGCAAGGTTGTGTGGTTTGAGGGAAACTACGCTGACTATGAGCAAGATAGAAAACGACGTCTTGGCCACAAAGCAGATCAACCGCATCGGCTAAAATACAAACCTTTACAGCGCGCCTGAATTAAAGCAGGCTTTTTGTAACAAAAGTTTTATTGTTATTGTGGATTGGTTTTTTCCAGCTCGGAATAAAACTTCGCAGCACCAGGATGGATTGGAATTGGAATGCCGCTTAAGGCTGTTTCAAAACGCATCCGTCGTACAATTGGGTTATTACTGTCGGTCAGTTTCTTGGTTGTTGTATTCCAAAGCGCCCTAGTAATTTTATAAATTAAATCGTCAGGGACTTCAGCGCTTGTAACCCACAATGTGCTAATACCCAATGTTACCGCATTATTGACATCCCGGTAGCTACCTTCTGGAATAACATCTATCCCCAAAAAAGGATATTTTTGTCTTAGAACAGTTGCACCTTCTCCATCAATTTGTAGAAGACGGATGCTGGCCGTTTGGGTGTAGTCAACCAATGCTGGCAATGGATAACTACCCACTACAAAGATCGCATCCAACGAACCACCACGAAGTGCTTCAAGGGCAGAACGCAGGTTATCATTTGAAAAATTTGCTTTCTTATCATCAATTCCATAAGCTTCTAGAACAGCAAGGGCCGTGGCATTCGTTCCACTATCTTTTTCACCCAGTGAGATACGTTTTCCAATCAATTGCTGAATATTTCTAATGGGCGAATCAGCAGAAACAACAACGTGAAGGCTTTCTTGATACAAGCTGGCAATGACCCGTAAGTTTTCAAGTGGGGTTTTACCCTTAAATATATGCTCAGCACGAAACGCCCATAAGGCAACGTCTGCTTGGGATAAGCCTGATTCAAACTGCTGGGTTGCTACAGCCATAACATTCAGAACGGAACCCTGGGTTGTCTGGGCAACAGCAACCAACCCGGGTACGCCACAGTTTCCACCCTGTTCACAGCCGCGCGCACCAGCTGGATTGCTAATTGCCGTTGCAATAACACCCCCCAAAGGAAAGAAGGTTGTTCCAACGCTACCGGTGGCTATGCGAAAAAAATGTACATCCTGCGCAACAAGAGTTGCGGCGGTCGTAAACAACCAACCGGTTAAAAGAAAAACATTTCTTATAGCCACACTAAAAGGCTTGGAAAGGTTAGAAAAAAATTGGCGCAAGGCTTTCAACCCTGCCCCCAATCTTGATAAACACCTTCCCCAATATGTTACTACCCACGTCATCTTTATTGTCATACGAAAAGTAAATCCTAGTTATCACTGTATAACGTTATAAAATTTTCCGAAAGATAAAATTTGTATTTTTCTTGAAATTTTTTTAACAATCTTATTTGGATGACCATGTTTGAAGAATTTTTAGTGCCTGTTCGGTAGTTTTTTGTTTGCTTTTATCGGTTATGTGTGGAATATCTTCGCCAGATAACCAACAATCCATACCGATAAATTGTTGTATAAAACGTACTGCAGGTTCATGTTGTTGCCGACAGGCCGCAAGAATAAAAGCTAAAGATTTTTCAGGACTT
>CAYPXH010000042.1:0-12057 GCA_964414755.1 uncultured Rhodospirillaceae bacterium | reverse complement strand
TTTTAATGTAACGCCCAAACCGTTCAACAGTAAACTCATTCCCTTGCGGAACAGACTTTGTACCTGTTACAACCAATAGAACGAAAAACAACACAAAGAAAATAACCAAAATTGACGACAAATCTAATTCACCCATTTTGCTCTCCCAAACAATTACCAATATATTATCAAACCAGATAAACTGCGCGTTAACCTGTTCTACTTGCAAAAGAAGCATCACAGCATCAAGAACAAGCACACGCAGATAGCTTGCTTGTCATATATATAATACTTTTTTGTCAGAACCAATAGGTAAAAAACTAAAAACCCGTGGTTTTTGCATAACGGTTAGCTGGAAATTCGATAAATATTGCTAATTATTCTTAGGTGATACCGAGAAAACCCATTTAGTGCTTCATTCAAACTACCTTGACTGTAAGAATAAAATTTATTTTTTAATAAATATCCTCCAAGCAATTTCTTCTGCACAATTGAAATTGTCTTGGATTTAGATATATGTTATTAGATGCATCATGTAGTGTCGTTGCCTTATTAAAACAAAAGAAACTTTGATGGCTTTGCAAATTATTACCGCACCTGACCCGCGCCTTAAGCTAATTGCCAAACCGGTTGACCGTGTTAGCGAGGATATCCAGCACCTTATGCGGCAAATGGCTGATACGATGTATGCAGCCCCAGGTATTGGTCTTGCAGCTCCGCAGGTTGGTCAACCGTTGCAAATTATTGTGGTCGATGTTGGCAACGATGACAATCCCGATCAACCAGGACAGCTTTACATGATGGCCAATCCAATTATTGAATGGGTATCTGACGACACCTGTTTTTATAAAGAAGGATGTCTGTCTCTACCCGACCAATATGCCGATGTGGAACGGCCTGCCCATATTAAGGTACGTTATGTTAACGAACAAAACCAGGAAAAAACCTTAACTGCAGGTGGGTTGTTGGCAACCTGCATTCAGCACGAAATTGATCATTTGAATGGTTTATTGTTTGTTGACCATATCAGCCAATTGCGCCGCAATATGATCTATCGTCGTTTGTTAAAACAACGCAGGCTTGATACAACAGCCAATTAATATGTTTTTTTCAGGAAGGTAATATCACAAATGAATTCCCGACTGCGGGTTTGTTTTATGGGGACACCCGATTTTGCAGTTCCCGCCTTGAATAGTTTGGTGAATTTGGGGCACCAGATTGTTGCAGTTTATACGCAACCCCCGCGCCCATCCGGTCGTGGACAACAATTGCAATTATCAGCAATCCATCAATTTGCCGAGCAACAGGATTTACCTGTTTATTACCCGGAAAATTTTAAAAACACCAATGATCAACAGACTTTCTTCAACCACAAAGCCGATTTAGTGGTGGTGGCGGCTTATGGACTTATATTGCCTAAAATCTTATTACAATCCATTCCCTTGGGTTTTATTAATATTCATGCATCGTTATTGCCACGCTGGCGCGGGGCATCACCCATTCAATCGGCTATTTTGGCGGGGGATAAGGAAACCGGCATCACGATGATGCGGATTGTTCCCAAGCTGGATGCCGGTGATATCATATCACAGCAGGCAATACCCATTTTAGCCAATGATACAGCCCAAACACTTCATGACCGCCTTAGCCAACTGGGCGCGAACATGGTATCCAAGGTTATTCGCAGTTTTATTAGTCGTTCTGTTGTCTTTCAACCTCAGGATGAAAGCAAGGTAACTTATGCACCTAAAATTACAAAACAAGATGGTTCTTTGAATTGGCAAAAACCAGCATACCAGTTAGAACGTGAAATTCGGGCATACCATCCATGGCCTGGCAGTTTTTTGCATTATGGTGGTGAAAATATCCGTGTGACGCAGGCTGAAATTGGCCCAAGCAGCTTAGAAGCCGCCGGTACAATTCTTGGAGATGGCAGTACTATTGTTTGTGGCGATGGGCAAAGTCTAAGGCTTTTGAAGCTTCAGCGACCAGGCCGTAAAATACAGGAAATTAATGATTTTTTGCGTGGTTTTCCTTTATCTGCTGGTCATGTTTTAAGCCATGCCACGCTATAAAATAACTGTTGAATATGACGGAACGCCCTTTATTGGTTGGCAACGCCAGGAAAATGGTTGTTCAGTCCAGGAAGCCGTAGAGGGTGCTTTTTTCAAATTCTGCCAGCATCATGTAACAACTTATGTTGCCGGTCGTACCGACACCGGGGTTCATGCTAAAGGTCAGGTTTTTCACGTTGACCTAGCAAAACCATACCTCTCACGCACAATTGTTCAAGCCGTTAACTTCCATTTAAAACCATATCCCGTTGCACTGTTAACGGCAGAAGAAGTTGGCCAGGAATTTCATGCGCGTTTTTCGGCCACAGCACGTATATATCAATATTATGTCCTTAATCGTGCGTCAGGGCCGGCTTTGTCCCGCAATCGGGTGTGGTGGGTGAACCAGGCCCTTGATGTGGCAGCCATGCAGGAAGGGGCAAACTATCTGGTTGGCACCCATGATTTTACAAGTTTTCGTGCAAGCCAGTGTCAAAGCCTATCACCAATTAAAAGCCTGGATACATTTCACATAAGCCGCCAAGAAGACATGATTATATGCACCGTTAAAGCTAGGTCTTTCTTGCACCACCAAGTTCGTAACATGGTGGGCACCTTAAAAATGATTGGCCAAGGCACTTGGCATGCCAGCAAAATTATGGAGATAATCCATGCTAAAAATCGTAGCGCGGCCGGAATGACCGCCCCACCTGACGGGTTATATTTAACCAAAGTTATGTATTAGTTTGCTTAGGTAGCAAGCACCTTGTATAAAATTAATCAGGCGCTTTTAAGCGTTAATTTTGCCCTGATGCTGAAACCCATGCGGCTGGTTTGGGCATTTGATTGGCGTATTCGCTCATCACATCAAGGGCTTTTTTAACTGCAGGGCGTTGTTCAATTTGGGTAAGCCAGCGTTGCACATGGGGAAAATCGCCAATCTGCACACCTTGTTTTGGCCATAACCTAATCCAGGGAAAAGCGGCAATATCGGCAATTGAATATGCACCTGCCAAAAACGGTTGTTGTTGCAGCTGCTTATCTAAAACATTGTACAAGCGTTTAGCTTCTTTGGTATACCGTTCGATACCATAAGGAACAGCCTGTGGCGCATATACCCGAAAATGATGCGCTTGTCCAAGCATAGGGCCAAGCCCAGACATCTGAAACATCAACCATTGCATAATTTGGTATCGTTCGTGTGAATTGTTTCCAAAAAAACGCTGATATTTTTCGGCCAAATAAAACAAAATAGCGCCGGATTCGAATATTGTGATTGTTTTGCGTTCAGGCCCATCTTCGTCAATTAACGCTGGAATTTTATTGTTGGGGTTAATTTTTAGATATTCAGGCGTTAATTGTTCGCCTTTCATAATATTAATGGGATGTAATTGGTACGGAACATCCAATTCAGCAAGCATAATATGTAACTTATGACCATTTGGGGTTGGCCAGCTATATAGATGAAGCATCGACGAAGCCTTATGTTAATTTGGTTTTTATACAATGGCTATCAGGATCATTATTCCCATATAAAAAGTCAACAGATTCAATTGTGTCTCTTAAAAATTTACCTTCAATAACCCAAGATTTATTTAAAACAGCCATAGATTTTAAGATAGGCACACGCGCAATTGATCCCGCAGGCTGATATAATCAGACAGCACGCGTGGGATTAAACTGTTGCCAGGCAAAGACTCAATCTCGGCAGCTAGTTCTTTGTTAAACTCTTTTGAATAAACTTGGATTGGCGGACAAACGTTAGTAATATTTGGGGTACAGCCGGTTACAACGGCCATGATCGCCCATATAGGCATTAATCTTTTCATAACCCCTTCTCCCTAATGCGCTTGATCAAATCGTTCTTACTTTTGGGCGCATTAATGCTTTCATCAAATATGCGTTTGGTGGCATTGGCATTATCTTTTTCCAATTGCCGTTGCCGCGATTTACGGCCGGAAAGATATGTCCAAAGCACCACACCAATCACCCCAAAAAATCCTACAATATATTTTAATAATTTGGCTGGAATCAGCCGAATAAATGAGAATAACGTCATTTAACGCCCTTTCTTATGATCATTCAGCCGTGCATAAACAATTAACCCAAGACCAACCAGCATAAGCATTGTCGCAAGCCACGGTGAAAGACGAGCAAATAAACTTACTGCCGGACTTAATTGCTCGATTGCGTGCTGTAAGGCATCAATCGCCAACATTATTCCAGAAATGCCAGCAATAGCCGTTCCCCCAATGGTACGCGATTGATATATGGGTTTAACAGGCCTATCAATACCAGCCATTAATATGCCTTTGTCCAAATCTGTTTCATATATATGTTTGCTGGCTATTGCCCCAACCTCAAACCAAATCATTGCCCGAAGCAATTTTTTAAGGGTTTGATAATCATGCATATCCAACCTATCATGCTGATGAAACCCTGTCTTTGCCGCAACACAAGCAACATAATTAGCTGTGGCGTTTTCCTTTTCTGGCGCATATCGGTTAATAATACCCTTAATTGTTCGTATTTCGTATTTTTGTTGATAGGTTAAGAGAATACAGGCCATAGCCCGTATGCCATAGGCCATGGTTTTAAATTGAAAAAATTCCGGATCATCCTGGACATCTGAAAGCCCAAGCCATGAATCATTGGTTTTACGGATGTTGCCAGGATTATTATTGCGTATACCGCGTGCTAAAGATTTATTCATCAAAACCCCCAATTTTCTAAGACAAAAGGTTATAGTTACTACTTTTTGAGAAAAGCCCCCTATTTAAGCCAGGCTGGCAGATGATCAAGAACCCAAGCAATCATGGCAAGAAAGGCAATAACAACACTGCCTAATTTTACCAGGGCATAAGCGGCACCACGCCCCATATTGAAAGCTTCGCGCAATTGCTCAACTGTTAAGCGGATTTGGTGAATATCCTGGGCCATCTGATGGCTGGTAACCTCAAGCCGTGTTAAACGGTCGCGTTCGTTTTCGGTCATGATTATTGTCCTTTTTGTGGGTGATAAAAAATAAAAAGCCCGCGCGAAGACGGGCTTTTAAAAAGATCTGATATAAAAAATGATCTGGGCTAGAATAAGTGCTGCCAACGCTGATCATCAGTTAAGGTGTACACCATTTTCCCAGGATATTGCGGTTCACGCTTAGCACCAGCTTTAATTTTTTTGTTTAATTCATGCAATGAAATGGTTTTCTTGTTGATAAATTCATAAACGGCCAGGCGTAAAAGTCGGTCTAAAGAACCATGAATTTCGCGGTTAGGTTGGCTTTTTTCAAAATATAAAAATCGCCCTGGCACCGAATTCAGAATTTCGCCTAACTGCACTTCATCCATCCCCATTAATTTGCGCAAAAATCTAAGTTCTGATCCAAGCAAATCATTGGGTCGATACAACAAAGTTTCTAAAATGGCAAAATGAAGTTCATCCAGTTTATGAATGGCAATGCCAATTCCATAGGGCGTTTCAATTTTGTCATAGCCATTTTTTAACCAAACATTAGCAAATCCGCTAGAGATATAGGGATACATAACTACCTCCTTAACAAGGAAACGCCCGTGGATATCATATAAACATAATCACGACTGGCGTTGATAACGGCGGTAACCCGAAGATTTGGACCAAATGACCCTCCGCCAGATTTTGCGCCAAAACACTCAAACCGCCAAGCACCTGGCTGATCAACTTCTGGCCTTATATTTTCGATAATGCCCTGTCTTATAATCTGTACCGCATTTAAAAATTCGATTTCTGCTTTGGCACAACATTCAGCAGCAAGCGGCGTTAAAATAACCCGCTCACTTTGGATGGCTATTTTTTTAATCTGTTCGGTAATAGCCACCACATCAATGTTTAAATCAAGCGGTTGAGGCGTTTTCTTGGAAATCTGTCTTCTCATTCGTTTTGTACCTATTTTTGTTATTGAATAATGGACTGCCAATTAACGTAGTATATTTGTCATCATAACCAGGCTTTTTGTTAAATGTAAAGCTATCAAATTGATTGGCACTATGCCAATAAATCAAGCAGCTGACATAGATGGTTCAGGATAAAATTGGCCTATATCTGGCTCATAATAGCATCGCTGGGTTACCCAATCGGGTACATAATTATGTACTTTTGACCAGTCGCTATCAACCAATAATGGGTGCAAAGGCGGGGCTGGTTGGGTTGAAAAAATCTCAACCACATACCATCTGTTTTCTGTGCTAAATTGTGGGTAAACTCGCCATTCCAATCGTGCAGCTTGTGGCATTTCAACCTCCTTAAGCATATTCGTAAATAACGCAAAGACCACTACCCCCATCTCCTCCGCTCATTTTACTGGCAGAATCGTTGTATTTAGCGGCACCGCCACAGCCACCACCCCCACTGTTGGGGTCAGCCGATACACCAGCCGCCTGAAAATCAACAACTGCCGATTGAATACCAGAAGCCCCACCACCGCCAATCGGCAAAGCACCATTTCCCCCAGGAAAGGCAAAAGCAACATGTCCACTCATATAACCTGCTGGCACACCGCTGCTGCCTCTAAAATTAACGTCACCCCCAACCCCAACCCCACCGCTGGCACCTGTACCACTACTCGATGCATAAACTGTCCCTTGATATGAGCCACCACGTCCACCCAAAGCGCTACAATGCGTACCAAAAGATGTTGTACCACCAGATGATCCGTCTGTTGGGCTATTTAGGCCACCACTCCCACCCCCGCCAATGGTTATTACCTCAACCGTCAATAAGGCTGATGCCTCGATTTTTTTAAGGCAGCCACCACCCCCACCGCCACTGCCGCCAAAGCTTGCCGATGAACCACGCCCCTGGGCACCCCCACCACCCCCACCACCGCCCAGTAACATAACCACAATTGATCCAACATCCCCAGATTTACGCCACACCCCACTATTTGTGAAACTGGTAATACGTAACAACCTGCCACGATCATTGGCAAGCTGGGGTGCTGTAGCCAAAGAAGCATAAGGAAATCCAAGCAACCCATTATTCATTAGAAATCTCCCCCTTCAGCAGATAAATGAAACCCCTCAGACTGATGTGTGGCAGCCCGCAAACTATAATTTGGCGGCAAAATTAACCCGCCTGGAAAATTTATAAGCTCGCGGAAGGCTTTAACACTGGCTGTCGGGGTAATGGCCGCAACTGTTATTTCTTCAATCAACCTGTTGCGGACACCATCATGAACAAATAGGCGCACCATACCGGCCGTTGTAATACCGGTTGCACAAATGCGTATCCGTTCAACACGCGACCCTGCTGGTCCGGCACTTAAGACAGTTTCAGTTGTTCCGCTACCATCACGGCTGGTATTACCAAAAATCAACGACGCACTTGATTGACGTGGTTTATTTGCAAATTCTGGTTTTGAAGCCATTTTTTCCTCCGTTTTCTAGATATAAGATTGATGTTGGTATAGATGCAGACCGCTCAGTTCCAAATTATCAACAGCATCTATACTTGTTGTTGCCCCTGTGCCTCCTTGGCCAATTGCCAAAGGCAGACCAACCAGCCCCATACTGCCAATATCAGCAACTTCAATTGCCGTACCCGTGGCATTCCATCGCCAAAACTTTCCGGCCCCTGGTTCGGGAATTGTAATCCCGCTTAAACCCGATGAAACCGGCAAAGTCATTGCACGGCCAATTGTTTCAGCCAATTCCTGCACAATAACGGTTAAGCGGTCAAGCGCCCGTTCATGCGTTTCGGCTGGGAACGGGTCGTTGGGTGTATAATCAACCAATTGGGTGCGCATGGTGTTGCGGCGAATAATAAGAATTGAACCGGCAATTGGCGGCTGGTACATTGTTAACGTTCCAACCGCCCCGTTACCGCCAACAACCGTATAATTTGCCCCAAGTGCAAGCAGTTCTTCACCCCCACCCAATGTTTTGCGCTGGATAACTTCAAGGTCTGTGTTGTCAAAAAAATTAAATGGAACTGCAAAATCGCGCGTGAAACCATCACCACGATAGGACACGCGGCTTAGGGTTGTATTAATGGTCATGTAAACCTCCACATCAATAAAAAACCCGCCTTAATTGGCGGGTTGATTAGTGTTAGATGATAAAAAACCGGTTAGATTGTAAAAATCTTCAATTCTGAACCAGTAAAAAAATTATCAATTCTTAAAATATATTCATATGAGTTTATAGGGATGAATCCTCATCCACCAGCGTGCGTTGGCGGCGTTTTTCGGTTAATTTTGAAAAAATGCGCGCAACGAATGTCATAATAGCACCCGCAATAACGTAGGCAGCTACGCGTTTAGCCATTTGACCGGTTGTTAACTCTACAACAGCGGCACCGGTTCGGGGTTGTATTAGGAAATATTCAACCAGAAAATAGGCAACCCATAACCCAATTGAAATAAGTTGTGCCGAAAGCCAGTAGCGGCACAAAATGGCTGCAATTCCCGAACCAAGGGCGGCAAAAGACACCGAAAATACCCCAACCATGATCCACCAAATTTCTGCAAGCATCCAACCCCTCCATGTTTATTATATGTATTAAGTGGAATCAGTTAAGCAAGGCGTTCATAACAAGCCTGATCCAGCTTATATTTGTTGTAGCTGTTTTTTTTGTTTTTGTAAACCGGTGGCATGTTTACATTACCCATTTTTGGCATTTCAGCCACCAGCCACTAGGAATAACCATGATGTAAGGTATTTTCACCAAAAAATGTTTTTTATCTTTGTCGTTATTATAACGATTTACGCTTGGATTTTGCCCGATGCGGGCCGGTCAAATAACGCATCACCATTTCAACCGGACCTTGCTGAAAATATAGGGACCACAAATTGGCCAATATTACAGCAACCCCAGCATAAATAACCGCGGCAATAACTGCAACCGTAATTGGTTCAAGATTCGTGGTGGATAATATCTCAATCAACGGAATTCCGATAATTGCATGCGCCAAATAAATGGTCAAAGTTTGCCGCCCAGGTCGGGTTAAAAACAATAAAAACCGTCCCCAACCCCATTGCACCATAGTTTCAGCCAAAATTAGGCTTAGCCCTATAATCAGGGAAGCCGCACTGATGCCCGTTAAAATAAAAAATGGCGATGGTGGAATGGGTGATGTTGAAAGTAATATGGCTATCTCGCCTTGTTCCAGAACACCTGCAGTTAGATTAACCACATACAACGACAAGACCTTAATAATAATAAGCATAACAAAGCCAATAGTGGCTAATAACAGCTGGATTTTACGGTTTTGAAGTGGCATACGCCCAAGGATAAGGCCAAACAGAAAAAAGCTGAACCACGGAATAACAGGATGCCACCCATTAAAAAACAGGTGACTTATAAACCCCCAACCAGTCCAAAGTTCACCGTAAGTTAGGTTTTCCCAATCCCACCCCCAATCATAGTCAAAAAACACAGCCAGCACGATAAACAACAGCAATAAATTGATTATTACGGCAATTAACAAAGAGGTTTGGGCGCGTAAAAAGAAAAAACCAAATAAAAAATAAAATGCGTAATAGTGAATAATATCTGCATCAAATATCATTAAATGCAGATGCCCCACCACCAGCAAAAACAATACACGTTTTAACAAAACAGATGTTGCCTCAGCCTGCGCCAACCCACGCACCAACAAGCTTAACCCAATTGCAGCCAAGGTAACAAAGGTTGCGGCTGCCTTACCCTCGAAAGCATTGATTATACTTGCGATAAAGCCCGGTTTTGTTTCCGACACACCGGCAAAAATGCTAAAGTTAATTAAAATCATGCCCAGAAGGCTTATAAAACGGGCAAGATCAATTCCCTCAAGCCGCGAAGATATACCATTTTGTGCCATGGTTATGTTGAAGACCTATACATATTTATAATGGTTGATTAATAATAGCCACTAAAGCGCAAATGCTGAAACACTGCTTTTATCAGCAATAAATGATGGAATGTTTCTTCGGATTCATAAAATTCATTGCCGGCCATGCACCCCCCATTATTGTCATTATGGCTTATAGAGTTAATTTCACGCCCCTCTCCATTATCGGCAAAATATTGAACAAGATTGGTATATTTTGCCTTGCTTGCCGCTTCTTCACGCTGAAAATTTTGTAAACAAAGGATCATGGATGGTTCAAGAATTTGTTCTTTGGTACGATAAAATAAGGGATAGGTTTGTGTAAGATCAATCAACAAACTATATCCTTCAACCACAAAAAAACCGGTCTTGCTGGCACATTCACGGTCGCAGCTTGCCCCTTGCAGGATCAAGACATTGTTAATTTTGACAATGGGCTGATGATAGGGAAAAGCAGTAATTTTTTTAATTTTATCTGCTGGGATTCCCTGTTTTTCTGCCCAATAAAATGCCACATGATCAAAAAAATTGATGCCATCTATAACAGTATTTGGGTCCTTGCCCACCCATGCATCTAGGGTTGGCATATCATCGGCTTTGGCCACAGGTAGCAAAAATAACCAGGCACAGGAAATTACCCCAAAAACCATAGCCAGGAATGTCTTTGTTAAGTTCATGGTTCTTTCCTTGTCGTGTGCATTTTTGTGCTATTGTTGATGTCAGAAAAAGGTGGTGGCATTGCCTGCTGGCCATATATAGGACAATCACACAACAAACTGTTTTTATATTTTAAATACCCCCATGGGGTAACGGATAATAATCCATCCCTTATTTGTTGGGTACAAGAATTCCAAAGTATCAGACACCAACCAGAATTTTACCGATTGATCGAACAATGGATTATTGGGCTTTTCCACGATAGGACGTTGTGGTCAGCGTTAAAAACAACCATCACCACTGTAAAAGGCGCGGCGCACCACGCCCCCGCGAATTTCAAAAGTTACCTGGCAGAAAGACTGGCTGGTACGTACATCACCCCCATAACAATTACTATACCACCCGTTAAAAGTGCTGGG
Organism: uncultured Rhodospirillaceae bacterium; assembly: GCA_964414755.1. Taxonomy (GTDB): domain Bacteria; phylum Pseudomonadota; class Alphaproteobacteria; order JAEUKQ01; family JAEUKQ01; genus JAEUKQ01. The sequence goes on along the minus strand of CAYPXH010000042.1, from coordinate 1,105 downwards.
ATAACAATTAACAGGTGTGCTGCTGGTTTCAACTTTTGTTGTACGGTAGGTTATATATCGGCTGCCCTGGCTGTCGTAAAAATTGGTTGGGGCACCCCAATTGGCAATTAGCGTACTTTCTGGCGCGCCAACCCATTGATTAAGCTGGGTGTTATAGGCGGCCTGGCGTTCTTCGAAGCTTTGACATGCTGATAAAATTAATAACCCTAGAACCGCAAATACCGAAAAAATTTTTTTCATAACTATTCCTTTCATACACCCATACTTGATCAGCAAAAACCACTCAGTTAACCGAAGCTGCAATGACTATAACATAAAAATGCTTTTTTGTCACCTCTGTACGAACACCTATTGCCGTAAATATTTGGGGTATTTAACACCCGTCCCCCTCAAGCATGGCAGCTTGAACGCGGCCAAAACGAATTTCAAAACGCTGCTGGCATACACGTTCATGGGTAATGGTTTCCCCAGGCGTGCAGAACCGGCGGCCGAATAAATCGCGTTCGCAATCGGCCGGAATATGGGTGGTTGTGGTGGTAACCTGACGGTAGGTTAGGAAATGCCCTTGCCCGTCTGCTGTTGGATAAATATTGTGTGGCGCACCCCAATGGGCGCGCAAAACCCCCTCACCCTGCCCCACCCATTGCTGTAATTGGCTTTGCTTGGTTTCCAAGCGCTTGGCATTGCTTTGACAGGCCGACAATAACAACATGGCCAAAAACGGGGCGGCAAAGGTGCCATTACACCACTTTCGAGCTTTATTTATGTTGGGTATTTTGATTGAATGACGCATCATCAACCGGCCGGCATGGTTGGTTTAGCGTGGGCTGGGGTGTAGGCCAAAAAATGCCTGTTACACGCGCCATAGCACCGTTTGCCATCAGGTGAAGTGCTGTAACCAGCAGGCATATCTACAATATGCACCTATTATTGTGAACTTGATGATCTTGTTTTGCACCATGGTACCCTTTTTTCCTATTGGCTATATGAACGGCTGTAAGCCATTGGCCTGATATTCTAATCTAGAATTTGTATAAGATAACTTATATCGGGGCAGGAATTGCGCCTGGCTACCTTGGGGTTGGTTGGGGGAAAGGTGGTGGCA
>CAYPXH010000041.1:0-12515 GCA_964414755.1 uncultured Rhodospirillaceae bacterium | reverse complement strand
ACAGCCTTGGTTGCCGGTGTAGCAGGGGGTATAGCCGGAATGATTATCTTTTTTATGAGCAAGCACCTAGCTATTGCCCTAACCGGCCAAAAATTGTTGCTTATTCAGTTCCGTTATGCCAAGGGATTACCTGTTCTACATAGTTGGAGCATGCCTTTAGCAGATTTTTCAGGGCGGTTTCGTACTTTTGGTCTTATAACCTCAATTAAATTGACATTAGCGGGCAAAAATTGGTTAATCCGTTTTAATCGCAAACTATCTTCTACGGTTAATGGACAAGAAATTGATGCAATAAAACAAAAAATTCTATCATCTAATCAAAGCTAGCGTAAAAATAAATAAAACTTGGCCCTATTTAGAACAGTTTGCTGCATGTGATGTAGCGTTCTGTTGGTTATGTTATTTATTGGCGAGGTGGTTATTAGGGTAGTGCCAGGGAAGTTTTACTGATTGAATTAAATAACGATTGGCAAGCCAGAAATAATTTGTCCCAGTTATTTTTGAATATTTTTTGCAACATGGTTGGGGTGCAACAGCCCAATATCAGGTTCTTGCCCGAAATTTTAATATTGTAGCAATTAACTGGCAAAGAAGGCAGCAGGTAAATTATTTTCTGAAGTTATTTTACTTGAAAGATAGCAAAATAAACATAAAAACTTCTAAAAATAATAAAGGACAGCCAATTTTCATGAACTGTCCTTAATCTTAAGCCTTATTTCTAAGACGTTAAATGTCAGTTGTTATTAGCTAACGACCTTCAAATTTGTAGCTGCCTGCTTGCCTTTTTCGGTTGCAACGTCAAAACTAATTTTTTGGCCTTCGTTTAAATTACGCAAACCGGCTTTTTCTAGGGCGGTGATATGAACAAACACGTCACCTTTACCATTTTCCGGGGTAATAAAACCATAACCTTTTGTTGGGTTGAACCACTTTACTGTACCGATAGCCATGTATTTTTTTCCTTTAGCGATAAGCGTTTGCACAACCTCACCATGAGGTGGTGTCAAAGAAGCTATATAAACCGTCATGTTGACCGGCTATTCTTTGTCAAACGCTGACGACGCATCACAGGAAGCAGGAAGATCGTAAGTATCAAGACACGATACGCTTAGTTAAAGCGGCCGGATAAACGCGAAATTTCATATAAGCAACTTATAGAACAGCCATATAACCTATTTTAAAATTAAAAGCAAGCATAGAATATTCGTTGCTGTTTGGCTAAATTAAACACCTTTGTTATTCATTATTCTTGTTTCTTGATTTCATACCTTTATGACATATTATGTAACGTCTTTATCCGATCTTACTAATCTTCCAAAAAGATACTATTCCATCATCATGACCAAAACTGATCATCAACAGGCAATTCAAATATTTCTAAAAAACTATTCAACCCCTGTACAAATTCTGACAAGTACGTTGCGGGCTTTTCTTTCGGAACATTTTCCATCACTACATGAAAAGCTGTATATGGGGTGGAAGGCCATTGGGTATACCCACCCGCAAGCTGGCTATATTATGGCGATTTTTCTGAGTGCTGATAAAATTAAAATTGGCTTTGAACATGGTGCAAGCTTAAATGATCCGGAACACAAACTTGTACCAGGCCCAAGTGGTGGAAAGCAGGTGCGATATTATCCAATTGATACATATGACCCCAAAGTGCATCAAATATTGCATCATTTTATCACCCAGGCTATTACCCATCGGTTAACGGGATTCAGGTAATATTAAAACCATTCGATGGTGCATTTTTCCCATGCAACCCAAAAACCAGGCAACCCAAAAAAATGGTTGCTGCTAGACCAGGATAATGAAAAATTCACTTTATTGGCGTAAGGCCATATATTTGACAGAGTTAAAGATTCTTAATATAGCCAATTACCGCTGTTATAGGTGTAAATGGTCTTTTAAAACCATTCTTATTCATGCAAGGTAATGAGAGCTATATTTCAGTTCATCCATTATATTGTTGCTCAATAACTGCACCGCTAAGCCATATGATAAAGCTCAATGACAAAAATCTTTTACTGGGTGTGCTGTTTTAACACTTCATGCTGTCGATTCAGCTAGTACCTTAGCAGTACAGCCATAACTGATTACTAAATATTATTTCTGTTTGGTTGTTATATTCCTCAAGACAGCTTATAAAATGTTCTTGACCAAATAAAATAATTTTATATATTTGTAGGCTAATTATAACAGCCTTTCAAAAGCTTTGGCAAGAAAATGATGTTTTTTTCTCGGTTAACCTGTGCAGTTTTCTTGATGTTTTTGTTGAACAATTGCGGGCATAATCAATATAACACGGCCGATTATCAAAGCCCACTTCCAGAACATAACAATCGCCCCCCAGAAGCAGCAAATTATAACCACGTTGTGATTGCCGCTATTATTCAGTGCGTTCCCTATGCGCGTGATGTATCTGGTGTACAAATTTATGGCGATGCTTGGACATGGTGGGATAAATCAAAAGGACGTTATTTGCGTGGGAAACAACCACAAGAAATGTCGGTTTTGGTCTTAAGTAAAACAGCGCAGCTTAAGCTTGGGCATATAGCCGTGGTTACCAAAGTGCTTGGACCGCGTCAGTTGCTGGTAACCCATGCTAACTGGGGAAGCGATTTTGATGAACGCGCAAAAATTCGGCATAATATGCCGGTAATGGATGTTTCCGCAAAGAATGATTGGTCTGTTGTGCGGTTTTGGAATCCGACCACTGGTGTATATGGTAATGAATATAAAGTATCTGGCTTTATATATAACACCCCAATAACACAGCAGGCTTCCCGCTAGCAGTATTTGCAAATAGCTTGGACTTTTATCGGTAACTTACGACAACTAAAAAAAGTGCTTGGGGTGGGTTGTGTTCTCCCTGAAATTAAATATGTTTCAGTGCTGCGGTTGCTCGATTGGCTGTGTTGGAGAACTATGGTTAAATTCAAAGACATTCTTTAAACTTTAATAGACAGAGGGAAGTCCTTGTGGGGAATGCCATTAATTTTCTCGATATCCTCTTTACATAGTTCCAGAAATTCTTAATATCTTTAATATGGTTTTGACCATGAACGAAGTCGATTGAATGGTTGATCCGGTAATGTTTGAATTCAGAGGTATCAAGCAGATTTTAGGAATAATAAGTTTCGCTATAAAGAAGCCTATTAGATTTTCTTGTTCACTATAATAGCTTTTAGGGCATCGTACTGATATGGCTGGATTGGTATGGCATGTACTCTTTAACCCGTTTGAGCATCCTACCTTGCCAGAGCTGATGTCTAGGCTTATCACAGCGAAATAACGCTCACCAACTTCAATATCTGCATCAAAGGATGTGCCATCGGCAATCCTGTCTTAGTTGTAATAATCCCACGTAACTTGTGATAAAACACAGCAGCTGCATTTGGACGTATAACCATCACATGTGCTTCTGATCTTACTGTTACTTATATCACAAAATATTCAGTCAGTTTCTTTGATTTGTCCTTAATATGCAATGCTTTATTTCCATATCCACATAATAGATATCCCTCTATCTAGACATGGCCTTTACTTATTTTCCGGGTTTAGTTAGATCAGCTTTGAACCATTTTATGGAAAGCTTAGATAATGTTCCATCTTGGTGCATGCTAGCCAAGATTTTTTGTATTTCCTTGGTAAATTCCGGGTCTGTTTTTTCTGCACGAATGAGTTGCGGAATATAAAAAGCAGCAGGTTCTATCTTTTTTAGAGGCATTTGCTGAGACCAATAATGCCAAGAAGAAAAATTAAGCAACATTCCATCAATCTTTCCAACTTTTTCGATACTAACGCCGGTTAAATAATCTTTTATTCTGGAACCTATTTTATCTTCGATAAAAACACCTTTTCCAAGGACTCCTGATACTGTATTCACCAAACCTGGTGCAGCGTCTAAGGCCTTCAAATTCTCTTCAAGTGTACCTTTGAAATAATCTGGTTCGTATTGAGAAGTACCGTGAAGAATTGTACGGCCTTTTAAATCTTGAAGGCGATTGATAGAGGTGTTGTCTTGATCAGTGACAAAATAATAAGGTTCATAAAAATAAGTTCCGATCACCGAAAAGTTTCCAACAAAACTATCCCCTCCATATCCGATAACTAAATCCCATTCCCCGTTAGAGCGTCCTGATCTAAAATAGCTTTGACTGATACCACTTACATAAACAACCTTAACCCCTAATCTTTTAGCTATTTCTTCTGCCACATCAGCATTAAAGCCTGAAATTTTAACTTCTTCATTGTTGTCGGAAAATAAATTAGAAGAGATAATATCATCAGAGGGTGTATAATTACCAGGAATGAGAGAGCCAGAAAAATAGAAAATTACCTGTAAAGTTTTTGTTTCTAGCACGCGATCTAAAATAGGGCCAGCTGATGCAACTGCTGAAAATAAGTAAAAAATTACAGTTATTATTGAATTAGCTGGTTTTAGCATTTTCTAATATCCTTACTTTTAAGGGATAAAAAATGAACCCCTAATATGACATAATTTGGCATAACAAAGCAAGGGGTACGATGTAAAGCAATAAAAGGCTTTGAACTATTTTCTACGCAGTTTACTGCAAATAAATTTTAAAAGATGGGAAATACCTTGAAATTAAATATTATTCTAACATTATCATCGATAATCCCCTGATAAAGATCAGTGTTTATGATTGACAAGATGAGCAGAGGCTGGCAAAACTAGGGTCGCATCCGCCGTGATGCAAGCACACTCATCAAAACCTGCGGAGGGATGGCCGAGTGGCTGAAGGCGGCGGTTTGCTAAACCGTTATAGGGGGTCAAATCCCTATCGGGGGTTCGAATCCCCCTCCCTCCGCCAGTTTTCTATTTTTATCTACAATTAAGGTGTGCTGGCAATAAAAACATGCTTTGATTGCCAAGAAACCCTATTTTTTTATTAAAAACACCTGCCACACGGAAGCCTGTTTTCTGGAAAAACCAAGCTTGCTTATCTGCGTTGGCAATAACGGTATATAGGTGGCATAATTGATAAAATTATTAAGACAGTTAGCATTAATAGCATATCTGTACTGAACAGCGACCAAAAATTAACATCCGACTGGCTAATTGTTTTCTGCAAACTTACCCCAATACCTGCATAAATGAATGATAGGGGAATAATACCAATGAATGTTCCCAGAAAAAAACTTTTTGTTGAGATCTGAAAAAAGCCGGCAACAATGTGCACAAGAACAAAGGGAACAATTGGCATAAGCCTTAAAGTAATCACGTAACTAAAGCTGTTTTTTTGAAACCTTTCTTGCATTGTTTGTATCCATTGACCAGATTTTTTCTGTATCACAGGTGTTGTAGCCATTTTTGCACTAATAAATACAAAAGTTGCCCCAATACTTGCTGAAAATATGGCAAAAAACGTTCCAATCCACTGCCCAAATAAAAAACCACCGGTTAAAGTTACTAGGGCTGCGATTGGTATACAAAAACCGACAAGCAATATATAGAAGGCACAATAAATAACAGCTGATAAAACCTGATTATGGGCAATAAATTGGCGCAGCACCAGGTGGTTTTTTTGTAATGACTGAAAACTAATATATTCATACAGTCCAAAAAACCATGCTGATATGGATACGGCTATAATAAATAATAAAGGCAGGAACTTGCGTATTTTTTTGACTGTGAACGGCAAAAAGAACTCCCTGTTTGGGGTAGGCTTCAAAATGATGATGGTTGTTTATGATAGCCATAAGTGCCCTGATAAAGGCTATTATATGGTTGTTGACGATATATAACTAAGACTATAATGCAATCTATGCAAACAAATAACCTTTAATTGCGCAATGGCAACATGTTCAATGCCGAAATTGTTCGTTTTTTATAAAGGATTGTATGATTAAAAATATATGGACTGTTTTTATAACATCGTTGAGATTGGGGTTTGTTTCTTTTGGTGGGCCGGTTGCACATCTGGGATATTTTGAAAGGGTGTATGTTCATCAAAAAGGCTGGCTAAGCCACCTGGAATATGGGCATCTTGTTGCATTGTGCCAGATTTTACCTGGCCCCACCAGCAGTCAGGTTAACTTTCTTATTGGCTTTAAGAAAGCAGGCTGGTTGGGCGGTCTTTGTTCCTGGGTAGGGTTTACTCTGCCTTCGGCATTGTTGCTTTATTTTGCAGCACTTCTGATTCCAAAAATAACTGGTTTTTACTATGATGCTTTTGCTCATGGGTTGAAGTTGGCTGCTGTTGTTATTGTTGCACAAGCCGTTTTAAGTATGGCACAGCGTCTTTGCCCTGATTGGCAAAGGTTGGGTATTATGATTGTTAGTGTTATTATTTTGATATTGTTCAATGGATGGTTGGTACAAATCGGCGTTATTGTATTGGGCGGGATAGCTGGATATCTGTTATGTCGTAAACAGTCTTTGGTAGATGATAGCCAGCTTTTAGCCTTCATGGTTAGCCAATCTGCATCATGGGTTTGTTTGGCATTATTTACAATACTGTTGGTAGGGTTGCCAATTGTGGCTGCAATTATTGATGACCGCATGATTAATATGATACATATTTTCTACCGGTCTGGCGCGTTGGTATTTGGTGGTGGGCATGTGGTTCTACCGCTATTGTCGGATTCTGCTGTATCGGTGGGTATCATCGATAAAAATATGCTTCTGTCTGGATATGGCTTGGCGCAGCTAGTTCCCGGGCCGCTATTTGCCATATCAAGTTATTTGGGCGCTGCTGCGGTATTACCGGGTTCTTCAACTTTTTTGGGGGCTACGGTTGGTTTAATATCTATTTTTCTGCCAGGTATACTTGTTGCGATTGCTGGTCTTGCTTTGTGGAACAAGTTAAGCGGATATCCTATAGCATACCGTGGCTTAGCAGGCATTAACGCGTCAGTTGTTGGTATACTGGCTGCTGCGCTTTATGATCCGTTGTTGCAAAACGCCACTCTTGACAATTTAGACCTAGTTATTTTAAGCAGTGCCTTTTTTCTGCTTTGGCGGCGAAATGTTTCATTGGTGTATATTGTTATTTTATGTGTGGTTTTTCAAATTTTTCGGGTATTTTGGTAGTTTACCAGAACAAAAAATGTGCAGGGTGATGCTATGTTAAAACTTTATATTTCCCTTCTAAGAGGAATTAACGTTGCTGGACAGAAAAAAGTACCAATGACCGATTTGGTTGCTTTGTATCAAAAAATAGGTTTTGTTGATGTAATAAGCTATATTCAAAGTGGTAATGTTATTTTTAAAAGCACCGATAGCGACTTAGGCCAAATAGCTAATAAAATCCAGGCAGCCATACTAAAATATTTTTCTTTTACTGTTGAGGTGTTAATTAAAACACCTTCCGATTTTCAGCGGGTAGTGCAGCAAAATCCATTTAAAATTGAACAAACTTATATAACGTTTTTATGGCAAAAACCTGCCGTTATTCCTGACGAGGCTATAAAAAAAGCAACATTGCCAGGTGAAGAAATAAAAATTCTAGAAGATGTAATTTATTTTTCCTGTCCAAAGAATTATGGTAAATCAAAACTATCCAACAATTTTTTTGAGGCAAAGTTTAAAATACCGGCCACAACACGCAACTGGAAAACGGTTAATTGTTTGTTGGCGATGAGTATGTCTTCATAAATTTTTATTATTGAAAGGGGAATATCTTGGTTCTGGCAACTTTTGCGGGTGGATGCTTTTGGTGTATGCATGGTGAATTTGCGGCAATTGACGGGGTTGATCGTGTTGTTTCCGGCTATACGGGTGGGGTAACGCGCAATCCTACCTATGAACAAGTTTGTACGGGTAATACCGGCCATGTTGAAGCCATTCAAGTAACTTTTGATCCTGCAAAAGTTACTTACCAGAAACTGCTGGACGTTTTTTGGCGTAATATTGACCCATTAGATAATTACGGACAGTTTTGTGATAAAGGCGAACAATATCGGGCTGGCATTTTTTATCATGACGATATCCAACGCCAATTAGCCGAAGCCAGCAAGCAAGATGTAAAGCAGTTATTGAAAATGCCTATTGCCACCATGATCAAGCCGGCCGAAGAATTTTTTGCAGCCGAGGATTACCATCAGGATTATTATATTAAAAACCGTACCCGATATAAAATATACCGGCAAGGTTGCGGCCGCGATCAACGGCTTGAGAAATTGTGGGGCAAGCAAAAACCCTAGTTTTTTAGCAAAAAATTGAACCTAAATTATTTTACAAATTTAGTAGATGATACGTATTATTTTTGCATACCAATCAAGTAATTATTTCGCCACCTAACCACGCATAAAGTTGGTTATCAGGTGAAGAATTTGACTATCAAAGCAAGGTATTATCAAGGATAATGGATCGTCAAAATTAACAAGGTTTTTGTTTAAATTATGGGGTTGTGGGATTACCATAATAACCCTTGCTGCGGAGTTTATTATTTTACGGTATTCGAAAATTGCTTGTGCTGGGTACTTTATTATATCTTTATCGCTGTTGCCTGGGATCATTATAATAAAACTGTCTAAGTATATTTTATTTTTTACTGCATATTCAATTGGTAACGCGCTGTTGATTTTTCCAGTTATTCTTGGTGTTGGTGAGATCACTTTTTTATAATTAGCAATGTCCTGGTCTTCTAAGGATATATTTGTAGAATAACATGTTTCATCAAAAAAAAGTTTTAGGGATGTTTTTTCAGTTAACGAGAAATATGTAAAAATAATTTCTGCTGCAATATTTGTTGGTATACCTAAATTACCACGAGCGTGACGGAAACTTGGTACGTTGTTGCATACACAAGTAGCCAGTAGAATTTTTTTATTAGTAGGCAGAACATACTGGCAGGCTAGGTTAAAAGCTGGGGACAGTGTTTGATAAATATCCCACACTGGTGACCAATGCCCAACATAAAGTTGGCCTTTACCACTTAAAAAATTCTCTAAAGCAACAAATATCTCGATGGGATGCAGGTTTGAAATTTTATCTTTGGCTAATAAACGTCTTATGATAAGATTTGTTGATGGGTTACCAGACTTTATGACACCTAGCTTGCTTAATAAGCCCAAATTTTCTAAAACAGCTTTTAATGGTAGTTTTTCTATTAATTTTTCCCATATCTTTATGCGGCGCAGATCGGTTTTTGGTATAGTTTCTAGTGGTAAGTTGTATTGCTCGATTAGTGCAATAACTTCAGGCATTTCCTGGGTTTTTCTGATAAGTTTATATCCTTTGATCCAAGGAAAACGATGATCAATTGCGATGTTATCATGTTGATTCTTCTTGAAAACCAGCCAATCGATCAAGTAAATTTTCTCTGGCTCGTTTATTTTAACATGGCTTAGTTTTAAAACATCAGCTAATGTCCACCCCTGATAATAGGGTTGCTGAATAATCTCGATAAATAATTCTTGGGTTTTTTTAACCTGAAACCAATGATGAATCGCCCGTCGTAGCTGTCTGCCCCAACCGCGTATATGATGGCTAAAATCAGCAAATACTAGTAGTTGCATAATATTTTCAACAATTAGGGGTAGTCTATCAATAGTCATTTGTTTGGTCGCCGGATTACCAATGGTTAATGCCATAGCGGCTATAAAAATTGCTGTTTCATTATTAAATGGTAATCGATAAGCGACTAATTCTGTAACACGTTTAATAACTTTTTCACCTTCATAAATTAATAGCCCGACAATACGCATCATTCTTTCTGGCCTGATCGCTTGCAGTGCTTCTGAATAAATGTTTGTGTCATGAGCAACAACTAAAAAACGATCAAGCAAAAGCCAATCATCGGAAGAAAACTGGCAGGAAGGATTTTGCATAAGGTTGTTTTGTAAAGAGAAAAGATTTATTTTGCGCGTATTGTTTTTTGCTGAATCTGGGGATATAGACGATAAAACATTCTTATAAATCTTTCTCATCAATATCTTTCTGGCTAAGTTTAAGCTGGTTTATCAAAAAACAAGTATCTTATAAAAAGTTATTGCCTATATGGATATGTACTGGCGTCTTTGATACTAAACAGCGCCGCTCGCCCGATGCTAGCTTTCTAAGGAACCTCGAAAGGAACCTAATGGGGATTCAAATTCGACTGCGCCGGATCCATCAGCTCAAAAACTTCGTCCCATACAGGCAATAAATCATTGCATAATTGTAAAGTGTTATCAAGTAGCACTCAATGATTTAATATTAATCAAATGACCTATTCTAAAATACAAAAAACCAAAATCAAAAATATTCTGGGTAAAAAATTGTGGGACAAATGATCGAAAAATTACCAAAATTGCCACCCATCGTAAGACAATGGCTGGAAAAAACAGGCATTTACCAAGAACAGAACATCCAATGTCTGCGGTTAAAGCAGACTGGCTTATTGCGTATGAAGCCCAATGCACGATGGATGTATTTTCAAGCCCAGCAGATTTTTCACATTGATCCACCTTCTTCTGATTGGCGGGCTAGGGTTAAAATTATCCCTGGCTTGTATCTGCACGGACACGATCAATGGCAAAATGGTAAAGGACGCATGAGTATGAACTTATGGCGCTTTATTCGCGTGGTTAGGGCGTCAGGCGCAAATATTGATCAGGGGGCCATGGTACGTTTTCTGGCTGAAATGGTTTGGTTTCCCTGGGCAATGTTAAAACCGTATATTACCTGGCAGGGAATGAACGAACTTCAAGCAATCGCCACCTTTCAGTATCAAGGTATAACCGTAAGTGGCATATATGGGTTTAACCCAATGGGGGATGTAATAAATTTTCAAGCAAAACGTTTCTATAGCCAGGGAAAGGGTGGTCGAATGGAAGATTGGTTTGTCGAAATTGATCCTGCTAGTTACCAGAATTTTGGCAATATTCGCCTTCCAACACGGGCAAAGGTTTCTTGGCTTCTACCCGAAGGGTGTTTTACCTGGCTAAAACTTGTGATCAGTGCGGTTAACTATAGTACCTAGATTGTGATCAGAAAAAAATTATTTGGCAGTTAATGGGGTGGTGCAGCAGAAGAACTGTGAAGGGTTGGGGTAAAGCGCCTTAATCCCCAAAACAATATGAATAAACCAATTAATGGCATAACAGCCATTAAAAGCGCAGGGGGAAGTATTTTGTTCCTGGCATCAAATAGACTTAAGCATCCAGCAACAAGACCTGCAATACCAATTTGTAAAAAACCTAATAGTGCAGAAGCACTGCCAATATTACTGGTAAAGGGGGCAATCGCCATTGCTGCCGCATTAGGGTACGTTAGACCAAGACATGCCAGCAACAAGAAAATAAAGGCAAAAGTTGTATAGATATTATACCAATAATAAGTAACCCCAAGCAGGAAAAGCAAAGCAATAAGTACTTGGATACTAAGTCCGGCCTTAAAAATTGGGTTTGGCCTAAATTTTTTAGATAGCTGAGCATTAATCTGGCTTGAGCCGATGAAACCCAACGATAAAAGAGCAAAAATCAAGCCATAAACTTGGCTGTCAACACCATAGACTTCCATAAATATCATGGGTGAGGCGGCGATGTATACAAACAAGCCAGTCATTGACAAAGCACCCGCCAGGGCAAAAGTAATAAATTGCGGTTGCCGTATAATCAGTAAATAATTGTAAAAAATTGGCTTTATTCTTAGTGATACGGTGGTATCAGGTTGATATGTTGTAGGCAAAAACAAGTAAATCATTAGGCAAATAAGCGTTGTTATTCCAATTAACAAAGCAAAAATGAATTGCCAGCCCAGCCATGTGGCAATCATGCTGCCAATACTTGGTGCTAATAAAGGAGAAACGCTTAAAACCAAGACGAGTAGCGAAAAAACTTTGGCGTTTTCCTCTATGGGAAAAAAATCGCGCACCATGGTCATAGCACCAACTTGTGCAGCACAACCGCCAATTGCCTGTAAGAACCGAAAAGCAATCAACTGGTCAACATTTTGGGCAAAAAGACAACCCAAGGAGGCAATAATAAAAATACCCAAGCCAAAGAGCAGGGGTTTTTTACGTCCAAAACGGTCAAGTAATGGTCCATAAAAAAGCTGTCCAAAAGCAATACCAATAAAATAACTGGCCAACGTTAGCGATAAAACCCCTTTACTGGTTTGTAAATCTTGGGAAATGCTGTCAAAGGCCGGCAAATACATGTCAATTGAAAACGGGTTAACCGTTGTTAAAATGCCTAAAATAATAATGATAAAATTTTTTGATGGTTTAACACCAACAACTGTCATAATGAAACCTTTAAAGGGGGAAAATACGGAACCACATTTGCCGTGTAAACAAAAAAAAATTATACGGATTTAGAACAAAGCAAAAACACTTATATGTGCTTTCGGAAGTTTTGGCAACAACAATTTTGTCAATTAGGACCTAATAATCTTGATAGTAGCTGGAGGGGGGTATTATAAGTTATTTACGACCTAAAAAATCGCCCTTGCCTATATCAACTCCATTATGGCGTAAAATGGCATAAGCAATGCTTATGTGAAAATAAAAATTAGGTAGTGCAAAATTCTGCAAATAAGTAAGGCCTGTGAATTTTAA
>CAYPXH010000040.1:0-12645 GCA_964414755.1 uncultured Rhodospirillaceae bacterium | reverse complement strand
GTAAATTTGTCTTTTTGCGAAGTTCTCATTTTTAGTATAAGGACTTTATTAGAATAATATAATTTCTACTTCTACCGCAGTGATTTATTGATGCATTTTCCATAATATTGGAAGATAGAGGGAATTGAAATTACTTTATCATTTGTAAAATTCAGGGGATGGAGATGGTGGAAAATTACGATCGGGAAAATCTCATCTTCTTGGGGCGAAGAAACAAATATGCTCATTAGTACTATATCTCCCCTTATAGTGGGAAATCCTACAAAGTTTAAGCTCCCTTCTGTAGGTGATAGTATCTTTATATTTCTTCCTCCATAGTAATTAATCTTGCAGTTTGTTCTGTCAGATTAATATTATCGAATATCATAGTTTGGTCTTCAGGACTCTCCCAGAAATTTGACTTTATTAACTTAATCTTACCGTTCTCCCCGCTTCCTTCTATGCCTTCTTGATCAATCGTACAGTATAATGTCGTTATTTTATTTAAATCACGAGCCTTTCCATCTTTTATATGAAAAACTAAGAGTACGATTAAAGAACAGGTTTTTATTGGGCTTATCATTGGCTTATTTTTGAATAAAGATGATTGAAGTGGTTTATATTATTTGAATTTGTACAAAAGTCATCTTATTAATTCTGAAAATGTTTCTTTAAAGATTCAACTCCAAGATAAATATTCATTATAATAATTTTATCTATCCTAACTTAAAGTTTATAATACTTTACTTTAGTAAAAATGGAGGGAATTTACTACAAAAAGATAGTATATTTGTGGATAAAATATAAAAAATAAATCTTAATTTATTGTCCCCAACTTTTTTAAAGTTGCTTTTATTTCCTTTATTAACTGAAATACTTCCTGACGTTCTTTTAAGGCTACTTTCGTATAATAACCATTTTTATATTTTCCATGTTTATCACCTTGTGGCGCGCCAGGAGATTTGCCGCCATGCATTCGGCAGCGCCCGTTAGACATAGCTGGAGATTGGCATTTTCCTGCTACACGCGTCTTAGCACCACAACGACGTGCCTCATTTGCTTTCAATAAAGCTTTATGCCAATTTAAGTCTTGCAATTCTGTTTTTTCCGGGTGCATGAGGTTATAAAAAGATTATTTTATTTAACATCTATTATTTAAATAACACTAAGGAAATGTTATATAAGGTATATAGTGTAGAAGCGGGACCCCCATTTTATTCGTTGTCACCGCCTCCGCTGTTAAGGACGGATTATATATCATAGGGTCTCCCATAAAGTAGTTGACGATTTATTTTCTATCTATTACGCTCCTAATATAGTGTGGAGGATATTCTATAGTATTAATGTTTTGTAGGTAAATAAAAATTCAACAATAAAGGAGCTATACTATGACAAAAAAAATTATACTTTCTGATACTTTACGCCAAATAACCAGCAAGGGTATTGTAGTTAAAGCAAATGGTGGCGGTTCTAAGTAAATATTATTCGAATGGAGAGCTCAAGGCTCTCCATTTTTTAATAAATGGATACTATTTATTACATCCTTTATCCTGGGGCTAAAGCACCAATACCAGCTGATCCAAGTGCTGGTGGAGATACTCCCATTCGTGCATTCCGATTGTGCGAACCTATGATCGTGGCGAGTGCGGCTGGCCAACTTGTTTTTCCGCCCATTAACTTTAGCCTTCAATGGGACGGTGTAAATGTATTTGTCAAACTGCCAATAGCTGACGAATGGATTCTATTAAATAAAATATTTCTCCCAGATTATGTAGATTTTTGGCATTCGTTTGCACCTGTTGAAGCAAGAGAAAGTATGCCAGCCTTTTTAGAAGCCTTCCCAGAGCGCGGTATTGTCCAAATTTGGAGTGGCCTTGTTGCCGTAACCCCCCCAGGAAAAAGTCTTTGGATTAGAGGGCCTATAAATCGCCCCAAGAATCCGGTCTTTGAAATTTTGGAAGGCATTATTGAAGCAGAATGGTGGGTAGGTCCTTTATTTACTAATTTGCGATTTAGTAAAACTGATACTCCAGTCACTTTCTCACAAAATGATCCATTTCTGCAGTGTATAACGATTCCTACAATTGATCAAAAAGTCGCTAGAGCTAGTTTTACCACTATTGAGCTTAGCGACAATCGGATATCACAATTATGGCCTTTATATATTGAAAATTCAATCCGCCGAAATACCGAACATCCAGGATCTTACAGACGGCGGGCGAGGACTAATAAATTAAATGACCCCTAGTAAATTTATCAAACATCATTTTACTAATGTTTGCTGTAATAAAAATAATGTGGCTTTGGTTGAGGGAGTTGAATGGTCAAGTTTGTTTCTCCCACTAAGAAAATATCGGCTTGAATCTCTTCTTTTTCCACTAAATATACCAGAACTAAAAGAGTTGGAAGATATCTATAAACAAGCATATGATATACAAATCCATTACTTGCAGTCGATTGCGGAGACGCTTCGAGAAGTTCCAGGTTTTACATTAATCCAAGGCTTTGCCTGGAATGATTCATTTGCAAGTAATCTTCCACTTTCAATTCGTGGTGATATCGATGCCTTACTTCCTCAAGGAAGCACCCAGGAATTACATGAAAGACTCAAAATCTCAGGTTTTGAAAAACGAGTTTTCATTGATAATGCACTCACCACTAT
The DNA here is from genome assembly GCA_964414755.1 of uncultured Rhodospirillaceae bacterium. Lineage (GTDB taxonomy): Bacteria > Pseudomonadota > Alphaproteobacteria > JAEUKQ01 > JAEUKQ01 > JAEUKQ01. The sequence continues at coordinate 10,004 of CAYPXH010000040.1, read as the reverse complement.
TTCTGAACAACTCTCAAAAAGTATATCAAATGATATGAAATGGGACTACCCAAAAAACCTTGCTTTCTCGAAGTTATTAAATATTCCTGATATGAAGCCAAAATATTTTGAATTTGGTTCAATTTTTGGCCCATTGGTGAAGTCAAATGATAAGTGGTTTCTATTATTTATGATAGAAGAAACTTATTCTTTTGGTTATAAGAATGACACCAATTTCTTTATATCTCAAGAATTGACAGAACCTTTTAGAGGATTACGGCGTTCAAACCTTTTCGGGCTACTTCTGACCGCTGCTATTAGAGTTTCTATTAGCCTTAAAGCTAAACGACTTCGGCTACGTACTGTTTTGGAAACAGCAATCCATTTAGAAGCACTAACTCGTAATAATAGTGCTAATTTGATTTCATTAATAGATATTAGCCGTCGCTTAGAAATTCAAAAAGAGCTTTTAGATTTAATAAAGATAATTGACTACCTGGCTGAAGGAAATTCACAAGCTAGGGCATCAATCCTAAATACTAATAATAGTAATGATGCCTTAGATCCTCAATCTGTAATGTTTATAAATGAGTGCCTCACTTCCCTTGATCAACAATTTTTAAATAGCTAAACTAATGAACTATACAAATAAAACTACTTCCTCAATCTCAGATCTCAAACCGAAATCCTCTGATATATTAGAGCAGTCTGCAAATACTACCGCTTACAGTATTCTGCCAATTGTGTTTAACTACGGTTTGATAATTTGCGTTCTTGAAGCTCTTAGATTCCTACTCCCGCTCTCTCAATTACAATCGACTGGTGAAGCGACGGCCGGGGGGCTTCTTTATGGAACTAGCTTTTTACCTGCTGCAATATTTGCGATATGGCTGGGAAGAGTTAATGATTCAAAGAATGGAAACATGTTGCTGTTTATTTATTTAACTATTATAGCCATTATGGCTATTGTACTGGGAACATTACTGTCAATTGAAAGCGAATATAAAGTTCTCGTTTTTGTTTCATTTGTCATTTTCGGTGCTGGATACGGCCATTCAAATTTATGCTTCGTTTTATCAAAGAAACATCTGCCAGCAGAAGCTTTAAATCTGGTAAATGCTCGCTTTGGCACTGCCAGCAATCTCGCTAGTCTTATTATACCCATGTTACTAGGTTTTTTGTTATACTGGGTTAGCTCAAGAACCTTAATTTGGTTGACTATACCTTTCGCATTCGCAGCTATAATTTTTGCGCGTTTGATGGTTATTCAGCAATCGTTTAAGCAAATAAACACTGAGAAAGCCAAGTCTAACAGAAAAGTCTCTTTATCATTACGCGACAGTTTCTCGTTCATTATTTCCGATAAATGGATGCTATCAACAACAATTATCATGTCGCTTCTTAATGCAGCTGATGCACTTTTCTATACAGGCATTCTTTATTCTTCAGATATAGCCAATTCTAATGCTGGTTGGAAAGTTGGATTAGCATTTAGCTTAGGAGGAATTGGAGCCCTTTTTGCTTCCCTTATTGCACCAGCTTACCGAAAAAAATTTTCACCCAAAGTATCATTACTTATCCCTATTGTAGCAGTAGGTATTATCTACACGAGCAGCACATTTTTTCCTAACCTTAAATTACTCGTCTTAATAGCTCTACTTCAAGGATTTGTAACAATGCTTTATATACACTGTATCTGGACAATTAGACATGAACGAGCCCCTAAAGCAGGAATAGGTAGTGTGGTTGGAATAACGGGTTTTGTTTATAAAATATTGATCCCCATTATGGCACCTCTAGGTGGATTTCTATTCGACCTTGGAAGTTCTGCGGCGCCTTTCATACTTGCAGTTATACTAACGTTAGTAGCAATAATAATATTATATATGGTTAAAATTAACACCCCACCTACAACCATCGTAAGTACGCAACAATGAGAAAAATCTTGGACAGTTTTAATATTGAAGAACAAGAAGCTCCTAAGACAAGAGATCATTGGCTTCCATTTAGCGAGGAATATATTCAAGATCATTTTGGGAAGAATACTGCACTTGCCATTCAGCAGGCAACACACAATCTGTTTCGTACTAACCCTCTTCCTTTACCACGAAAAATTAGTATGGAATTAAAATTAAGTGGGAATGAACGGGTATTAGATATTGGCTGTGGTAACGGCCTTGTCATGCGCGAGGTAGCAAATCTTATTAAAGTACCAGGAAGTTTAACTGGCATCGATATATCCGCTGCTATGCTTGCGCTAGCAAAAGAACAAGTGAAAATTGCTTGGAAACCCGTTCGTTTAATAGAAATGAATGCTTATGATGCACTTTCCTTAGGTGAGAACCAATTTGACAGAGTAATGGCGAACTATATTTTTCATTATATTACAGAACCTGATAGATTTTGTAATATTTTATCTAAACTCGTTACAAAAGAAGGCAAGGTATTTATTACAATTGAAGGTAGATACTCTATGCCGCAGATGTATGCGCTGCACGAGTTAGCCATGAGGCAGGTAGGATTCACGGAAGAGGAAATTCAAAAATCGCCTCTAACACGTCGTGGTACGATGGTTTTGGAAAATGCAATAGAATATCTTGGAAAAAATTTTAATAAAATTACTGAGATACCATACCCAGATAGCTTAATTTTTAAAGATATAGAACCATTTATGATTTTTTACTCAATGGGGCACGAATATTGTGGGATTCGGCGTGTTCTAGGCGATAAGGTAACAGATAAACATTTGGAGAAAATGCATAAATTCGTCGAAAATCGCATAAAATCTCACATAACTTCCTTCGGTTTTTTTGAGCTAGCAAAGAAAAATTCCATTTTCGTATGTGAAGACCCTAAGTAACATGCATAAGGCTGCTTCTAAAATAATAGATATTCCACGAATTGCCCTTTTAGGGAAACCAGGTGCTGGAAAATCTACAACAGCAAAAATTTTCCATGAATTTTCAGTGGAGAGGTCTATTTGCGCGGCAACTGTAAATATTGCCGCTCCTCTTTATGATATGCAAAAAGCCTTTTTCAAGCGGCTTGGATCTAATACGCAGTGCAATCAACAGGATGGAAAACTTCTAAACTTTTTTGGCATGCATTTTAGAGCTATCAAACCTGACTTCCTTTTATCTGAATTTGAAATCCAATGCAATACAGCTATGGCTGCTGGAGCAGATATATTAATTTGTGATGACGCCCGCCCTATCGACTTAATACATCTCAAAGAGATGGGATTTACCATTATCGAAGTATTTGCCTCACCTGAGGTTCGCTTAAAAAGAAAACAGCTACGCGGAGACATTACAGCAGGGGACGATAATCATTCGACTGAATTAGGTTATGAATCAGCTACTATTGACAAAAGAATAATTAACGAAGGTACAATTGAGGAACTAAAAAAGGTAATTTTTGTAACCTTTAATAACTTAGTTAGTAACTCTTTATCAAATATAAGAAATAAACCAATTTTAGAAGTTATCAAAGCTATGGTGCCGTGGATAAGAAGTGATCTTCACAGTTATATCTCTGATCGTTATCGTGAAGAACATCATCAAATTGCCTCTGTGCTTTTAGCAGCTGATGGCCGCCGGTATTATGGGATGCATATTGAAGCCATGGTTGGACGAGCATCTTCCTGCGCTGAAACCTCTGCTTTAGAAAAATTCTGCGACGATGGACAAACTAAAGCTATTGTCCTTGCAGCCTTGCGGTATCCAAAATCATCGGAAAAAAACAACAAACCCCGTTTTGTAGCACCATGTGGTTTGTGCCGTGAACTCCTTAGCGATTATGTTGGAAATCCATATGTTTTGATTGATGAGACCCATGTACGGTCCGACAGCCTATCAACCCCAGATTATTCCAATCTCATTATTCATCAGCTTTCTGATCTTTTGCCAGTAAAGTATCGAGGTACAAAATGGGATTTTAGTAACAATGTCAATAAGCGTTGGTAAGGTTTTTTGATGACAATATTAAACGGAAAAACAGAGATTCAAAACTATATTTCATCATTATGGAAAGGGTCTTCCTTATCGCTTTTGAGCGACACAAATAACTATGTATATCGCGTTGAAATTGGAAGGCATATCTGTGTTGTTAAAGTTATTGTAGATAATGACATTCCGACGAACTATCTCGTTAATTATATGCTGCAACTTCGGAAACACATGCGAGTACCTGAAGTATACGATGTAAGATATCTTAGGGAGGAACTTGGTATTGATCTTATTGTTATGGAGTATATTAAAGGTGAAAGTCTGGCAAATGTAGTGCACATTGATGATAATGTTTTACATATGAATATCACCGATAGTTTTATCAATTGTCTTGAAATTTTCAAACATATTGATCCTCCCTCCAAATCTATTGGTCTTTTTAAAGTCAATTCCCCGTCTTTTGAATCAATCAGTATGTTTAATGAGTTTTATTTGCTAAAATACTGGCGTAAATGCAAACAATTTATATCTGAAACCTCTTTCATCAACACCATTGAAAATTGGCTTTCGCATACATCGGCACTTATAGAAGAATTTGATGCACTTCCTAGTCAATTCTCACCCGTGGATTTGAATTTAAAAAATTTTCTAATTAATGGGAAACAGATCGTTTTGCTAAACATTCCAATTTTGGGGAATACCCATCCTGCGCATGGTATGGGAGCAGCCGCTGCTCAACTCCGCCATTCAAAAGCAGGTATCTTACTTAGAGAATATTTTTCCCATAAATATCCCCACATCAACCAATATATAATAAACTATTTTGAAATTTGGATGCTAATCGGGATTTTAGCTTTCTATGCCGGCAAGCAACCAAATGCACTTAAGTTGGCAAAAAATTGGGGTAGTCCCGTATCACTGATGGAGGATATTGGTAGACTTGTAACGTCATGGGATACGCAGTTATAAATTATTACAGCCCTAATATAGTGATCATTTTTAGGAGATATAACGCCAAGAGGTAGATATGACTTTAGATGTTCGAAACAATGGTGAACTTTTATTTGTTCGGCACGGTGAGGTGGATTTTTCTTGGCCAGACACTTGCACTGGCTACCAATTCGATCTAGCGTGCCTAAAATATAGACAAGCAACCCTAAAACAGGCCTCTTCTCCACCCCCCAGTCTTATCACTCAACTAACTAAAAGATGCAATTTTCTGGCTATGTCTAGCCCGTTACCACGGGCAATAGAATCAACACGACGCTTATTGGGCAATGATGAATTTCAACGTAACGCTTTATTGACAGAGTTTCAACTGCCAAAAGCTAAAGGCCTTCGCCATGTATTAACTCCAAAGAAGTGGATTTATGATCTTGTAGAACAATTTAATCAACAAGGTTATGGGAATGAGAAAAAAAACGCAACTTTTGCTGCTCGTGTCGACAAAGCTATTAATAAGATATTAGATAAATCATTGAAATTTGAGCTTGTTATTCTGGTAGGACACGGGATCTTTAACAGCATTTTAATGGAAAAATTGATCCAAAATGGGTGGATTATCTCAAATGAAAGCGGTGATGAAGGTTATTGGAGTTGGAAAAGATTAAAGCTTAGCTAATCAATCTTTTTAAAGCATTATGAGTTTTGGAGTGACTAAATGATTTTAACTGGCCCAACAATCGCAGAAGCTGTGGCATCAGGAGATATTATCTTATCGCCATATAATCAACATGATATTAATCCAAATAGTTACAATTATCATTTGGGACCGACTATAATTGATGAAAATGGCAAAACAATGGAGATTGCTGAAGATGGAATGATTTTTGAAAAAGGAAAAATGTATCTTGGTTCTACTGCAGAAGTTATAGGAAGCCAGCGATATGCAATGTCATTGATAGGACGAAGCTCGATGGGCCGGTTGGGCCTCTTCTTACAAGTTTCTGCCAATCTAGGACACCGAGGATCTGCTCATCGTTGGACGTTAGAACTTTATTTTGCCAGATCTCTAAAACTCTATCCTGGTATGTGTGTCGGTCAAGTTTCTTTCTGGATTAACCAGGGTTCGGGTCAAGAATATATTGGCAAATACGCTAAAGAAAATAAACCATTTCCTTCACTTTTAAGGATGCCTAAATGATACTTACTGGAGATGAAATTATTGCAAATTATTTTAATAAAAAAATCAAGATTGATCCCTTCAACTCGAGTAATGCCACGACAAATTCTTATGATTTAACATTAGGATCACACTTTTTACGGTATGAAGATGATTTTTCAGATGTACGACAACCTACGCGAGTACAAGAATTAAGAATTCCCTTTGGTGAACAAATACAAATTGATAAAGGTGATTTCCTTCTTGGCCATTCAAACGAAGCCTTAGGTAGTGACTATTTTGTTCCTATTATTCACGCACGATCAGGAATAGCTAGGCTTGGCTTATTCGTTCATGTGACTGCCGATCTTATAGATATTGGATCATATGGACAAGTGACTTTTCAATTTTACGCAACAAGGAAAATAGTCCTAACACCAGGCATTAGAATTGCACAAGTAACATTTTGGAAGCCCATGGGGAAAATAAGTCTTTATAACGGAAAATATCAAGGCAGTATTGGCCCAAGAGCTTCACAAGTATATCAAGACTTCTTGAAAGGATTATAAAGTGACAGAGAGGACACGATATTTTCGATCAGTAGCTAATGACATAAGTTTTTATTGTTCAATTTCGTGTGAAGAAAATATTCTGGATTTAGTGGTCAAATCCCTTGCTCCATACTTTATTGAAATTCCTGCCACTATAGAGCTAAAAAGAAAAATCGTGTTTCATAAACCTTCCCTAAAAAATGATAATGAGAACGATATAGCAATTATGACCGATGATAGAGGATATAAAATATATTGGAATCCTAGGAAGATCGGTTATATTAGGCATGCACGCAGAGAGGGAAATGTAACTTATATTTTTGAAAATAATGAAGTTGAAATAGCTACGGATTTAGGGGACAAAGTTAATGTCCGCCTAATTGCCAGAACCGTTTATATTACATTTATTATTTATTGCCGTTCACTCGGATTTAGACACTTACACTGTAGCGCTGCAGAATATCATAATAAAACCTACTTATTTCTGGGAGAAAGCCAAGCAGGGAAAACCACTTTCTTGCTGTCATGCTTGGCACGCCAGTGGAATCTTGTCTCAAATGACCAGGTAATTCTACTTTCGACCCCACAAAACATTCAAGTTGCTGGCTTACCTATTAGTGCCAATATACGCAAAAAAACAGTAGAAATGTTTCCAGATTTGGTAGCAACCTATGGTGTTACTGAGGTTCTTTTGCCAATTATAAGCCTAGCTGAGCACTTCCGTAGCATAATTAAACCTGTATCGCCTTTAGGCGGAATAGTTATTTTACGTCGGAATGAAGGCCTTAATACAGCATTAATTAAGATAAATGACAAAGAAATTTCTAAGCAATTGATCCGACATCATGAATTTCGCATAGCTTCGGAACATCAACCATTTTGGGCAGAAAGCCAGCCGGCTACGCAACTAAATGTGGATAGTGTGCCATTATTCCTGGGTTTCTATCAAGATCAAAAACATATTCAACTTATTGAAGCAATTGAAAATTATAACCAAAACCTAATTAAGAGCCATATCTAAAGCTGTTATAAAATTACCAATTGATGAAAAAGCTAAGTTAGAGGGCAATACTATAAATAAAGTTGGGGCTGAAGTAGCTAAGGGTTAATGATTAGGTAATTTATACCAGTATTTGAGTTGGATTAGAAGTGTTTTGTGATTGCCGCCATTGAAGCGCCATTCACATTCCTTTAAAAACCAATAAAAATTATCCGGTTTGATACCGTTAAATTTACGTAGATGACGTTTAGCTTGGCTCCAGAAATTTTCGATGCCATTAATATGGTTCTGCCGAGCTGCAAAGAGTTTGGAATGGTTGATGCGTAGATGATGGAAACTTGACACATCTAAAGCATTGTAGGCTTTGAAGGTATCTGTGTAGACAATACTATCCGGCATGACCTTCTCTTCAATAATAGGCAACAACGTTTCTGTCTTGGCATTAGGAATGATTGCTGGGTAAACCTTGCCACCACGCTTTAACAAGCCAAATATAGCTATTTTTCCAGCTGCACCTCAACCCCGTTTGCCTTTTTGTACACCACCAAAGTAACTTTCATCCGCTTCAACCTCACCACATAACTTATAACTGGGCTGTTTGCTGGCTATCAACTGCCGTAACCGCATGAAAAAACGGATGGCTGTATTCGCTTGAATACCCACGAGCTCAGCCGCCGCTCGTGCCGTCGTCCCTGCCACAAAATGCTCCACCAATCGGCTCTGTTGCCTCAAACTTAATCTGCTTTTTCGCTCATCCATACTACCTATCTTACTACCTTCTTCCTCCCTTAGCTACTTCAGCCCCATAAAGTTAGTCAAATTGGTCTTCTTCTTGCGGGTAAAATATTAAAACAAGCCTGAACGAAATTAACTTCTGTGGTTTCCTCCCCTAATGTAATCGATGTATATATTGCAAAAGAAATTCCCAACCGAATTCTGTATGGCGATCCACGGGATCGGTTTGGTTATATAACTTGTTTTGCTATCAATTTCTTCGTAATGCCTTTCAAATCTTAACCTCTGATGATTCTTTTGCAACTTTTCCATGAACTTCATATAGAGAGGACGTAAATATGAATAAAAATATATCAAATACTTTTAATCCCCTAGCTCTGGTTGGAAAACCTATACCTAAACTAGCATTACCTTCAACCGAGGGACGTATGATCGACCTCTCTTTACCATTAAGTAGATTTACTGTTTTATATGCCTATCCAAGAACAAGCCGACCTGGATTCTCCTCTCTAAAAGATTGGGATATTATTCCAGGTGCTAAAGGATGTACTCTACAATCCTGTGCTTTTCGGGATCATTATCGAGAGCTGAATCGCTTGAGTGCCAATGTGTTCGGTCTTAGTACGCAAAACACAGAATACCAAATTGAATCTGCTAAAAGATTAAGTTTGCCATTTCCCTTATTAAGCGATGAAAAGTTGAGTTTTGCTCAAGCAATAGGGTTACCAACTTTTGAAGTGGAAGATTATACTTTACTGTGTCGTTTAACATCAATTATCGAAAATAGCAGAATTAAACATGTAATGTATCCAGTATCCAAGCCAGAAACAAACGCAATGGAAGTTATCGCTTTATTATCCAAGTAATTTATTTTCATTCATAGTAAGCTCCTGCCAATTTTACCGAGATAGAAAGTAATAATGGTCCATAAAAGCCCCTCCATAAGGCAGGTGACCTCAGGTAGATGGCGCGTACAATTTATCTTACTACACTTACTTAGACCTCTATGAATATTTGGGGAATCATTTGCTTCCATTGGGCAAGTTTTGCTTTGTGGCAGCATAGCTGGTTTAATTATATCACCATTTACTGGAATTTTAATTGATAAGAAAAATAGAAAAAAGATCGTATTAGGTGCTACTTTATTATTCTGTCCAGCTATGACTTTATTAGGATTAAGTATCAACTATAATTTTGCGACAAAAGTTTTATATGCTTTAATGCAGTTCTTGTGTAAGCAATTGTAATTCCTACCTAGGAGGCTATCCTACAAGCACCTACACACCCTGAAAAACGTAGGATTTTAGCATGCTTCTAAGGATAATTCGTCAAATGAGTTTGATTAGAGTAAATGGTTAGAAATTTATTAGTGGTATAGGATGCAAGGATAGATTTTGGAACAGCAACATTAGCTAACTAGCTAGTTAGCGTCATAATCTTCCTTACAGAAACCTTTGGTTACTACCAATATATATATATAATGCTATCAGGACAAGTAACAAATGCCTCACTTACTTTGTGTAGAAGTTACATGAAAACTTTCTGCATTATATTGAAAACTCAGAAAGAAGTAGCAACCTGGTAGCAACTACTTAAAATTAGATTTTACGGAGTAATAGATATTAAAGCTTATAAATGGAAGCGGGGGCAAGATTTGAACTTGCGGCCTTCAGGTTATGAGCCTGACGAGC
>CAYPXH010000039.1:0-12687 GCA_964414755.1 uncultured Rhodospirillaceae bacterium | reverse complement strand
TCGAACCCCCAACCCCCGGTTTTGGAGACCGGTGCTCTAGCCAATTGAGCTACACTCCTAAAGTCTTGTGGGGCAAGACCCTTTTAAAAGCCCTGCCCCACGACTAACTTATACTAAAGCATCCTATTCAAGAATTTTAGTGACAACACCGGCACCCACCGTCTTACCACCTTCACGAATAGCGAAGCGCAAACCTTCGTCCATAGCAATTGGAGCAATCAAGGTTACATCCATGGCAACGGTTTCACCGGGCATAACCATTTTAATATTCTCGGGCAACTGAATAATACCGGTTACATCGGTTGTCCGGAAATAAAACTGTGGACGATAGTTGGTTAAAAACGGTGTATGGCGGCCACCCTCGTCTTTATTTAAGACATAAGCTTCTGCCTTAAATTTGGTATGCGGGGTAATTGACCCTGGCTTTGCCAAGACTTGGCCACGTTCAACTTCTTCACGCTTGGTACCGCGCAACAACGCACCAACGTTATCACCGGCTTCACCGCTATCAAGCAATTTACGGAACATTTCAACGCCCGTAACAATAGTTTTGGTTGTGGGTTTCAATCCAATAATTTCAACTTCTTCACCGACCTTAACCACACCGCGCTCAATACGACCAGTGACAACAGTACCACGTCCAGAAATCGAAAATACGTCCTCAATCGGCATTAAAAATGGCTTGTCTTTTGGACGTTGTGGTTGCGGAATGAAGCTATCAATTGCTTCCATCAGTTTTAAAATAGATTCTTTACCAAGCGCTGGGTTTGTGCCTTGAACTGCACTTAGAGCAGAGCCGCGGATAATTGGAATCTTATCGCCTGGAAAATTATAAGACGATAACAAATCCCGAATTTCCATTTCAACCAGGTCCAACAACTCTGGGTCGTCTACTTTATCAACTTTATTCAAAAACACAACAAGTGCGGGCACGCCAACCTGACGCGCCAACAAAATATGTTCGCGTGTTTGTGGCATTGGGCCGTCTTCCGCAGAAACAACAAGGATTGCGCCGTCCATCTGCGCAGCACCCGTAATCATGTTTTTAACGTAGTCAGCGTGACCTGGGCAGTCAACGTGGGCATAGTGACGTGCTTTTGTTTCATATTCAACGTGGCTTGTAGCAATCGTCAAAATCTTGGTTGGGTCGCGACGTCCCTGAGACTCCGACGCCTTAGCAACTTCATCATAGGCTACATACTTTGTTTTACCAAAAACTTCTGATGAAATTTTTGTTAAAGCAGCCGTTGTTGTCGTTTTACCATGATCAACGTGCCCGATTGTGCCAACGTTACAATGCTGCTTCGTTCGCTCAAATTTCGCTTTAGACATTTTATCGTTTCCTTGTGTTACCCAGTTTGGATGTTTTCAATAAATAAAATAAAAAAATATAAAAGCCATTACCACCAACGGATCAAGCCTTCGCAATTTTATGAATATCTGATCCGTAAAGTTATTTCTGTCAAGCAAATAAATAACATTTACTGCCGTAAATTAACAAAAACACACCGCACGCCAACAGCATATTGGCAGCAAGCCCGTTTACACTCCAAAAACCTGCTTTGGAGCGGGTGACGGGAATCGAACCCGCGTAACCAGCTTGGAAGGCTGGGACTCTACCATTGAGCTACACCCGCTTATTGACGTATATTTTTGTATCTGTTTTATCATCACTAGTCAAAATAAAAAATTTATTTGCTGTAGTTATTTTAGAAAATTTGGATACAGCCAATTTTTATTCTTATTTTGTTGGGTTAAACATGAATGGGAGATTCTTGAATAAACCAAGTTACCTTAAGTCTAAGACACCCCCTTGAAGCAACCATCCAACTATGCCATATCACTAGAAAAGATTAGACAGTTATCAAGGATTAATATTTTGTCACAATTATTTGACCCCCTAAAGATTGGGGATATTACCCTACCCAACCGAATTATTATGGCCCCACTAACCCGTTGTCGGGCTGGACAGCAACGTATACCCAATATATTGATGGCAGAATATTACCAACAACGCGCCAGCAGTGGGCTGATTATTGCCGAGGCAACATCGGTTTCACCCATGGGTGTTGGCTATGCAGATACGCCTGGAATATGGTCTGATGCGCAAATTAATGGCTGGAAACTTGTTACCCAAGCCGTACACCAAGCGGGCGGACGTATTTTTTTACAGTTGTGGCATGTAGGGCGTGTATCAGATCCCATTTTTTTACATGGACAACTTCCTGTCGCACCAAGCGCCATCCCTGCCCCAGGACATGTTAGTTTACTACGCCCCAAACGACCATATACTACACCACGTGCCTTGGCGCTTGATGAAATCCCAGCCATTATCGAATCATACCGCCAGGCCGCATTAAATGCCAAAATTGCTGGCTTTGATGGTGTTGAAATCCACGGGGCTAATGGGTATCTTATTGATCAATTTTTGCATGCCAGCAGCAATCAACGCACTGACATATATGGTGGATCGATTCAAAATCGTGCACGGTTGTTACTTGAAATTACCGATGCGGTTATCAGCGTGTGGGGTGCCAAACGTGTTGGTGTACATTTATCACCACGCAGTGACAAACTACCAGATCCAGCAACACATCTGCGTGATACTTTTGAATATATCGCCAAAAGTTTAGATCAACGGCAAATTGGCTTTATTTTTGTGCGCGAATCTATTGGTGAAAGTAAAGTGGGTCAGACAATTCGTCAATCTTTCCGGGGTGTTTATATCGCAAATCAGGAATTAACAAAGGAATCCGCCGACCGTGTTTTAAAAAACAATCAGGCAGATGCCGTCGCATTTGGCGAACTATTTATATCGAACCCTGATTTACCCGAACGTTTTGCATTCAATAGTCAACTAAATCCTGTCCATCCAGAAACATTTTATAGCCCTGGTCCACATGGCTATACAGATTACCCCTTTTTAAACAGACATTAATACAATTTATTGATTCTGTTAAAAAATAACTTTTGGATTTGTTCGCTTAGGGTATTGCTTGTTGCAGTGTGATCAAAAAAAATTGGCCTTGGTATTTGATACTAAGTAAGGATTTTTTATCACACCATTCTCGTGCATACTAAATATCATATTGATTCTTTGAATACCGTACATTATTCATGTTATGGGTTGTGTGTAACAATGCAGGAGCAAAGCAATGCCCCATGGCGGTGCCAGAAAGAATGCCGGAAGACCTAAGGGACAAGGTAAGTTTGGGCAAGCCACAAAACCGGTGCGTATTCCAACAAGCCTGATAACAACGGTCATCGATTTTGTGCATAAGAATGGCTATATCCTACCACTTTATGGCCACAAAGTTCAGGCGGGCTTTCCATCACCCGCAGATGATTATATTCAGGAAAAAATAGACCTAAATAAGCAACTGATTAAAAACCCAGCGGCGACCTTTTTGGTACGTGCCATGGGCGATTCCATGATAGGGGCTGGTATTCATTCGGGTGATATACTTGTTGTTGATCGTAGCTTAGAACCAAAATCTGGTAAAATTATTATTGCCGCTGTGGACGGCCAATTAACGGTAAAACGTTTATTGCAAAAAAATGGTCGAAGCTGGCTGATGCCAGAAAACCAAGATTTTCCTGCCATCCATATAAGTGGTACGCAAGACGTTCATATTTGGGGTGTCGTTACCAATGTGATTCATCCTGTCTAGGAAATTAGAAAATGCCATTTTTTGCCCTAGTGGATTGCAATAATTTTTACGTATCGTGCGAACGCGTTTTTAACCCACGGCTTCAGAATCGACCGGTTGCCATTTTATCCAATAATGATGGTTGTGTTGTTTCCCGTTCTGAAGAGTCTAAAAAACTTGGTCTGCCCATGGGTGCGCCTTATTTTAAATATAAATCATTTATCAAGGAAAACCATATTGAAGTATTTTCATCTAATTATGTCCTTTATGGCGATATGTCGAACCGGGTAATGGAAACATTAAGACCAGCAAGTGATATGATGGAAATTTATTCCATCGATGAAGCGTTTCTAGAGTGGAATGACCCATTGCCACCAAATTTATTTGACCAGGTCTGTGCATTGCGTCGCCGGGTTAGGCAGTGGACTGGAATTCCAGTGTCAATTGGTCTTGCACCAACCAAAACGCTGGCAAAAATTGCCGCCGATATTGCAAAAAATCAATGTCACGAATCTGTTTTTGATATTAGTGACCCCACACAACAAAATAACATTTTAGCTACGTTCAATGTTGATGATGTGTGGGGTGTTTCAGATGGATTGGGAAAAAGGTTGCGGGAGATGGGTGTTTACAGTGCTTTGGATCTTAAGAATAGTGATCCGGCTTTTATGCGCCGTCATTTAACCGTGGTAGTTGAACGAATTGTGCGTGAATTAAACGGCCAAAGCTGTATCCCTGCCGAAAGTGTTGGTCCACGCCGTAATATTATGTATTCGCGTTCTTTTGGCCGACCGGTGTACCAGCTATCGGAATTACAGCAGGCCATAGCCGACTATACAAGTCGTGCAGCGCAAAAGATGCGACGCCAAGGCAGCCTGGCACAAGCCATACATGTTTTTATTGCTACCAGCCGGCATCAAGATGGTGCTGATCGTTATTATGCCGCTCTTACGGCTGGTTTACCATTGGCAACCGATAATAGCAGCAACCTGCTAAAACAAGCTCAACAAATGATAAATGACATATTTAAACCGAATCGACGTTACCAAAAAGCTGGAGTAACCTTGCTCAATCTTATACAAAACACCCAAGCTGCCGCCAATTTATTTACCGACTCAGCCAAACCAGATCAACTAATGCAAGTCATGGATAAAATTAACCACCAATTTGGGCGTGATAAAATTTTCCTGGCCGCCCAAGGCACGAAACGCCCTTGGCAAATGCGCTGTAACCTGCGATCACCACATTATACCACAAATTGGGATGAATTGGTTACAGTAAAAGCTTAAAATGAATCCAAAACTGTGTTGTTTCCATCATCCGTAAGGATTGTATATGAAAAGAAAAAGGCCAGCATTTGCTGGCCTTTTTGCCAAAGGGGAATTATCTGGTTAGTGTGTTTTTTTTAATTCCTAATCTATCTATAACGATCATTGAAAGGATATATTTTCTAACCGGCTGCCGCCAAAGACCAGCCAATTTTAGTTCCTTTACCCTTGCCATAAGCCAGCTGAATTAATAACTGAGCCATTGGTTCAGTATAACGGGCGGCCGATAGGGTACCGGCATCAACGCCGTCAAAGCCAAATGACCTCACAAGCGACATAACGACATTTTTTGCCTCTTCATCATTTCCGGCAACCAGTACCGTGGCGCTTCCCCTACCACCCTGCAGGCGGCTTTTCAAAACATCGGCAAAAATGGTGTTAAAAGCTTTTACCACTTTGACACCGTTTAGGCGTTTGGCGATTTCTTCTGCCGCCGATGTTGTATGCCCCACGGTTAAACTCATATAATCCGGGGCCAAGGGATTGGTGATGTCGATTAACACTTTTCCGGCTATGGTTTTACCCACTTCCTTATTATCAGCCAAGGCTAAGGCTTCGCCATACGGCACGGCTAATATAATAATATCCGCCCCTTTCACCGCATTCAGCACCGGTTGTTTTGGATCACGAGACCCAACAACCACCTGATGGCCAGCTTTTTTAGCTAATTCAGCCAAAGAACTTCCCATGTTACCTTTTCCAACAACTGCAATTTTCATAATTTTTTCCTTTTTCTTGATTTATTTCGATGATATTTTTGATAAGACCAATCCATAAACACCATATCCAATTAAATCAGGCAATTCATGATTTGGAAATACCTTAACAAATTCTGCCTGAATGGCCTGAAAATGTTGTTGTGATTGAATTGGATCGGTTAATTCGACCTGCCTTGTTGTACCAAGGTTTTTTATATAATCAGTTACAATTTGATCCGCTTTTTCCAGATAGGCAATTTGATCTTTAACAACCTGGCTAACTGGACCAAATTTACCCCGTCCGCCATAAACCGTTCCCTTGCCCAGGCTTAGCAACTGCTGCAAATCTGCTTTCCAACCACTAATATTCGCTTTGGGGTTGCCATTGACAATTCCACCTTCCAACCACATATGGGCTTGATAGGATACTAAGTCACCCACAATAAGGTCCCCGCTCTTATCAATTCGTACGACAATCTGATTACTGGAAACCCCTGGATCTTTTAGCTCAATTAAGCTAATTGTTTCACCAGATTTTAGATTAATAACCATTTGCCCACTAAAAGTTGTTTTGATTGGTTCAATGGCTGGATATGTTTCGTTCGTAAAAACATGGGCTATTTCAACCCAAAAATACCGTTTATACGCATCAACTTCTGGAATAGCCGCCGCCGTTTTGGCCGAGGCAATACTATTAGCCCCCAACCCATGAAAAACAGATACGGCATTGAACTTATCAGGGTTTGGGTGTGTAATAATTACCCGTGTAATTGGCGATTTGGTTTTGCTTTGAATATCTGATACTAATTGTTGGGCAATTTGCGGGGTGAATTGGGTGTCAACAACGGTTACCTCGTATCCGTCATCATACCAAACTGAATGAGTGTTAAAACCCTCATCCCCCGAAGTAAAAACATGTAATTGCCCAGCAATAGCAGGTAGTGTACCAAACATCAGGCTGGCCGCTATAATGGAAGATTTAAAAAAATACATGGAAAGCTCCTTTGATAGGTTAATGGACATAGATTAGCAGTATTGCTAAGTTATTCTTGATCAATTAAGACAAATAATAGGGTAAACCAGACAAAATGAGTGTTTCAATTAACCCCGATGATGCACCCCGCCCCTTGGTTGTTATTGCTGAAAAATATCAATCTTTGCAAGGCCCGTGGCACAGCCACCGCCGTGCACAGCTTGTATATGCAAGCCAAGGGATTATTACGGTTTCAATCTCGTCAGGCCGGTGGGTTGTTCCACCACAACGCGCGGTATGGATATTGCCAAATACTTTACATACCGTTTCTTCCAGTCAACCTTTTTGGCTTCATACCCTATATGCAGAGCAAGATTCTATTATATTACCGACAGATTGTGGGGTGGTTTCTGTCAGTCCATTAGTGCAACAATTATTGGTAGCAGCAGCGGATTTTGGTATGGATTACCCAACTAATGGCAAGGAAAAACGCCTGCTACGTACACTTATCGATTGGCTACCCTTAATTCCAACAGCACCTTTATATTTACCACAACCCCAAGATATACGCTTAAAAAAGATGACAACGGCGCTAGAGGAAAATATAACAACCCAAATTTCTTTAGATAAAATTTCGCAGACACATGGGCTTACCGAGCGTACTGCTGCCCGTTTATTTATGAAGGAAACAGGTTTGACTTTCGGTCAATGGCGGCAGCAACTACGGTTATTATGCGCCCTGCAAAAATTAGCTCACGGCGAAAAGGTTACCAGCGTGGCTTTTGATGTGGGTTATCAGGACGTATCTTCCTTTATCAACCTGTTTAAAAAGGCGTTTGGCACAACCCCTGGACAGTATTTGTAACACGTCTGATGACGTATAACCTATTGAAAGAATTTATTGTGCACCAACCACTACCAGATAATTTTTATTCTGACACACTAATTGGCAAAACTATTCCAGCTATTAATTTACCCACAACAGATGGCCGTATGGTGAATCTGGCAGAATTAAAAAGTGATTTTACCGTTTTATATATATACCCGCGTACCAGCCCCCCCAACCAACCTTCTTTAAAGGATTGGGATATTATTCCCGGTGCCAAAGGCTGCACACCACAAGCATGCGCTTTTCGCGACCATTACCAGGAAATTCGGCAACTGAATGCAACCGTGTTTGGGCTTAGCACCCAAGATACCGTTTATCAAACCGAGGCGGTTCAAAGACTGCATTTACCGTTTCCCTTGTTAAGTGACAGAAATTTGCTTTTTACCCAAGCATTAGGGTTACCAACTTTTACGGTTGATGGATATATTTTGCTGCGCCGCTTAACCATGATTATTCAACAAGATAAAATCCGGCAGGTAATGTATCCTGTGCATAACCCAGCCGCGAATGCAGCCGATGTAATTGCCCTATTAAGCAACTTTTATAAATTATAATTGGCCATCTTCAATAATTTGTTTTCCATATTTAACCGCCCAATCATGCATGGCGTTTAAAACAGTTTTCAAACTATTGCCCAAAGCAGATAAACGATATTCGACCCGCGGCGGTATTTCGCGGTAATCATCTCTAATAACCAGTTGATGTGCCTCCATTTCCCGCAATTGTTTGGTTAGTGTACGGTGGGTAATACCTGGAAGCTCGCGTTGTAATTGATTAAAACGCTTGGGCTGCACCAGCAATTGTTGAATGATTAATACCTTCCAGCGCCCGGCCATAACCTTTAAGGTTATTTCAACCGGGCATGAAACCATTTTTTTATCTGTTGATTGGGATGCCATCGTCAGTATCCTTTTGGTTCGTACTTGCAAAAATATCGTGTAGACCCAACTTATCATCAAGAACACTAAAAAAGGAGAAAAATAATGGCCAACAAAAAATTAATCCGCATTAATCGTGGTTCTGGCATGCACTGGGTTGGCGATGGGTTTCCTGTTAACACGCTTTTTTCATATCATCATCAAGCCGATGAAATAAGTCCTTTTTTATTACTTGATTACGCCGGCCCAACAGATTTTAGCCCCTCCAATCATCGGCGTGGGGTTGGTTTTCACCCGCACCGCGGTTTTGAAACCGTTACTATTGTTTACCAAGGTGCGGTTGAGCATAAAGACAGCGCCGGTAACAGTGGTACAATCGGCCCAGGTGACGTACAGTGGATGACCGCCGCCCGCGGCATTCTACATGAAGAAATGCACAGCCAAGCTTTTACAGAAAAAGGCGGTTCTATGGAAATGGTCCAATTATGGGTTAATTTGCCTGCCAAAGATAAAATGACCAAGCCTGGGTATCAGGAAATTACCAAGTCCAATATTCCGGTCGTTAATTTGCCGAATAAGACCGGACAATTGCGCGTAATTGCCGGTTCTTACGGCAAGGCACAAGGACCTGCTAAAACTTTTACACCCGTGTACCTGCTGGACATTAATTTAGAGGTTGGGAAAAGTTTAACCATACCGCTGACAGAAGGCCACAACACCATGATTTTGGTACGGCGCGGCCAGATACAGGTAGCAGGTGCAGACAACCCAGAAACGATTAATGCCAAAGAATTGGCTTTATTCAGCCAGGAAGGAAATCAGGTGCTGATCAACAGCGTGGATAACAGCAGCCTGTTATTGCTGAGCGGAGAACCCTTGAATGAACCGGTGGTAGGGTATGGCCCGTTTGTGATGAACACACAGGCCGAAATTAATCAGGCCTTGGCCGATTTTCGCGCAGGAAAATTTTAAGAACAATAACGGCCAAGCCCTTATAAGACTTGGCCATACTAATCCAATCAACAACAAATATTGCAGATTGATTTTGTTCTTTCTTTTTTAAACATCAATGATTTTGTAGACAAAGTAGGATATAAGTTTTGCAATCTTTGACTATCCCCATCTGCGAATAGCCAATATATCTAATTTGGATATCTGATTTGGTTTTGGCTGATCATCAATTCGTATTTTTAATAAACTTGTATCTTCATACCCGCTATTAACGACCTAAAATTCCTTTGTCATTTTTTGTTTCTTCATTCTCAGAATTCCATGGAATGGTATCAGTATCAGTAAACAAAGCCTGAAATATATATGTATTTTTAGCTTGTGTATTACTTAGTGTTAAGTTTATGGGCTGAAGCAACAAGCCTTCATCTAACATGTGTAAGCCTTTTTCTGATAAAAGATCAATAAGTTGTTGTTCTGCTGACGATAAATAGCTTGTCGGTTTGATTAAGAAGCAAGAACCTGTTCTGGTAGTTTTTAAGAGAATATAGTAAGGCCCCAGCATGCTAATTCGTAATATGAGGGTTGCAGTTGTTGTGCGAAGAATAAATCCAAAACTAACATTATCGTTCTCGTCCGTATCTTCAGTAACAGAAAATGAATTGGTAATAGACTCTATAAGCGCTTGATAAGGTTTTTGTCTTACTGCTTGTTGAACAAAAGAAAAATTTGGATTCCTCAGCGAACGATATTTATTTTTAATCAACGAGAGAATTACCTTAATATCTTCCACGCTTTTTTCCTTTAATTTCTTAACCCGCGACTAACACTAGATGATAGTTTGTTCTCTAATTCCTAGTTGCCAGCTGCTGGATGAATGAAGGTAATTACCCTGCTTTTTCTTTAAATCGGCTTAAAATATGGCTGATCATCAAGAATAGGCTAATGTCTGCTAGCAATAGGATGCACCTACCGTATCATTAGTGTCGACAAGCCTACCACACTCAGCTGGCTTGTTGTTTATTTGGCTTTTTTGCTTTTAGCTTAGGGCAAACCATATCAACTAGGATTTATGCTGATTGCAGCCGTTGCAACACCAACTGGGCTACCTTCTCGCTTGAATCTGGGTTCTGTCCGGTGACTAAATTGCCATCAGCGACGGCAAAAGGCTTAAAATTTGCGCCCTTTTGAATATTGGCACCTAATTCTCGCAATTTACTTTCCAATAAAAACGGCACCTGCTTGGTTAAACCAACCGCCTCTTCCTCGGAATCGGTAAAGGCAGAAACCTTACGTCCTTTCACAACCGGTTGGCCATTTTTATCTCGGGCACCAACAAGTCCAGCCGGGCCATGACAGACGGCCGCAACCACTTTACCATCGGCCAATAACATAGAAACAATATGTGCCAGATGGTTACTCGTCGGCAAATCCCACATGGTTCCATGACCGCCCGGCAAAAATACCGCGGCATATTTTTTGGCATCAATCGCACTAATTGCGTGCGTTTTTTTTAATAATTTCATCACGTCCTGATCTTTTAAAAAGCGCTCAACACTTGGCGGATTTTGCCCAATTGGCTTTTGTGATGCCGGATCGATAGGAATAGAGCCACCTTTAATTGATGCAATGTCAATCTGATACCCTGCATCACGGAAAACATAATATGGTGTGCTAAGTTCTTCTAACCACAGGCCAGTTTTTTTATTGGTACCATCAATAATGGCATGTGATGTCACAACAAACAGTATGGGGCTTTTTGGCATATGATCGTTTCCTCGTTGGTTAACAGCCTAGTTCTAAATAGGATTATCATATTATTTAGCAAGGTGTTGATAGCAAAAACAGCTAGTCAAATGATCATTCACTAAACCGGTTGCCTGCATATGGGCATAGATAACCGTTGAGCCCACAAAAACCATGCCGCGTTTTTTCAAGTCCTTAGATAAGGCATCGGATTCAGGTGTGGTAGATGGTACCTCGAACAAACTTTTCCAAGCATTTATTTTCGGCTTACCACCCACAAAACGCCATATATAAGTGTTGAATGAACCAAATTCCTGCTGAATTTTTAAAAATGCCTGCGCATTTTTGCGCGCGCCAAATACCTTTAGCCGGTTGCGAATAATCCCCGGATTTTGCAGAATTTTTTCAAGGTCGGCGTCACTCATGGCGGCGACTTTGACGGGATTAAATTCATGGAAAACCTGGCGATATCCCGCACGTTTTTTCAAAATGGTTTCCCAGCTTAAGCCCGCTTGCGCACCCTCAAGAATTAAAAACTCAAAGTGGCGGCGGTCGTCATACACCGGCACGCCCCATTCCTTGTCATGATATTCTTCATAAAATGGTTTACCCGTACCAACCCAACCGCAACGTATCGATGTGGGTTCCATATCAACTACTCCTTATGTTTTGCGAAATTCTCAATATGATGGCTGCCGTCACAACCAAAATAAATGGCCTTCTTACCGGCAATGAAAACTTCGTAATGGCTGCAGCCGGCCATCATAATACGGCGCAAGAAGCCTTGATAATCAATCTTGCCTTGTTGAATGTCAAGAATAGCGTTTTTCACTTCAGTCCCATTAAAATGTTTGGCCACTTTGGCTATACCGTTCAAGGGCAAGGGCGTCATATGATAATTCCCACTAACCCCATACGACAATTTGTGAAACCCAACCAAATCGACAATATATCGTTCAACCCCGGCCGCACCCAACTTGACCACAACCTCACCAAAAGTAATTTTACCAGCCCATGATAAAGCCGTGCATTCGGTAACAACGTTAATATTCATGTTTTTTTACCTTTTATATTTAATTTAATCTGTCCTGGCCGCGTTCAGTGTCATTCCAACCATTCACCCGAAGCAATTGCCGAATGGTTGCCAGAAATTGCCGTTGTTCCGATTCACTTAATCCGTTGAAAAAACGGCGGTCATTTTCATCGGCCGCAGCGGCCAGCAACGGCACCAGTTTTTTGCCCTTAGCTGTTAATTGCAGTTGCATAAAACGCTGATCATTTACCCACGGGCTGCGACTAACCAATTCTTTTACCAACAACCGTTCCAGCAAGCGCGAGAGCGAACTTTTATCGACCCCCACCAATGCGGCTGTTTCATTCTGGCTGATACCAGGTCTGTCATGCAGCAACCGCAACACTACCCACTGTGCTACCGATACGTCATGTTTTTCTAATCGCATGGCAAAATGGTGCGATACGAAGTTTGACAAACACCTGAGCCAGTAGCCAATATGATCTTGTAAATTGCTGATTTTTTTTCGTGCCATGTCATTATATTAGTTGCATATACAACTATT
>CAYPXH010000038.1:0-13544 GCA_964414755.1 uncultured Rhodospirillaceae bacterium | reverse complement strand
GAAGGCCAACATTTTTCTGCCAGTACGCAGAACATTTGTTGCGCCGATATTACCCGATCCTATATTGCGAATATCCCCAAGCCCCGCCATGCGGGTTAAAATAAGTCCAAAAGGAATAGAACCCAAAAAATAACCGGTAATTGCAGCTAATATTAGTTCAATGTATTCCGGCATTCCGTTCTCTCCTAAAACAGGTTGTGCACCAATCGACCATCAATATAGGTTTGTAAAATCCTACCATGCATCTTGATATCTTGAAACAAACCCAGATGATTTGCAAACACCTGGTCTAGAGATGGCAAGATTGTTGGATTATCTATATCAACCACAATAAGATCTGCCGGACTACCAATTTTAAGACGTCCTTGTGGTAGGCCTAGAATTTTGGCTGGATTGCATGTTATCAATTTAAGCAGGTTTATTAAACGTATTTCATGATGTCGGTATAGTTCTAAGGTTAAGGGGAATAAAAAAGGTAACATCATTATTCCAGCTGTCGATTGATTGAAGGTATTTGTCTTTCCCTCGCTATCAATTGGGGTATGGTCACTACAGATACAATCAATGATATTATGTTGAATGGCTTGAATGACAGCTAATTGATCATCTTGTGAACGAAGCGGTGGAGATAAGCGGGCAAAAGAATTATACCCGTAAACTGCTTGCTCATTAAGCATAAAATATGATGGACTGGTGCTACAGCTAACAGGCAAACTTTTTTCTTTAGCTTGTTTTAAAACGGTTGTTGATAAGCGTGTACTCACAGGAAAACAATGATAACTAGATTGACTCGCTGCAACAAAGTGTAAATCACGTGTGATTTGCATTGCCTCGGCCATTGCTGGAACAGATGGAAGACCCATATCAATAGACAATGTGGTTTGTGTGGCAACGCTACCATCGGCTAGGCGCTGATCTTCAGCAAATTGTAGGATTAAGCTGTTAAAATTTTGGGCATAGTTAAGGGCACGATTAAAAACTTTTGGATGATCAAGAGATTTAACACCTTCAGTAAACCCTAATACCCCGGCTTGCTTTAGTAAACCCATCTCGGTGATCTGTTGGCCAGATAAATTTTGTGTGATTGCTCCGTAGGTATATAGCTTGGGTTTTACAAGTTCTTTAGCCTTTTGTTGTAGATGCGAAACCTTGTTGACCTGGTCAAATATAAGGGAAGCTGTTGGAACGCACACGAGTGAGGTAACACCACTAACCACAGCCATATTTGATATTTTTACAAGTGAATCTTCTAGACTCTGACCAACTGGTTGAATCTGAACACGCATGTCAACAAGCCCTGGCATGACAATGTGTTGTTGACAATCTTGTGTGGTAATTTCCCTTTTTGTGCAATATTTTTGGTCGATATGTGGTCCAAAATCACCAATAAAACCATCTTCAATTAACAAGCCGCCTCTTTGGTCTAGACCACTTTCGGGATCAACCAGTCGCGCATTTAGTAATGATTTTATAACTTTATTATGCATAATGGTCGCCTGCTTGGGTTTTGGCTAAGGTAGGGCTATCGATTGTTGTATGTTGATTTTTTGTTAACAAACTTAAACATGCCATACGAACTGCTACACCCATCTGTACCTGTTCTAAAATAACACTGTATTGCGGATCATCGGCGATATCACTGTCAATTTCAACGCCACGGTTCATTGGTCCAGGATGCATAATAATTACGTCAGGATTTGCTTTTTTAAGATATGATTTTTTTAAGCCAAAAAACTGCTGATATTCTTGTAAAGAAGGAATAAATGATCCCTGCATTCGTTCCTGCTGTAACCGCAACATCATCACAACATCTGCGTTTTCAAGGGCGTTTTCTAATTGGTAATGAATACTGATATGCGGTTTTTTAAAAGTGTTTGGTAGCAATGTTTTTGGGCCAACTAAGCGTAATGTTGCGCCCATTTTACCCAGCAGGATAATATTAGAGCGTGCAACGCGGCTGTGCAAAATATCACCACAAATCGCGATATTTAACCCAGATATTCTGCCTTTCTTGCGCATAATGGTGAAAGCATCAAGCAATGCTTGGGTTGGGTGTTCATGGGTGCCATCACCGGCATTAATAACCGCAGCCTTAACATGACGGCTAATAAAATCAGCAGCACCTGATTCTGGATGACGAATAACCAGTACATCCATTGACATTGCTTGTAATGTTTGAATTGTGTCGCGCAAACTTTCGCCCTTCTTTAAAGATGTTAAGGCCGGTGCTATATTAATTACATCAGCACCTAGCCGCTTTGCGGCAAGCTCGAAAGAAGTGCGTGTGCGGGTTGATTCCTCAAGAAATAAATTAATAACCGTAAGGTTTTTTAATAGATCACGATACAGAAACCTGTGATGCGGTTGAGTATACGTTTCCGCGAGCTTAAATATTGCGTGAACTTGGTCTAAGGATAAGGATTCGATTGACAAAATATGCTGTAATGAACCATTACCATCAGGCATGTAGCACCTCTTAAGCTATTGACCAAAAATTCTGATAAAAAACCAGAAAAAGCAACTAAGCTTTATTAGGAGCCAACGCCATTAAAATCTGGCGACCTTCCAATTTTGGCGCCTGCTCGATTTTAGCCTTGTCACCTAAATCGGCTTTCAACCGATCCAGCAGCTTCATTCCTAATTCTTGGTGCATCATTTCACGGCCACGGAATCGCAAACTAACGCGTACTTTATCACCCTCTTCAAGAAAGCGAACAATTGCCCGTAATTTCACATCATAGTCGTGATCATCAATACCTGGGCGAATGCGTATTTCCTTTATTTCGATAACTTTTTGTTTTTTCTTCGCTTCATTACGACGTTTCTGAGCTTCATACTTATATTTGCCATAATCTAAAATCTTGCATACTGGCGGATTTGCATTTGGTGAAACTTCGATTAAATCTAAGCCTACTTCTGCCGCTTTGGCCAAAGCAACGCGCGTGGGTACAACCCCCACCATCTCACCTTCGGCGTCAATTAGACGTACACTAGGCACTGAAATCTGCTGGTTAATACGCGTATTATCCCGTTCACTATTTCCCGCATTTCCAGCGTTATTTGTATTATTTGTATGTGTATTAGCCATTTCACCTCGATTATTTTTATAAATAAGTTACTTTGTTATGGTTGCTTTGCTTCTTGCTGCACTTGTTTTAGGGCTTCTACCAAAGACAGTATATCCTGATCCTTACCCGACAAGCGCCGAATAGCCACCTGCTGTTGTTCGGCCTCACGAGCACCTACTACAAAAATTAAAGGCACCTTGTTTTCGCTATGTTCACGAATCTTATAGGTAATTTTTTCATTCCTGGTGTCAATTTCTGTACGGATACCCGCTTGCTGAAGCTTCTCATGCACATTTTGGGCATAGGCGGCGCTAGCATCAGTTATATTAGCTACTACGACCTGTACCGGCGCAAGCCATAATGGAAAACGGCCGCCATGATGTTCAATAAGAATACCCAGAAAGCGTTCAAGTGAACCAAGTACAGCGCGGTGTAACATTACAGGACGTTTTTTAGAGCCATCTTCAGCGATATATGAAGCATCTAATCGTTCTGGCATAATGTAATCAACTTGTAGTGTGCCACACTGCCAAACACGACCAATGCTATCTTTCAGATAAAATTCTAATTTTGGTCCATAAAACGCGCCTTCACCCGGATTGACTGTGTATGGCAATCCAGCTTTTTTTACAGCCTCATGAAGAATATTTTCGGCTTTATCCCATACATCATCCGTACCTGCACGTAAAGCAGGGCGGTCTGCCAGTTTAACCGTAAATTCAGGGAAGCCTAGATCAAGGTACATTTTTTCAAGCAAACGACAAAAAGAAATTGTTTCACCAACCACTTGATCTTCGCGGCAAAAAATATGTGCGTCATCCTGAGTAAATGAGCGGACACGCATAATTCCATGCAAGGATCCTGAAGCTTCATTCCGGTGACAACAACCAAATTCTGCCATGCGTAGGGGTAAATCACGGTAGCTGGTGATACCTTGTTTAAAAATTTGTACATGTGCAGGACAATTCATTGGTTTTAAAGCCAATATTTGCTCTTCTTCCTGAAAAACAAACATGTCTTTGCGGTATTTTTCCCAGTGACCTGATTTTTCCCACAAGGACTTGTCAAATAACAAAGGCGTTCTAACTTCTCGGTAATTGTGATGCGCAATTTGGCTGCGCACATAATTTTCTAACGTGCGGTACAATGTCCAACCTTTGGGATGCCAAAAGACGCTGCCAACGGCTTCTTCTTGCAGATGGAAAAGACCCATGGTGCGACCCAACCGACGATGGTCACGTTTTTCAGCCTCTTCAAGCTGATGTAGGTAGTCTTTTAGTTGTTGTTCTGTTGCCCAACAAGTTCCGTATATGCGTTGCAATTTTGCATTCTTGGCATCGCCGCGCCAATACGAACCAGATATTTTTGTTAGCTTGAATGCTTTACCCAATTGCCCTGTATTGAGTAAGTGCGGCCCAGTACAAAGATCAATGAAATCACCCTGTTGATAAACACTAATTTCTTCATTAGCGGGGATGGTACCAACATGTTCGGCCTTAAAAGCTTCTCCCTTGCTTTTAAAGAATTGAATCGCATGTTCACGTGTCCACACATGTCGTATAATGGGTAAATTGCGATTAACAATTTCGTGCATCCGTTTTTCAATTTTTGGCAAATCTTCTGGTGTAAAAGGTGTATCGCGTGCAAAATCGTAGTAAAATCCATTTTCAATGGCCGGGCCAAAAGTAATCTGTGTTCCGGGAAACAGTTCTTGTACAGCTTGAGCTAATACATGGGCGCAGTCATGACGCAGAATCTCAAGACCCAAAGACTCTTCGCGCTGAACAAACTCGACCTTCGCTTTCTCGGGTACAAGAGCTGACAAATCACTAGGTATACCATTGATCTTAACAGCAACAATATTTTTAGGGGCAGATAATTGTTTGGCTATCTCATAGCCCTTTAATTGTTTTGGCAGCTGGTGAACAGCGCCATCGGCAGTAATAATTGACGGCATAATACCCATATTAAAATATAATTTAGCCCAATCTGCTTGAGAATTAGCGTGTTGTCAAGCCAATCAATAGATTTTAATTCTATATTTCTTCAGCCATGAACTCAATTTTTTCAAGGAATGGTTTGATTGGACGAGTTTGAAAATAAGTTTTTTGAACATCACTTTGCATAATGCGGTCCAAGCGAAAAATACGTACATCGTTTTTTGTACAATCCCAGCCCATTAGGTACCAAACCGGCCAGTTGATTAATAAAAAATGTGGTTCTACTGTACGTTCGCTTGATTGATTTAGTTCATTTTTATAAACAATATTCAAAAAACGTCTTTCAAAAAAAGCTTTTTCAACGGGTAAAAGCATTTTTGGTGTGCTGCGTTGATAATTCTGTAAGACTTGGATAGAAGCAGGGTTACCCAATAGAATACGTTTTTTAAGTAATAAAATATTCCGTCGTTGTGATTCGGGGAAAGCAAGGATAATTTTTTGCCGCAGGTTTTTTATATGTGTCAACGATAGTGGTGCACCAAGTTTTTCAATAATTGCAAGACTTAGCAGCAAATGAATGGCTTCAGAATGGCTGACAGCCAATTTACCAATACCCCAGCACGTTGACAAACGAATACCACCGCCACGACCAACGTCACTATCAATTAGAATACCTCGGTTTCTTAAAATATTTAGGTCACGCATAATTGTCCGATCACTGGTATGTAATTGCTGGGCAATCTCACGAACCGTTGTGTAATCAGAGGTTTTAAGTAAAGCAAGTAATTGGTCTAGCCTTGCTAGTTGTGAAAAACCGTTTGTGCGTATCATACAAGAAATATGACATAAAATGTCATAATTACAAAGCATAATATTTTTGCGGTTACATAGCCGATAATCAATTAAAAGTTAAAGGAGTTATTTGATGATGTCATCACAAGCTATTGAATGGGCACCCTTCAAGAAAAAAGCTAATATTAGCGAAGCAGATTTAATAAGTGCTTCGGATATATTCCAAAAAAAATTTTTAGAAAAACTACCAGGCTTTTTGCGACGTGAATTGCTTAAAAAAGATCAAGATCATTATATTGATATTGTTTGGTGGAGAAGTGAGGCTGATGCTGCAGAAGCTATTAAGTTAGCCATGACCAGTGAAACTTGCCGCGCCTATTTTTTTGTTATGGATAATGAGTGTAACGATCCTGGTGAAGGGGTGCAGCACTATCATTTGATCAAGTCCTATTTACCATTGAAATAGAAGATAAAGGCCTGATAAAAAGGGTGCTATCAGCACCCTTCAAAGAAAATACAATAATGCAGGATTGTTTGTTGATGGAATCCTTTATTCAAGCAACAACCTACCCTGGTAAAATATTACATAAAGCAAGCGGCAATAATATATCAGGCATGCTTTATATTTAGGGCACGCTGGCAAGAAAGCTTACCCCTCAATTAAACAGAAACCATTGCCAAATGGATCACTGCAGTACGCAATCTCTCCCCAGTCCCCCTTATCGCTCCCTTCGTGTTTGGCACCAG
The DNA here is from genome assembly GCA_964414755.1 of uncultured Rhodospirillaceae bacterium. GTDB lineage: Bacteria > Pseudomonadota > Alphaproteobacteria > JAEUKQ01 > JAEUKQ01 > JAEUKQ01. The sequence goes on along the minus strand of CAYPXH010000038.1, from coordinate 6,997 downwards.
CAGCAACAGCACGCTCTAACGCATAGGATAGGTCAGAGACAATAAAGTCCAGATGCACGGGGGGCCAATGCCGCGAATATACGCGCTGAGTGCTCGAGTCACTGCAGGCCTGAGTTCCGCCAGCTTCTCGAGCAAATACACATCAAGATTTATTGTCTGAAGAATTGCCATGTCCTTAGTTGGCTCTTTCTTGAGCCTAAGTCCAAGCGCTTCTATATAAGCGAACAGAACTTGCCAGATCCGGAACGTCAATACTGACAGTATAGTGATACATCTGTGTTACGGGCTTTCCTGCTTATTACTGTGACAGATTGTAAAAGCTAAGTTCTTTTGGTCACATATATAATTACTGAAAAAGAAACTAGGTCACTTTACATTTTATTATGACCTAAAATGACTAAAACAATTGCAAAACCAACACTAAAATGAATCTATTCAATCAGAAATTATATCAGATTCATGGCGTATCCCCTGGTGATTAATTCGGCAACACCATTTGGCGGCCTGACCCCATGGATGTTGAAAATTATTCATTTCAACCCATCCTTCCGCAGTTAGATTGTCTGGATTTCCTTGTTCATCAGAATCCTCGCTATAAAGCGAAATGAAAAGTCCTTCGTATAATTGAACTATATTCCCTTTTCGATCAACAACTTCATCTGTTTGCGGTAAGAGAACTAAATCAGGTTCTAACATTTCGTTAAAATCAACATGTAAGCAAGAAACTGTCATTTTCTAAAATCAGTTACCTAAAATAAATGGGCATAATAAGTGTCATTATGCCCATTTTAAATATATTAATGCTTTGCGTTTTATGCAGCAAGACCTAATAGTTTTTCTGCAGTGACATAAGGCATTTTTAAGGCTTCAGCCACAGCCTGGTAGGTAAGTTTGCCTTCATGAACATTTAGCCCGTTCCGTAAATGAACATCATCAGCCAGTGCCTTTTTATAACCCTTGTTGGCCAAGGCCAGAATAAAGGGAAGTGTGGCATTATTCAAAGCAAAAGTTGAAGTCCGTGGTACAGCGCCCGGCATATTTGCCACGCAGTAATGAATAATATTATCAACTACATAAGTTGGCTGAGCATGTGTGGTTGGCTTGCTGGTTTCAAAACAGCCACCTTGATCGATAGCAATATCAACCACCACCGAACCAGGGCGCATTTTTTTAATCATTTTATGGGTAACCAAACGGGGTGCGGCTGCACCTGGAACTAAAACAGCGCCAATCACCAAATCGGCGTCCACAACATAAGATTCAATCGCATCAACTGTTGAATAAACAGTTGTCAAGCGTGAGCCAAACTGCTCATCAAGCTGTTTCAACCGGTCCAAAGATCTTTCTAGGATAACAACTTGGGCTTCCATACCCATTGCCATACGGGCTGCATGTGTGCCCGAAACACCGCCGCCAATAATAACAACTTTAGCTGGGGCCACACCAGGTACACCACCTAATAAAATACCGGTGCCGCCAGCCCCTTTTTCAAGACAATGAGCGCCGACTTGAATCGACATACGGCCGGCAACCTCACTCATGGGGGCTAATAAAGGTAATCCGCCACGGCTGTTGGTAACTGTTTCATAAGCAATAGCCGTGCAACCCGAATCGATCAAGCCTTTGGTTTGTTCAGGGTCTGGGGCCAGGTGCAGGTAGGTAAACAAAATTTGTCCGCGCCGTAATTTTTTGTACTCAGAAGCCTGCGGCTCTTTTACTTTAACAACCATTTCGGTTTTTTCGAAAATTTCAGCAGCTGTTTTAGCAATTTTTGCGCCAGCAGCTATATAGGCCTGATCATCAAAACCAATTCCTAACCCTGCACCAGTTTCAACTAAAACCTGATGGCCATGGTGAATAACTTCGCGGACACTTGAAGGAACCATTCCAACCCGATACTCATGGGTTTTAATTTCCTTCGGCACACCAATCAGCATGATATTTATTCCTTTATAAATAGTTATGGTTAAAAGTACGTGTCAGAAAATTATGCTTGAATTACCTAAGCAAGTTTCTTTAACACATCTGACAAAGTGTTAAAAATAGTATCAATATGGTGCTTTTCTAAGATTAATGGGGGAGAGAGGGCAATGGTATCGCCGGTTGTACGAACAAGCAATCCTTTCTCATAGCAATCAAGAAAAGCCTGGAAAGCTTTTTTTCCTGGTTTTCCGGGCATTGGCTGTAATTCAATACCCGCAACAATCCCAAGATTGCGAATATCAATTACGTGGGGCAACCCTTTTAGGCTGTGCGCAGCTTCTTGCCAATAAGAAGACAAAGATTTTGCATTTTCAAAAACCTTATATTTCTGATAAACATCTAAAGTTGCTAGACCAGCTGCACAAGCGACTGGATGACCAGAATAAGTATAACCATGAAATAATTCAATGCTTGTACCATCACCCGACGCTATCATTGTGTCATAAATAGACTGGCGGACAAAAACTGCCCCCATTGGAAGTGCCCCGTTGGTAATGCCTTTCGCGGCCGTTATCATGTCCGGAATTACATCAAAGTGCTGTGCTGCAAAAGCCGAACCTAAACGACCAAAACCGGTGATAACCTCGTCAAAAATTAACAGAATACCGTGTTTGTCGCAAATTTCGCGTAGTTTTTTCAAATAGCCTTTAGGGGGGATTAATACACCTGTCGATCCGGCTACTGGTTCTACAATTACAGCGGCAATATTAGACGCGTCATGTAAGCTGACCAAACGTTCAAGTGTCTCTGCAAGCTCTGTTCCATGAGCCGGCTCACCTTTGCTAAAAGAATTTTTGCCTAGATCGTGGGTGTGTGGCAAATGATCGGTGCTGCTAAGCATGTTACCGAAAGCTTTACGGTTATTGACAATACCGCCAACGGCAATCCCGCCGAATCCAACGCCGTGATAACCGCGTTCACGACCAATAAAACGTTGTCTTGTTCCCTGATTTTTAGCACGGTGATATGCCAGTGCGATTTTAAGAGCTGTATCTACCGCCTCAGAACCAGAATTGGTAAAAAAAACATGGTTAAGATCGGCGGGTGTGATCGTGGTTAGCTTTGCAGCAAGTTCAAAAACGACCGGATGTCCCATTTGAAAACAAGGGGCATAATCCAATTTGCTAATTTGTTTGCTAACGGCTTCTGAAATCTCGGGGCGGCTATGGCCGGCATTTACACACCAAAGGCCTGCCACGCCATCAAGAATGCGCTTGCCTTCTACCGTTGTGTAATACATGCCAGAAGCACTAGCCAGAAGGCGTGGATTAGCCTTAAACTGCTTGTTTGCCGTGAAAGGCATCCAGAAAGATTCTAGATTGTTGGGGGTTTGTTGCAAAACTGGTTCATTTTTCATACTGACGATTCCTGATCAATAAAAGCTAACAACATCACCAAAATTTTCCCCAGCATAAACAATCGATAGCGGCTATGGCAATAAAATTGTGGATTACTTATTTTGTTACTCATTTTGATAGGTACGCTTTTATACACTTACTATGTTTTTAAGTTCTAGTATTAAATTGCCAAAAACTGATGTTAATACACCGTCTAATTCTTGTGCTGTTGTTTGTATTCCAAGGTCTTGGAGCGAAGTAACAAAATATTGTGGCTGACTAATACCGCATGGAACAAATTGGCGGTAAGGTTCTAAATCACAGGCATAGTTTAGGGCAAAACCATGCATGGTTATATGATGTTGTACACGTACCCCAATTGCTGCAATTTTATCCTCAAAACCAATGCCTTTATCCGGTCGTGCAACCCAAACACCAACTCGTTCGGGACGGCGCAATCCTTGGACGCCGAAATAATTTAATGTTTGAATAATCCACTCCTCTAGAAAGCGAACATATGAACGAACATCTGAATTAAAGCGCGTTTTAAGGTTTAACATGGGATAAACTACCCGTTGTCCTGGTCCGTGGTATGTATATTTTCCACCACGACCGGTGTTGTATATAGGAATAGTTTTTTTTAACGGTTCTTCTGCTAATGTTGCGCTTGTGCCGGCGGTTAACAAGGGAGGGTGTTCCAACACCCACACTAGTTCGGTGCTGTTATTGCTATGAATATCTAAAATTTTTTGTTCCATAAAGGATATGGATTTCATGTAGGGAACCAAAGAATATTCCTTTAACCATTCTATTGGGTGCGTATAAGTCATTTGGAGATTTCTTTTAAACCAACTTTTTTAAAACTATTTTATAGCTGAATTATTATTCTTGTAGGGAAATAGTAAGCGATTCTATAATTTTTTTCTCAAGTTTGCTATGGGTAAGCCCAAAGTATTTTTTACTGTTGGCTAGCACTATTTCACGTTGGCTTGTTGATAGGTTATTTAAAAAATTTGATGTGCGTAAACTATCTAGGGCAACTATGGCAATTCTTTGATCAGCCCGTTCAATCATTCCTATTAGAATTTCAAGAGCATAGTTTACGTTTGTTGCGTCTGTCACAATTTGTGCACAGCGTTCTTGCCAAATTTGATTGCGCATCTCCCAAACTTGGTTCAACTTTATTAAATCAGGAACAGACAATGTACGTATTATTTCGATAGCGACAGTTATTCCGTAATCCAACCAACCGTCATCAGAGAATTCTTCGCAAAGAAATTGATCCAATTCTTCAAAACTGCTTGCCATTAGTTCTGACCTATTATTATCGTAGTATGATATAAGTAAATACTTCCAAAATTATAGCAGATTATATTACATAATTATACCAGATTATATATTGCTTAATTTATTACAGTACGATAAAAGACTTTGTCTGTTATGCTAGGTGCATCAATTTTGATTGGGCGGTCGTGGCGGAATTGGTAGACGCGCAGCGTTGAGGTCGCTGTGGGGCAACCCGTGGAAGTTCGAGTCTTCTCGACCGCACCATTGCCAGGCAGTGGTGTTTTACATTCGTCAAAGTTGATTTGGTTGAATGATATAGAATTTTGGAGCTGTGGATGGCTGATAAATTAACAGAAAGTGCCCTTGAATATCATCGCCACCCAACACCTGGTAAAATGGCAATTGTTTCAACTAAACCGCTTGCCAATCAGCGTGATCTTGCGCTTGCTTATTCACCAGGGGTGGCTGCTGCTTGCGAGGCAATTGTTGCTGATCCGGCTGAAGCCGCAAAACTAACGTCTCGCGGAAATTTGGTTGCAGTTATTTCAAATGGTACAGCCGTCTTAGGGTTGGGTAATATTGGTCCTTTAGCTGCCAAACCGGTTATGGAAGGTAAGGCTGTTTTATTTAAAAAGTTTGCAGGTATTGACGTTTTTGACATTGAAATAGCCGAGCAAGACCCCAAAAAATTGATTGATATTATTGCCAGCCTTGAGCCAACTTTTGGCGGAATTAATCTTGAAGACATCAAAGCACCAGAATGTTTTGAAATCGAAAGTCAATTACGCAGTCGTATGCGTATACCCGTGTTTCATGATGACCAGCATGGGACGGCCATAATTGTTGCGGCAGCTATTCGTAATGGTCTGCGGGTTGTTGGTAAATCATTAAAAGAGATTAAACTCGTAACATCAGGCGCTGGTGCAGCTGCTTTAGCTTGCCTTGACCTATTAGTTGATTTGGGATTGCCGATCCAAAACATAACTGTCACGGATATAGTTGGTGTTGTTTGGAAAGGTAGAACCGAGCTTATGGATCCGCGTAAGGCACGTTATGCACGCGAAACAAATGCACGGACTTTGTCTGAAGTCATTAATGATGCTGACGTATTCTTGGGGCTTTCTGCTGGCAGAGTTCTGAAGCCAGACATGGTTCAGCGTATGGCAAAAAACCCGTTGGTTTTTGCGCTTGCTAATCCAACACCAGAAATTATGCCTGAAGAAGTTAAGGCAATACGACCTGACGCTGTAATTGCAACTGGTCGATCCGATTACCCGAATCAAGTTAATAACGCCTTATGTTTCCCCTTTATTTTTCGTGGTGCCTTAGATGTTGGGGCAACAACAATTAACGAAGCTATGAAGATTGCTTGCGTTAATGCTGTTGCTGATCTGGCATATGCCGAACCTTCCGAAATTGTTGTAGCTGCCTACGGAGTTGAGACACCAGCTTTTGGTTCGGATTATATTATTCCCAAACCATTCGATCCAAGGTTGCTAGTCGAAATAGCACCAGCTGTTGCCAAAGCAGCAATGGACAGTGGCGTTGCAACTAGACCGATCCAAGATTTTGTACTTTATCGACAAAAACTTAGTCAGTTTGTCTTCCGATCTGGCTTGTTGATGAAGCCAGTTTTTGATGGGGCGCGGCGTGATCCGAAGCGTGTTGTTTATGCCGAAGGGGAAGACGAACGCGTTCTTAGGGCAGTTCAAACTGTATTGGATGAAGGCCTAGCTAAACCTATTTTGGTAGGTAGACACTGGGTGGTGAACAAAAGAATTGAAAAGTTAGGGTTACGTTTTCGTACCGGACATGATGTGCAGTTAATTGACCCTGAGAACGACCCTGCTTTCGCTTCGTACTGGCAACTTTATCATCACATTATGGAACGTAGGGGCGTAACTCAGGATCTGGCCAAGACATTAGTACGAACAGATAATACATTAATAGCTGCTTTAATGGTACGCCGCGCTGAGGCTGATGCAATGATTTGTGGTGTCGTTGGTCGGTTTGATCACCATTTGCGTCATATTCATGATGTCGTTGGGCTTAAAAATAATGCCAATAATTTTGCTGCAATGAATGCCCTAATTCTTCCACAAGGCAATTTTTTCTTATGTGATACGCAAGTTACGGCCGAGCCAGATGCCAAGCAAATTACTGAAACCGCGCTTTTGGCTATTGAGGAAGTTAAAAAATTTGGTATTACCCCAAAAGTTGCTTTATTGTCACATTCAAACTTTGGCAGTGCAAGTACAGTTTCAGCACAAAAAATGCGTCAAGCGCTTGAGATGATCAAAAAATTGAACCCTGATGTTGAGGTTGAAGGTGAAATGTCAGGTGATGCAGCAATATCAGAAGCTGTTCGTCGGCAACTTTTTCCCAATGCC
>CAYPXH010000037.1:3958-13844 GCA_964414755.1 uncultured Rhodospirillaceae bacterium | reverse complement strand
CAAAATCTGAATTTGTTGCTGAATTTTTCGGTGAAACTAGTAGTGTTATTACTGTATGCCATAATGGTATGGCTGAATCATATTGGGGACATATACCTGTACCCAATGAATTTCATCATGTAAATCAAGTAAAGTTGATGATTCGAGCCGAGGCTTTTTATCAGACAGACAACGCTAGTCTTGGCGTACGCGCACGCATCCACGATGTGCGGGACCTTGGCAGAATGGTTAAAGTCCATTTATCGATTGATGAACTACCAGAACCTTATTTCTTTTATGCTGTTCTAACCGAACCAGTGTATCAACCAAAAGATGCTTATATGAGAATTGCTGTTGATCCAAAGCGTGTTGTTGTTTTGCCTATAGGCTGATTATTATATGTAAATTATGGTCCGATATTTTTCCTGTAATATAGCATAAATGATATGTGCTTGACTTGTTATGCATCGATCAGTATATGATAATGATTATCATTATTGAATAAATAAAAGGAGAATAAAATATATGACTATTTACCAAAAAATACGATTTCTTACTATGGTACCAATATTAAGTGTTTTCATGATATTGGTTGGACAGGCTCGTTCTGAAGAAAAGGTATTAAATATTTACTCATCAAGGCACTATCAGACGGATGAGGCACTTTACGAAAATTTCACAAAATTAACGGGTATTCGGATTAATCGTTTAGATGGTGGCGAAGATTTATTAATCGAGCGTATTAAAAACGAAGGACCAAATAGCCCGGCAGATATACTGATTACCGTGGATGCCGGCCGTTTGTGGCGTGCAGACCAACTTGGTTTATTCGCACCAATCCAATCAAAAATATTAAATGACAAAATACCTGCAAATCTAAGACATCCACAAGGAAATTGGTTTGGTTTTTCAAGCCGTGCGCGGATTATCGTCTATAATCCCAAATTTGTTCAGGCAAATGAAGTGAGCACGTATCAAGACTTAGCAAATCCAAAATTTAAAGGAATGATTTGCATGCGTTCAAGCAGCAATGTTTATAATCTATCATTGCTGGGTGCAATAATTGCCCATGATGGTGAAGTTGCTGCCGAGAAATGGGCACAAGCCGTAAAGGAAAATTTTGCCCGCCAGCCTGTCGGAGGGGACACAGACCAAATTAAAGCAGTTGCCGCTGGTGAATGTTCTTTAACAGTTGCGAATACATATTATTATATTCGCTTGCTTCGTTCTGAAAAAACTGAAGACAGGGATATCGCTCAAAAAGTTGCTGTTATATTTCCCAACCAAACACAACAAGGAACGCATGTTAATATTTCTGGAGCAGGGATGCTAAGATACGCCCCACACCCAGAAGCTGCAGTTCTTTTTTTAGAATATTTAGCAAGTGAATCAGCCCAGCGTTATTTTGCTGAAGGTAATAATGAATACCCAGTAGTTGCGGGTGTCCAGGTTCAAACAGAACTTAGAACACTTACGCCAAAATTTAAAATTGATGATTTAAATGTGGCACGCTTTGCTGAACAGCAACCATTAGCCCAGCGCATTTTTGACCGTGTTGGTTGGCGTTAAACTAAACAGTTTGATAACTAAAAAGGGCCAAATTTATGGGCCCTTTTTTTATTTAAGTGATAAACGATTTGTGACGCTTGATTAATTTCTAAAAATTTTAGCTGTGGCTGTGGCTTTTTTCAAACTGTTTGGAAAGCAAAATGACAGGAATAATCCCAAGGATAACAAGTGTAAGAGCAGGAAGAGAAGCTTCGATTATACGCTCATCAATAATGAGCTGGTAAGACCGGATAGCCAGTGTATCAAAGTTAAATGGCCGAATAACATAGGTAGCTGTTAACTCCTTCGTGACTTCAATAAAAACAAGTAGCCAAGCCGACAAAAGAGTTGGCCATAGAAAATGTAGATGGATTCGTTTGAATATTCCGAAAGAAGAATGCCCCAATGACCTAGCTGCTGAATCCATCGACAATGGGATTTTACTATATCCTGACTCAACACTAACCAGTGAAGTTGCTAGAAAGCGTACCTGATAACAGTAAATAAGGGCAATAATACTGCCGGTAAATAAAAAACTTTGTCCCAAATTGCTAAAAAATCCAAGCATAATAAGCAATCCAACTGCGATAATAATACCCGGAGTAGCATAACCTAAATAAGCAATCTTGTTGACAGCTTTTGATATTATCGTGGGTTGAAATCGTTCACTGCTAACCAAAAAAAAGCTTAAAATTATTGCAATCACAGCAGCAATACTTGCCAAAACAAAACTGTTTTTTAAGGAAGGTAACAACGAACCGAAAGAGATAACGGCAAAATTATCAATAATATTTATACCAAGTAGCATTACTGGTAAAATAAAACCAAAAATAACTGGTAAGAAACATATAGTAACGGCTAAATACTTTTTTATACCCCTTAAAATGTAAGGGCTTGGATAGCGAACCTGTTTTTCTGTTGTTTGAAAGCGTCGCGTGTTTCGGTTAAGATATTCAGCAATAATTAAAACAAAAATAATGAGTAATAAAAAACCACTTAGCTGTGCGGCAGTATTGGAATCGTTTAGCGAAGTCCATGCCCGGTAAATACCTGTTGTTAGTGTTGGAATGCCAAAATAAGCAACAGCCCCAAAATCGGCTAGTGTTTCCATTGCTACAAGTGTAAAACCGGCAACCAATGCTGGGCGGGATAGTGGCAAGGTAATTTTTAAGAAGGTATTCCATGGTCCTATGCCCAGTGTTCTGCTAACTTCAAGGGCAGCACTTGATTGCCTCAGAAAGTTTGTTCGGATTAATAGGTAAATATAGGGATAGAAAGCCAGTGACATGATAAAAACTGCACCACCCCAAGAGCGTATTTGTGGAAACCAATAATCTTCTTTTCCAAAATTAAAAATTTGGCGGATAAAATTTTGCACTGGACCACTAAACTGTAGCCAATCGGTATACAGATACGCAAGGATATAGGCTGGGAAAGCCAACGGCAGGATTAAAGCCCAGCGAAAAAAAGTTTTTCCGGGGAAGTTGCAAAAGGTTATTAACCAGGCGCTGGTGCAACCAAAAAAAAGACTTAAGGCGCCAACAGCAAATGTTAAACTGATAGAGTTCCAAACAAATTCGGGTAGTACAGTAGCGCGTAGGTGACTAAAATCACTACTATAAGGTTCAAATAGCCGCAGTAAAATAATAAGTGTTGGTATACAAATTATTATCCCAACGATTAACTGAAATAGCCATGATATCCATGATAGATTGAATGTTTTCATGGTAATATACTGGATTTTGTTAGACAATAATTTCAAAATATTCCACAACTATATTGGGCAACTACATATAAAAAATCGTTAAGTCTTCTTAATATCTGTGACATGGTTAGCTCGTGAAAGCAATATAACTTTTGTCGTGTAAAGGATTGATATAATGGTTCAGTATATTATTTGGGTCTTGGCCATGGTGGCTGCTGCCAGCTGGGTGATGGCTTTTTATAATGGCTACAAATTATTAGTAAAAGGTCGTCGTCCAACACAAAGCATTTTACACCTTCTTGCTAATGGCTGGTTGTGGTTTAAAAAGGATACTTTTTTGCCGCAGGCACAGCATTTTCATCGTCGTTTTTTGCTATGCGCTATGATTTTTGGGGCTAGTATTATGGGGTTTATTATTTCTGCTATTATTCTATCATAAATTGGCGCATGTTTTTCGAGGATTCATCGTCTTATAGCTATGATAAAATTTTAGGTTAGATTACGCATGGACGATTATGATGACGATAGTCTGCTTTTGAAAATTGGTGCGGGTGATCAACAGGCTTTTAAAGCGTTGATGGATAAACATATAGCGCGCTATTTTCAAATAGCGTATCGCTTTTTGTTATCGAAGCATGATGCCGAAGATGCAGTACAGGAGGCTTGGATGCGCCTTTGGCGTGAAGCAGGAAAATGGCAGAACAACGCTAGACGCCCTCTTTCTTTTACAGCCTGGTTTTATCGGGTGGTTGTTAATTGCTGTCTTGATCAGTTGCGGCGACCGAAAAATGTTGAACTAAATGAAGACATAGCAAATAACCTAAGTGAAGATAAAGTTTATTCAGCTTCAAATACTGTTCTGACGCCGGAATGGTTAGCGCAGCAAAGCGAAACGGAAAGACGCGTAAAAGCAGCCTTGCTCGTTTTGCCAGTACGCCAGAGAATGGCCTTCACGTTATTTTTTTACGAGGGTCTTTCGTATCAAGAGGCTGCATCATCTCTTGGAGTAAGTTTAAAAGCGCTTGAGTCCCTAATAATCCGGGCGCGTCAATCATTACGATCGCAATTAGCAGATTTGATATAAGAAAGAGTAGGTTTTAACATGCTCGATAAGAAAAAATTACATCGGATGATCAAAAATTTTGGTACAGATACCAAAAAATGGCCAGATTCATCTAAAATGCTACACCAGCATATGCAAGATAGTTGCCTTTCCAAAGATCAAGAATTGGCAGTAACTTTAAGCAAAGAGAAAAAACTGGATGCAGTTCTTGGATACATTCATGTTCCATCTATTTCCGCGTCACTTGCCCAGCAGATATGCCAGCAAATAGGGGCGGAACATTCCAATCAAAAGGCAGGAAATCTTGTCAAATTTCAAGAATATCAATTTGATATCTGGGATAAGCTAAAAATATGGGTAAAATCAAGGTTACGTGCTTATGTACTGATGTCAGCTTCTTTGATAGTTTTTATATCGGGTGGTTGGGTGGTAGGGCAACATTATCAACAGACAGATTTTGAAGTTGGTGATTTTTATGCTGACCCGGCATTAATTATGATTGTTGAAGATTAAGGTGATACCATGTCGAATGAACAGATAGCCAAAAAGCACCCCTTTTTATTAATTGTATTGATGTTTTCGCTAATGGTTAACGCCTTTTTTATAGGTTTTTGGTGGGGCGGCGTTGAACAATCTTCTGTGCCAAGGGCAAACGCTGTATCAATTAATCGCTTTATTCAAAAACTTCCAGCTGTTGATCGGCAGCTTGTAAGTCAGTCATTTGCTAATAAAAGAGAGTCGTTTCAGTATTTGCGACGTGAACTTAAACAAACCAACCAAAAGTTAGCGGCGCTGATTGATCAACCTGATCAAGATTTAGCAATGATAAACCAGTTGATGCAGCAGGTGCGTTCATTAAACACCCAAATCCAAGAAAATTTCCATGCGCTGGTTTTTGATATACTACCAAAATTATCCATGGAAGGCAGAAAAAAATTAGCTGAAGCGCAGCGTTGGGATTTATCGACAATTTTACAACAACGTTGATGCTGATTTTTTAATAAAGCGTGATAATATTTTACTTGATTTTTGCCTTTTTTTCAGGTGTTATGGCGGCATTGGGGAAAATATTAATTAGCCTTTTGGCAAAGGTTTTTATTGGTTGCTTGTGATGCAACCCCCGAAAGTAGCTGGCCATCATTATAAATGATACGAAAGCTTAAAACAAATACCATCGGAATTAAATGCAAGGATACTACTGGTTCTCGTCAGTAACTTCTGTTTTGCTCATGACACTAGTCTTATCGACTTGTGCATTCCGGTTTTGTCTTATTTTTTCAAAGAAAGAAACAGTTAAACAACCATGAAACAAGGTTCAATCGCCCATCGCTCACGCATGCGTCATCCTCGGAAACAGGGAAATTTTGCACGCAATCAAACTTTTGAAAGCAACGGTGGTGATGTTAAGATTCGTGGCAATCCACAGCAAATAGTTGACAAATATTTGGGAATGGCCCGAGACGCTAACTCTTCTGGTGACCGCGTTGCTGCAGAAAATTATTTTCAACATGCGGAACATTACTATCGGCTTATTAATCATACTTCCCACCATGATCACCGGGACCGCCACCAACAAAATCAAACGACTTCTGATGGAACAAACGAACATCATCAAGAATTTACCGGGGATCAAGAGATAATTGAGAATGATGTGCCTAATGCAGAAGAAATTGTTCCAATAGCATCAAAAATGGATATGCCCGTGCACAGCATAGCTAGTGATTCGAATCTTCATATAACCCGCGAACCTGATGGCCTGCAGCTGCCGGCGGCATTAATTGGGCAGGTGCCTATAACCAATCCAACCACTAATGTTGTATCAACTAATGTGCATAAATTAGAGGAATCACAGCCAAGACAACATGTAAGACGTGGACGTCCAAAAAACATTGGGTCGGCGGCTATTGATGATACCCAAAATACGATAATGCCCGGTATAATCGATAAGACCAGCTAATTACTTGCTGTATTGCTTATTAGTAAGTGATGCCATATTTTTGCCATTTTTATTTGATCGTTTTTATGCTACAAATCGATATGGTATCGATGTGATTATATAGGGGATTAAATTTGGCTTTGTTAGCAGTTGTTATTCTTGCTGCAGGAAAAGGTCAGCGGATGCAGTCGTCGCTTCCAAAGGTTCTGCATCCTGTTGCCGGTTGGCCAATGTTGCGCCACGTTATGAATACTGCAATTCAGCTAAAACCATCGCAGTTGGCTGTTGTTGTTGGGCCTAACATGCAAAATGTTGCTGATGTTGCATTTCCTTGGCCAACGGTCATTCAAGACAAGCAATTGGGTACAGGCCATGCTGTGCAAGTTGGACTTTCGGCGCTGCAAAATATTGCCAATCACGATGTGCTTGTACTTTATGGCGATTGCCCTCTTGTTACAGCGGAAACCCTTGAAAATATGCGCCGTATTTTTGATCAGGCACAAGGCCAACAACAACCTGTTGGACTAGTTGTTTTGGGTATGCATATGATCAACCCAACTGGTTATGGCCGATTGGTTATTGATAATGGACTGTTAAAAGAGATTGTTGAGGAACGTGACACAACCAGCGATCAAAAAAAGATTAATTTGTGTAATTCTGGTATCATGATGGTGCGAGGGGTTTTATTGCCCCAATTATTGGGTTTGCTAACCAACACCAACGCCCAAAACGAGTATTATTTAACAGACATTGTCAAATTAGCTAATCAACAAGGTCAGCGAGCAGTGGTTGTCGCGGCAGAAGCGACAGAGATGTTGGGCGTTAATTCGCGTGCCGAGCTGGCCCATGTTAATCAGCTAATGCAAAAACGCCTGCATCAGCAAGTGATGCAGAAGGGCGTAACATTACTTGACCCAAATACAGTATGGTTAAATGCTGATGTTAAGATTGCCCATGATGTTCTTATTCATCCCTTTGTTCATATTGGTCCGGCAGTTGTGATTGAAGAGGGGGCAGAAATACGCCCATTCTCGGTTTTGGAAGGTGTTCGGATTGGGCGGTTTGCTAAAATAGGCCCTTTTGCACGAATCAGACCAGGAACGGAAATACAAGAACAAGCGCACATCGGTAATTTTGTTGAAATAAAAAATAGCACGGTAGGTAAGGGCGCAAAAATCAACCATCTTTCATATGTTGGTGATGCAACAATTGGACAATCAGTTAATATAGGCGCTGGAACGATCACATGTAATTATGATGGTGTTAACAAATATCAAACCATCATTGAAGATGAAAGCTTTATTGGGTCAAATACATCACTGGTTGCGCCAATTGTTGTTGGTAAAGGGGCAATAGTTGGTGCGGGTAGCGTTATTACCCAAAATGTTCCGGCAGATAGTATAGCGGTTGCGCGTTCTTCACAGATCAATAAACTAGGGCGTGCCAGTAAGTATCGTCTAGAGAAACAACAAAGCAAGGAGAAAAAATAATGTGCGGAATTATGGGTGTTGTTGCCAAGCGGCCGGTATCTCAGCTATTGTTGGATGGGCTGAAGAAGTTGGAATATAGAGGGTATGATTCTGCAGGGGTTGCGACACTAGTAAATGGAAATATTGAGCGTCGCCGCGCTGAAGGAAAGCTTGAGAAACTAGGCGACCTTATCAAAGAACGCCCTTTGCCGGGAACAGTTGGTATTGGTCATACACGTTGGGCTACCCATGGCAAGCCAAGTGAACAAAATGCCCATCCTCATGCAACCAATCTTGTAGCTTTAGTTCATAATGGTATTATTGAAAATTATCAGGAATTGAAACAGGAATTAGAGCAGGAAGGATATCATTTTAATAGTGAAACCGATACCGAAACTATTGCTGTATTGCTTACCCGTTCTTTAGAACAACAAAAAACCCCTGAACAAGCGGTGGCAGAAGCTTTGCCAAGATTAAAAGGCGCTTTCTCACTTGCGATACTTTTCGGACATCGCGATGAAATGTTAATAGGTGTTCGGCGTGGTAGCCCCTTGGTGGTAGGCTATGGTCAAGGTGAAATGTATTTGGGATCTGATGCCATTGCCTTAGCTTCACTTACCAATAAGGTGACCTATTTAGAAGATGATGATTGGGTCGTTTTGACACCCAAAGGGGCACAATTTTACAATCGTGGAAAATTGGTTAGTCGTGTTGTGAAACAAACTGCTTTTTCCGGTGAATTAATTGGAAAAGGTGAATTTCGCCATTATATGCTTAAGGAAATTCATGAACAGCCATCTGTGGTTGGAAATCTGCTGAAGCATTATTTGCAACCGCAAACCAGGTTACCCCATTTTCCATCTCTTGCTGGGCAGGTTGATTGGAATAAAATTCAACGCCTTAATATTGTAGGTTGTGGCACCGCATACTTAAGCGGTATGGTTGCTAAATATTGGTTCGAGAAATATGCCAAGATTGCCTGCAATGTTGATATCGGGTCAGAATTTCGGTATCGTGAAGGTTGCTTTACATCGGGCGAGGCAACTTTAGGTATTTCGCAATCGGGTGAAACGATTGATACGTTAGGGGCAATTCGCTACGCCAAACAGCAGGGACAGAAAACCATTTCTTTAATCAATGTTCCTGAAAGTGCCATGGCACGTGAAAGTGATGTTGTTGTAACAACAATGGCTGGTCCAGAAATTGGAGTGGCTTCAACCAAGGCATTCACAGCACAACTAACTGTTTTGGCATGTTTAGTTATTGATGCTGCTTTAAAACGCCACCAGCTTGACGTTAAAACAGCCCAGCAATTGACAGCCGAACTTCTTGAAACACCGGCAATTTTAGCCCAGTTACTGGGTAAACAAGATATGATCCATAAGATTGCTGAAAAAATGACCCAAGCAAAAGATGTTTTGTTTTTAGGGCGCGGGGTCTCTTACCCCTTAGCTTTGGAAGGAGCATTAAAATTTAAAGAATTAACCTATATTCATGCTGAAGGGTATGCAGCTGGTGAAATGAAACATGGGCCAATAGCGCTTATTGACGACAAAGTTCCCGTAGTTGTTATTGCACCTAATGACTATCTTCTTGATAAAACCTTAAATAATATGGAAGTTGTAGCTGCACGGGGTGGGCAAGTTATTTTAATTAGTGATCGTCAGGGACATGAACGTGCCAAAGTTGGCGTTCATCATCGGCTCGAAATACCGGTCAATACCCACCTAATCAATAGCCCTATTGTTTATGCCTTACCAATGCAAATGTTAGCTTATCAAGCAGCTTGGCTGAAAGGTAATGATGTTGATCAACCGCGCAACCTTGCTAAAAGTGTAACGGTCGAATAAAATGCTACCAGGTTACATTCCATGAAATCATTTTGGTACAGAAACCGTTGGTTATTGTTGCATCATTGTTGATAGGTAAATTGTAGAAGTTACCAAACTCTACGTTGATAGAGCGTGCTATAAAAGATAATTCTGATAATGGTGGGTGGCCATACTCTGGGTTATTGGTTGCCATGTTTTTGGTTGAAACAGCGAAAACAATTTGACGATCGGCTGTTAGGCCTATGTAAAAACAACTTGTTCTATATCCTGATTGTTGTTGTGCATCAACATAAGAAAAGCAAGCTTTAGGGTTTATTTCTTGAATTTTCCAGGTGCCACGATAATAGCAATTAT